>NZ_JBNYXM010000059.1:0-8071 GCF_051380665.1 Janthinobacterium lyxosi
GCCCATCGCCCCAGGCAGGGCCAGCACCGACCCAGCCCCTGCGCCGTGAAGACGTGGTCACGCAGCAGCCAGTGCCCGGTACCAATCCGCCGGAATATGAGGACGTGGTAACCGAACTCGGCGACACCGATGACGAGTGGGCCGAAAAGCAGTCCACCTACACCGCCGCGCTGGCCACCCACAACATCGCCGCGCAGCAGGACGCCGAGGCCATGGCTGCCTTCGACGCGGCGCTGGAGGTCGAGCGCCAGAAGGTCGACCGCATCGCCATCGCCGGCCGCGTGCCGGTCAACGTGCAAGGCGCCCAGCCGGGCGACTACATCGTGCCGGTGCAGGACGGTGCCGGCATCAAGGGCATTGCCGTGCACGAGGATGACCTCAGCATGAAGCAGTACTTGCGCGCGGTCGGCCGCGTGATTTCGATTGAACCGGACGGCCGGGCCTATGTGATGGTCAAGGTCGTGTAGCACAGCAGCACTCCACCACAAACCCGCTTCGGCGGGTTTTTTCATTTCCACCATCAGAAAAATACTGTCTCACCTTTCCCTAGAAATGAGACAGCCATGCTCGTAATGTCAGCGCTAGCCGCTGCTCTAGAGCAATCCACCCACATACCCAACCCGAAAGGCCAATATGGCTGAACCTGCAAGCAGCACCGTCGGCATTGCAATCGCCGCCGGCACCATCACCCTGACCGGATCCATCCTGGGCGTGCAGTATGACGCGCTGCTGGCCGGCCTGGCTGGCGGCCTAGTTTCGCTGTCCTACCTGCCGCCCATGCGCGGCCCGCAGATCGCCGGCAGCGTGATCGGCTCCTCGCTGATCGCCGGCTGGTTCGCGCCGGTGGCCAGCGTCACCGCAGCGAATTATTTTCCATTCCTGTCGAGCGCCGGCGAATCGGGTATCCGCATCGCCGCCGCAGCGGGCCTGGGCCTGTGCGCCCAGGTCATCATCCCGGCCGCATTCGCCTGGTTGCGCAAGAAAGGAGACGTGCCATGAACATTTTGTATTTGATCGACATGGCGGCGGCGGCCATCGTGTTGGCGCGAGGGCTGTTCGTCGAGCTCAATCACATGCGGCCTGGCACGGGCAGTCCTATCCGCATCACGTGGATAGCGCTCACGGCCGGTGCCGCCGCCGTGCTGCTGTTCGGCGTGACACCGGCCTGGCCCGAGGTGCTGCTCCATTGTGGCATCGCTGCGCTAGTCTGCGTCGACCGGCGCTCATCGTTCTGGAAGGGATCGTCATGCAACTGAGTAAAAATTTCTCGCTGGCCGAACTGACGGCCTCCGACTGGGCGGCGCGCCATGGTGTCGACAACGCGCCGCCGGCCGTCGTGCTGGCCGAACTGCAGCGCACGGCCGAGCTGCTGCAGCGCATCCGCAATTACCTGACGGCTTGCGCCGGCATCGACACGCCGCTGACCAATATCAGCGGCTACCGCTCGATTCCGGTAAATCGGGGCGTCGGCAGCAGCGATGGTAGCGACCATGTGCGCGGCTGCGCGGCTGACTTCAAGGCGCTGCGCATGACGCCGTACCAGGTATGCCAGGCGCTACTGCCCAAGCTGGACGAGTTCGGCATCGGCCAGATCATCAACGAACTGACCTGGGTGCATGTCAGCACGCGCATGGTGGCCAAGCCGATCAATCGCATCATCACCATCGACCGCCACGGCCCGCGCGCTGGCATCTTGCAGGTGCGGCCGTGAGCGCCTTGGGCGCGTTGGTGGCCGGCGCCGTCAGCGGAGTCTGGAAGGCGGCCGCCATCGTCCTGGCCGCCGCGCTGTTACTGGTGGCCAGCTCCACCGGCACCGGCTGGTGGCTGGCCGCCGGTGACCGTGACGCCACGCGCGCTGCGCTGGTGCTGGAGCAAGGCGTTAGCGCGCAGCTGCGCAGCTCGATCATCGAGCAAAACCGCGCCATCGATGGCATGGCCAAGGCAACCCTGGCGGCGCAGGAGCGCGGCGCGGCGGCACGGGAGGCGGCCGCTGCCAAGGGTAAGAAGTATGACGCCGCCCTGGCGCAGGTCGCTGGCGCGCGTGCCACGACCTGCGACGAGGCCATGCCGGCCGTCAGGCTGTTGCTGGAGGGCGTGCGATGAGATGGATGCTTGTATTGCTGCTTACCGGCTGCGGCAGCGCGCCACTGGCGCCGCAGCGGGGCGAAGTTCCCGTCTTTACACCATGTGTAAAGGTGGTGCCGCAGCGGCCGGCCTATGAGTTCGACAAGCTGACGCCAGCGGCAACGGATGGCGAGATCATCCTGGCACTAGCGCGGGACTGGCCGCGCGGGCGGGAATACGAGGGTGAGCTGGAGGCGATTATCGAGGGCTGTCTTAGCGTCGTAAGCACGCCTTCTGTGCAAGTGCTGGACCTGCCGCCCCGGCCGGCGGCGCAGGCGCCGAAAGAGGCGCTGCAGCCGATCCCGCCGGCGGGCTACTTCCTGACGCGGTGGCGCGAGATATTCAAGCCTTGATCCTGCAAACGGAAGAGGTGGCTGCAACGGGGCGGGCGTGTCAGGCGTTTGTGACGGCAAGTGGCTTGATAGGATGGTAGAAATTTCTGCGGCATTTTGGGGCTAATTTAATCCCTGGACATCCAAACCTGAAACGGAATTACAAAGAAGCTGCGGACGCTATCGATAAATGGTTTTGATGGATAGTCGATAGCTTCTTGCCCCTTTTTTGATCGAATTCTGTTGGCTAACTCATGTATGTCGCTAACTTCTTTTCCGTCTAAAAAATTCCCTTTAACTCCCCCCATCATTGATGCAGAATCAATGGTATCAAGGTCGTTAAAATATACTTTTAGTTGCGGTCGACTCATGTACAAGGTTTGTTTGTACATCGAATCCTTGACTGTAAGCTCGCTCTTCGCATCCCAATCGACGTCAACAAAGGCAAGAATAGAGCACCAAATACAATAAATAGCGAAGACAGTTATTAATCTTTTCATTTCCCTATTGTTTTTCCGAGAGATTGAATTTCAATATTTATCTATTGAAATATGGTTAAGTAATACGGGCAAGTATAGCAAATTGCCAACAAGAAATAATCACACATTGTCACGAAGCGCGATCAGCGCCGCCAACCTCTCACCCAGCGCCGCCCAAGCCGCCCGCTTCTCGTCCGCATAGTCGTGCAGCATGTAGTGCCTGCGCACCTTGCTGCCCGGCAGCACATGGTTTTGGCAACGGTCGATCAGCTCCAGTGATATGCCCAGCGCCTGCATCATCGTCGCGCCCGTCCGGCGCAGGTCGTGTGGCGTCCAGGCCCCATTCTTCCCACCACCCAGCACCAGAGTATCGTCGCTGCGTCGATTCCTCAGTGGCGCGCGCGGCGTGCCATCCTTGTTTTTCTTGAACATGGACTGGCGGTCGCCGACCTGCTTGCTGATCGACTTACCCTCGATGTTGGCGTCGTTGTTCCGCGCTGGAAAGCACCAGGCGCTGCGGCCAGTGCGCGCGTGCAACTGCTGGAACTGGTCCAGCGCGAACGCCGACAGGTAGACGGTCAGGTCGGCTACGTTGTCCTTGACGTTTTCTTTCGGGATGAACCAGGTGCCGGCGGCCAGGTTGACGTGCTCCCAGCGCGCCTTTGCTGTCTCGCCGACGCGGCACATGGTCGACAGCATGATCCAGATGGCGCGCTCGGTCGTCGCCTCTAGGGGCTGCTGCACGATGCGCTTGTTTGGCGCGGCGTCGTAGTCCGTGTGCATCCTGGCGATGATGGCGTGCAGCTCGCGGATCTCGTCGGCCGACAGGATGCGATCCCGCATATTGTCGAGGTCATAGTCGGGGCTGACGATCTTGTCGATTTCGATCAGTTCCATCGGATCGCCGTCGACCAGTAGCTTGCGCCAGGGCTGCCGCTTGCGGGCCCAGGCGAACATTTGCGTCAGGCTGTTCCGCTGCATCACGGCCGACCTGTTGACGCCTCGCTCGACCATAGCGCGAAGCACGCCGCGCAAATGGTGCTCGGTCACGTCCTTGATGGCCACGGCGCCTATGGCTGGGAGCACGTCGGCAGCGAACATGCGCTTGAGCATGGCGTTGCCGTCCTTGCGGCGCACGCCGTCAGTTATCCATGCGTCGAACATATCTTGGACGGTCAGGCTGGCCGCCTTATTAATTGCTGCGGCCGCCTCCTGCTCTGCAATCGCCTCGGATTTTATCCGCTCCACAGTTGCCCGTTGCTCTTCCTGCTGAACCTGAATATCGACACCAGATCGGGCCATCGCGCGCACCTTGGCAGCCTCTTCACGCGCGTCGGCCAGAGACATATAGCCATCGCTGGTGGTCGTGCCGAAGGGGCGTGCGAGGCGCATTTCACGCTGCTTACCGTCAATCACATATTGGACTACCCATGTTTTCACGCCGTTGATTGCTATGCGGAGCTGCAATCCGGTATCCACGTTCTGCTTGTATGACTTGTCTTTCGGCTTGAGCGCCGCCACTTGGTTCGCCGTCATTTTTGCCATATCGTTTCCGTGCCTTAACCGTGCCTTAAATAGTATTGGTTGCTAGTGTATCTCCTCGTATGTCATCGTACAAACATATTTTCTAAGTTATTGATTTATAACGATTATTTATTTTTGATTTGACATTGGCGTGCATGCCCGTACATCGTTTTTTCACATGGGGTGCATGGGGTCAGAAGTTCGAATCTTCTCGTCCCGACCAATAGAATCAAAGACTTAGGCCAATCTTCGGATTGGCCTTTTTCTTGTCTGTGAGTTTTTGCCCCTGCATTTACCCCTACGAAAACATGGGCTTGTTTGCAATCATTTGGTATAGGTTGAAACAGGTTTTTCCTACTGACGATTCTTTCTCAAGCCCGAGCGTGTTCGTTTGCTGGCCGAATTAACCCGGCCGACTTGACGCCCCTCTACGTCCTCGCGAACGCCGCGATCCTGTCGTAAACCAGGCAAAAGTGATCTGACGCTGCCTAGACCATTGAATGACGACCAAACCAACAGCTGGCGTCAGTTCTTTGCGCGGCAGGGGAGCCGCGTTTCAGATGCCAGCATTCTCCACCAGCTGATATTTCTGATGTAATGCCGGCCGATATTGATGAGTTTAACCATGCGATGGGAATTGGCCCAGTTGCAAGAACAAACCGAACCAGTCCTCCATGTGCCAGGTGGTGGTGATTAGGCCGGTGGCTACGGTGTGAAATTCGTGCAGGCGGAAGCTCACCTTTTTGCCGGTTGGCGCAATGCCGAACAGCTCGCCCAGATGAGTACCGCTGAGCTCGGCACGCACGCCAACCTTGCCCGGCTCTTGAACCATGTCGTGGATAGTGATGTGCACGTCCGGGAACGCGGCAACAACCATGCGAATGATGGGCTTGATGCCGGCTGGACCGGATCCTTGGCCTGGCGCCAGCGGAATATCCTGCCACTCCGGTGCGAGGATCGAATCCACGATATCTGGCTTTTGCTCGTTAAACGCGCGATACAGCGTTTCAACTGCGATGCGTTCGGTGCGTAATTGCGAGGACAAGTCTATATTTGACGTATTCATGAGAGTAATTAGTTTAGTTGCTTGAGCAGGAATCAGTATGGTGTAGCGCCCAAGAGCAATTTTGCAGCTATCTCGGCAACACGCGAGCCGTAAAGACGCGCGGTTTCCAAGTCGCCTGAAGACATTTCTTCGGGTGCCGCATCGGCCGGCGACAGCGCCATCGGCCCGAGGAAGGACCCCATACGATTGATGTCATCTCGTTGAGAGGCCTTTGTATTGGACGATTTCATTCCCACGCCCACCCAGATACCGCGATGTTGTGCGGCAAGCAGGCTGAAATACTGCAGCGTCGCCAGTTTGTCTCCATTGACGCTGGCGCTATTAGTGAATCCCCCAAAAACTTTGTCCTTCCAAAGATCTGCGAACCATGGTTTGGACGAAGCGTCCGCGAATTTCTTGAATTGCCAGCTAGGTCCGCCCATATAGGTGGGCGATCCCAAAATGATGAAATGTGCTTGATCGATTTCCGCCCATGCCTGGTCGGACAGATTCCCATCTGCATCGATTTGCAACGAGCTTGCTCTCGCGCCTGTCGCAACGGCATCCGCCACCCGCTTAGTGTGGCCATAGCCCGAATGGAAAATAACGACACCTTTTAATTCCGAAGAATGCATGCTCATGATAAAAACCTTAATGTTAAGTAATGTGATTCGCTAGCTTTAGCGGACGTCAGAAAAAACGGAAACCACAACGCTGCGATAAGTGTGCTTTTGCAGTTGCTTTAAGCTGCACTCTGCGCGTCGCTCAGAGATCAACGGCGGCCTCGTTCGCATTTACTGTTGGAATAGGCACGCCCGTCATGATTTGGGTGCCAGCGGGCATACGCGTAGGAGAGTTGCGCTCAAGCATCCACCCGGGATACTCAGGCGTGAGCTCGCTGACGCTATCAAGCAAGTCGAGGTCATCAGCATCGAATTGGAGCTTTACGGCACTTAAATTCTGCTCCAGCCAAGATTTTTTAAAGCCGGCCCCAGCATTCGCTCGGACTGGCCCTGCGTGTAAACATCAGCGGTATCGAAGAAGTTGACCCCGGCAGCGATGCATTGTTCAACGATGCTATCTGCCGTCAGCTGATCCATCCCCGCAATATCGTGATACAGGCCTTCTTGTCCCGAAGGTCCGAAGGTCATGGTGCCGAGACAAAGCTCGGACACGAACAGTCCAGTGTTTCCCAGTTACTTATAGAGCATTGCGACCTCCAACATTCGTGGGAGCAACCCTTTGCTCCAGTAGAGTTAACTATGCCCTGTGCGACTTTTGCTATAAAGTACTCCAATCAAAACCCATTGTTACCCTAAAAAATTACAATGCAAAATCTTGAGGCGCTGGCAATCTTTGTTCGCATTGCAGAAATGGGCAGTTTCACTCACGCCGCAGAGAGTCTCGGCATCCAGAAAGGACGCGCATCGAACGTGGTGCGTGAACTGGAGGCTCAGATGGGCGCCCGTTTGCTGCACCGCTCAACCCGGATAGTGCAGTTGACTGAGGATGGCCGCAGCTTTTACGCGCGCGCACGTGCATTGCTTGCCGATGCTGAGGACCTAAGCGCGATGTTCGCCGCGAGCGAGGCCCCGCTCAGCGGCCGTCTCCGCATCGATCTGCCTACTGAATTTGCTCGCTCCACGGTAATGCCGGCGTTGCCCACGTTCATGGAGAGATACCCCGGAATCGAGCTGGAGTTATCCAGCACTGACCGGCGCGTTGATTTGATTCAGGAAGGCATGGATTGCGTCCTTCGCGTTGGTGGCATCGTTGACGAGACCCTCGTTGCGCGGACGCTTGGCACCTTGCGGATGGTGAATGCCGCGAGTCCAGCCTACCTAGCGCGGTACGGCGTTCCGCACACGCTGGAAGACCTGTTGGCGCAGGGACATCGCATGGTGCACTACACCCCAACACTGGGCAGTCGGACGCTTGGTTGGGAATATCCAACAGGTCAGACCTATGCTGTGCTTGCACTTCCAGGATCGCTCAGCGTCAACAACGTGCAGACATACCATGGCGCCGGCCTGGCGGGGCTTGGGCTGATTCAGGCCGGCCTTTCGAGCCTTCAGCCTTTCCTTCGCAGTGGCGAGCTAATAGAAATTCTGCCTGATTTGCGGCCAAAATCCTTGCCAGTATCTATCGTGGTAGCACACCGACATAACCTGTCACGCCGGGTACGCCTCTTCGTCGAGTGGCTTGAGAACATCCTGATGCCTTACCTGGACCGGTAGTCACGGCGGACTGCGATTGCTATCGCATCTAGTTTTCCCTGTTCGCTTGGCTTATTGAGTCACACACTTAACTGTGTGTGGTCCGACCAACTTTATTTGCTCTACTAACGACCCACATCATTTGCCGTGAATCATAACCTTACGGCTTCGCTCCCGACGCAGCTAGCCAATGTAAAACCGGGTGGCCTCGCAGTAAGTGAGGTGTACTGTCAATTGAGGTGTACTGTCAATAGCGGACACTCTTGTTTCAAGCCGCCTGTGGTTGTTTGCTGAATTTTTCAGCAAACAACGCGGGCGGAACATTGCCGAGGCGCGAGTGGCGCCGCTGGC
>NZ_JBNYXM010000005.1:0-290201 GCF_051380665.1 Janthinobacterium lyxosi
CCACAGCGGGCCTATCACAAGACCACGAACAGCCATCACCGCTTCCGGCGCCATCCCAACCTGCTCAAGGAGGGACCGGGACAAGTGCTTGCCACGCAGCCGGAGCAGGTGTGGGTAGCGGATATTACGTATCTCCCGACTGCCGGCAAATTCGTCTATCTGAGCCTGGTGACGGATGCATACTCGCGCAAAATCGTGGGCTACCACGTGCACGCGAGCCTGCAAACCGAGGAAGTCAGCGAGGCCCTGAAAATGGCCCTGCGAGCGCGACAGCGCAAGACGCCGCTGATCCATCATTCAGACAGGGGCATCCAGTATTGCTCGACTTACTATCAGGAAATTCATCGTCGTCACGGACTGATTTGCTCCATGACAGATGGCTACGACTGTTATCAGAATGCGCTGGCCGAACGTATCAACGGCATTCTGAAAGGCGAGTTCCTGCTGAATCGACCTGCAGACCTGAAACAGGCGAGCAAAATGGTGGCGCAATCGGTGCGGATATACAACCAGGAACGGCCGCATATGGCCCTGCAATACAAAACGCCCGATGCGGTGCATCGGGCGTTCTAACAGCAATAAATACTGTCAACCTATTTTAGGACTGGACATCTGGACGGAACGGTGGGATTTGAAGGGTTGGGCCGTGCCGGCCCAACCCTCTCCGAATCGCCATTCTGCCGCGCTGCGCGCAGCGGCCAGCGCACACGAGGCCCCTCCAGTCGTGCGCAGTCGTCCTTGCTGTACAGTGCAGTCCTGGACATTTGCACCATGCCCTCGCCAACCTCCATCTCAACATGAAAACCACATGACCACAAAAAAGCGCGCCGCCGCAGCCGCAGCGCTATGCGCCGCCCTCTCGCCCGCCATGGCAGCCCCACCGTTCCTGGACGTGCTGGTATATGAGTACGGACAATGCGTGCAGCCTGGCTATCACCAGGCGGGCCTGCTGTTCTACGATGGCCCGGGCAGCTACCAGCTTGCAGTGAAGGATGCGGCATACGCGATCGCCTTGCAGGAGCGCATGGGGTTTTCCTTGCAGGCGGGTATCGATGGTCCAGTGGTAGCCGTGGTCAAGCTGGAGCGTCCACCCGCGGCGCAATTCCAGGAGCAGGCGCTGTGGCGCGAGCGCGGGCTGCGCGACGTGGCTGAACGTAGCGGCGTCGCGCTCGAAGAGCGGGCGGTGGAGGGCGGCGCGCGTCTGTCGATCGTCAACAAGAGCGAGATCACCGGTAATTATGTGGGCCAGTCGCTGCTGATCGATCCGCAGCGCCAGTTATTCGTCGACATGGCCTGGCCGAACAAGTTGCCGGGCTACAAGGGGCCTGGCGGCATGGCGCTGGTGCGCAAGGTGCAGGATGACTTATGGCGGCGCATGCAGTCCTGCCAGCCCCCGCCTGATGCGAGCACGGCGGCGCCTATACCCCTACACCGTGCACGCGCATAGATAAATAATAATAATTCTCATTTATAATGCAAATCAACGGGGTGGACGATGGGCAGGCGCCAGCGCGCCGCACGCAGTGGAGGAGGGTGGAATGGGCAATTCGTACGACATCGAGGATAACATCGCGCACGAGCACCGCGTGCTGATGGGCGAGTATGGCCGCGCGCAGGCGCGCTGCAGTGCGCAACTGGCTGCACAGGCGGCCCGCATCGCGCAGCTGGAGTCGGAATTGATGCGCGCGCGGGCGCAAGTCGTGATCCGCGATACGAAGCTGGCGCTGGCGCGCGATGAATTGGCCGAACTGGCGGCCAGCGTGCCTGGCTTGCCGACGCGTGCCAGGCTGGCCCGCAAGGTCGAGTGGCTCGGTGAGCGTGTGCAGGACCTGATGCGCGAATTGCTGCGCCTGCAATGGCTGCCCGTGCCAGCCCTGCAGGCTGACGTACGTGAAAAAGCCGTGCTATATGTGGGCAACTATTCAAACCTGGAGCCGGGCCAGGGCGCGGGCGGCGCCAACGTAGCGCAGCAGGCCATCGAGCAGGCCGGCGGGCGCTTCCTGCACCACACGGGCGGCGACGATGGCGCCGATGATGCGGCGGCGCTGGAAGCGGGCCTGGTGGCGGCCGACCTGGTGATTTGCCAGACGGGCTGCGTCAGCCACGATGCCTACTGGCGCGTGCATGACCATTGCAAGCGCACGGGCAAGCAGTGCGTGCTGGTGGACCAGCCGCAAGCCATGCACTTCGTGCGCAGGGAAGCGCTGGCTGCTTCTTAACGCTGGCTTAATCCGCATGGGGCAGAATGGCCGTCCATTCAACGCCCCTGAAAGCGCCCATGCTGTCCCTGCAAATCGGCCCCCTGGCCCTGCCCACGGGCCTCGTCCTGCTGTTTGTTTCCCTGTGCGTCGCCTACGGCGTGGCGTGGTGGCTGCGGCGCTACCGCCAACTACCGGATGCCGGCCCTCTCGTTTCCGACCTGCTGATCGCCGGCCTGCTGGCGGCGCGCCTGGCTTTCGTTCTGCGTTGGCATGAGCAGTATTTCAGCGTCCCCTTGGCTGCGCCCTGGTCCATCCTGAATATCCGCGATGGCGGCTTCATGGCGCCTGCCGGCATCGCTGCTGCGCTGGCCATCGCTGCGTGGCGCTGTCGGCGTCCCGCCATGGCGGCCATGCGCCGTCCCCTGACCATCAGCGCGGTGTCTGGCGCGCTGGCCTGGGGTGTGTTGAGCGCAGGGATGGGGCTGGCGTATGACAAGCCGGCGGCCTTGCCAGCCGTGGCCTTGCATGCGCTCGACGGCGCACCGACGACCCTGGCGGCGCTGGCCGGCGGCAAGCCGATGGTGGTCAACCTGTGGGCCAGCTGGTGCCCGCCATGCCGGCGCGAGATGCCCGTGCTGGCGGCGTCGCAGCAGGCGCGCGCCGATATCGTTTTCGTGTATGCGAACCAGCGCGAGGATGCGGCGGCCGCCAGCGCTTTCCTGGACAGGAGCGGCGTGACCCTGCGCAATGTGGTGCTCGACAGCGAGGCGGCGTTAGGTAGGGCGGCCGGTTCCTCGGCCCTGCCCACCACCCTGTTTTATGACGCGCAGGGGCGCCTGGTCGATACGCATCTGGGCGAATTGTCCGATGCTTCGCTGGCCAGCAAGCTGCAAAATATCACCCCGCCCGGTTCTCTCTGATAGTATACCCCCCTATAGTATTTATCTGGGTGGAATCATGGGACACACAACGCATAACAAGACCAAGCTGCTCAATCGCGTGAAGCGCATCCGCGGGCAGGTGGAAGGCCTGGAGCGGGGCCTGGAAGAGGGTCGCGACTGCGGCGAGGTGCTGCAACTGATCGCCGCCGTGCGCGGCGCCGTGAATGGCCTGATGGCCGAAGTGATCGAAGAGCACTTGCGCGAGCACGTGGCCAGTCCCGACCTGGCCAGCGACGAGCGTACCAGGGGGGCCGACGACATCGCTGCCATCCTGCGCACCTACCTCAAATAATCCGTCGGAGAGACCAGCATGAAACTGCAACATATCGAGGAAGACCTGTCCGCCTGGCAGCACGAACACGTCTTTGGCGGGGCCAGCGACAAGGCGGAACGCCGCGCGCGCATCGTCATGTGGATTACCCTGGCCACCATGCTGCTGGAAATCGTCGCCGGCTGGTGGTACAACTCCATGGCCCTGCTGGCCGATGGCTGGCATATGAGTTCGCACGCGCTGGCCATCGGCCTGGCCGCGTTTGCGTACGCGGCGGCGCGCCGCTATGCGCGCGACCCCCGCTTTGCCTTCGGCACGTGGAAGATCGAGGTGCTGGCCGGCTACACCAGCGCCATCCTGCTGCTGGGCGTGGCCGTGTTGATGGTGGCCGCTTCCGTCGAGCGCCTGTTGTCGCCGCAGCCCATCCACTATCCGCAGGCGATGGCGGTGGCGGCCTTCGGCTTGGCTGTCAACCTCGTGTGCGCGCTGATCCTCGGCGGACACCACGACCACGAGCATCACCATGGCCACGAGCATCACGATCAGCATGATCATGATCATGGCCATGGCGAAGATCTGAACATGAAGGCTGCGTACATCCACGTGCTGGCCGACGCCGCCACATCCGTGCTGGCCATCGTTGCGCTGGGCGGCGCCTGGCTGTACGGCTGGCGCTGGCTCGATCCCGTGATGGGTATCGTCGGTGCCGCGCTGGTGGCGCTGTGGGCGAAAAGACTGATGCAGGAGACGGGCAAGGTCTTGCTGGACCGCGAGATGGACCATCCCGTGGTGGACGAAATCCGCGAGGCGGTGGAAGTGGAAAGTGCCGGCGACACGCCGCGCATCGTCGACCTGCACGTGTGGCGGGTGGGCAAGCAGCTGTATTCGTGCGCCTTGTCCGTCGTCAGCCGCGACGCCTCGCTGACAGGCGCGGAGCTGCGCGCGCGCATCGGCATACACGAGGAAATTGTCCACAGCACCATCGAGATTATTCACCGTCCTTGATAATGATGGCGAAAAAAGCCCGCTGATGCGGGGCGTAGGCAGTATACTGTCGGCTTTTACAGCACGTGCTGTTCACCAGACAGAGAAAAAATGAGCACATTACCACCATGCCCGCAATGCAAGTCCGAATTCACGTACGAAGACGGCAGCCAGTTGGTCTGCCCTGAATGCGCGCATGAATGGTCGGCCACGGCTGGTGAATCAGCGGAAGAGGGCGCCCGCGTGTACCGCGATTCGGCCGGCAATATCCTGCAGGATGGCGACACGGTCAGCGTCATCAAGGACTTGAAATTGAAGGGCGGCGGCGGTGTCGTCAAGATGGGTACCAAGGTCAAGAATATCCGCCTGGTCGACAGCGACCACGATATCGACTGCAAGATCGACGGTTTCGGCTCCATGAGCCTGAAAACCGAATTCGTGAAAAAAGTCTAAGCTTTTTCCTTGCCATTCGCGGCGCGCCCCGCATTCCTGCCGGCGCGCCGTTCTTTATTCCGACGCCATGCAAATCGATCATCTCCGCCAGCGCCTGCGCGCCCTGGGCGCCAAGCCTTTGCACGAACAGCGCGTGTTGCGCGACTGGATACAGGCGCAGCCGCACGACCAGGGCCGTCGCCGCGCCGAAGACTTTTTGCCGCTGCCCGTGCGCGAGGCCCTGCCTGCGCTCGACCTCGAATTGCAGGGCATGCTGAAATTGCTCAGTAGCCATCCTGGCGCGGACGGTTCCGCGCGCCTGCTGGTGGGACTGCATGACGGCCAGACGGTGGAAAGCGTGCTGCTGCCGCGCGACGGCCTGTGCGTATCGAGCCAGGTCGGTTGCGCTGTGGGCTGCCAGTTCTGCATGACGGGCCGCGACGGCTTGATCCGGCAAGTCACCAGCGGCGAGATTATCGCCCAGGTGGTACTGGCGCGCACCTTGCGCCCCGTGAAAAAAGTCGTCTTCATGGGCATGGGCGAACCGGCGCATAACCTGAACAATGTGATGGAAGCGATCGAGCTGCTGGGCACCGAGGGCAATATCGGCCACAAGAACCTCGTGTTTTCCACCGTGGGCGACCCGCGCGCCTTCGAGCGCCTGCCGCTGGGAAGGGTCAAGCCGGCGCTGGCCCTGTCCCTGCACACCACCAAGGCGGACTTGCGCGAACAGCTGCTGCCGCGCGCGCCAAAGCTGTCGCCGCGCGCACTGGTGGAGTTCGGCGAAGCGTATGCGCGCCTCACCAGCTATCCGGTGCAGTATCAATGGACCTTGATGGACGGCGTCAATGATGGCGACGACGAGATGGATGGCATCGTGGAACTCCTGAAGGGCAAGTACGCCGTGCTCAATATGATCCCCTACAACACCATCGACGACTTGCCGTTCCGGCGCCCCAGCTGGGAAAAGGCGCGCGCCATTGCCGCCGCCCTGCACGAGCGCGGCGTGCTGACCAAATTGCGCGATTCGGCCGGGCAGGATGTGGAGGGCGGCTGCGGACAATTGCGCGCGCGCGCGGCGAAGGGGAAAGTCATTCCCATCCGCGCCAGCGTCTAAACTCCACCCAGCAAATCGTTTTCATTCAATATCGCAAACGCGATCCCGGGATGCGCGGCCAGGCAGCGGCGCACGGCGGCCGGAATGGCGGCGCGCGTCTTGCGGCACAGGCCGGGTCGCTCCAGCAGGCGGATCTGGAAGCCGCGCACGGTGCGCACTTCGCCGTTGCCCGGCGCGATCTGCAATTCCACGCCCAGGTTTTTCTTCAGCAGCAGCTGCAGCTTTTGCAGCTGCGCATGCGTGGCGATGCTCTCGATGTGTGCCAGCAGGTGCTTTTCTTCCGTCAGGTTCAGGCGCAGGATGGAAACGTCCGCCTGCGGATCGTCGAGCAGGCGCTCGCGTTCGCAATCGCACAACTGCGGCGGGCACGCCTTGCGGACTTCAAAATCGATGATGCGCATGCTGGTGTTCCAGTGACGTTCCAATGGCGATGCCGGATAAATCAAGTATCGTCCGCCACCTGATGCGTGTCAATCAGCGCGGACTGACGATCAGGCGCCAGCGGATAGCACCTTGCTCGCTGCTGTGCTGATGGTGGTTTTGCGGCGGCATGACGTGGCCTTCCGTCGATACGATCTCGTGCGCGCAGCCGTCGCAGCGGTAGATGCCCGAATACGGCACGGCTTCGCCGGGCGAGGTCAGTTCATCAAAACGCGGGTGCATGGAGCGGGCCACGTAGCTGGGGTTTTTGTAGTCGGCCATGGATTCCTCTGGATGTGGGCAATGCAGCCATTCTGGCACACAATCGTGCGCGGCCTTGACCGCGTGTCTTGGCGTGCATGCTACCCTGTGTTGTAATGTTGATCATCCCGATTGAGTACGCAAGGCCATGAGAACCCGTATCAAGATCTGCTGCATCGCTTCCATCGACGAAGCGCAACTGGCCATTGCCGCCGGCGCCGACGCGCTGGGCCTGGTGGCCGCCATGCCGTCCGGCCCCGGCCCGATTCCCGACGCGCGCATCGCGCAGATTGCCGCCTGGACGCCGCCCCCCGTCGCCACGTTCCTGCTGACCGCCGAGACGACGGCGCAACGCATCGCCGAACACGTGCGCGCCACGCAGCCGTCCACCGTGCAGATCGTCGGCCATATCGACCCCGGCGAAGTGGCGCAGCTGGCGCGCTTGCTGCCGCACGTGCGGCGTGTGCAAGTGATCCACGTGGCAGGGCCGCAGGCGCTGGAACTGATTCCCGCCTACGCGCCCCATGTGCATGCTTTCCTGCTCGATTCCGGCCGTCCCGGCGCGTTGGTTCCGGAACTGGGCGGCACGGGCCGCACGCATGACTGGTCCGTCAGCGCGCGCTTCGTGCGCACCAGCTCGCGTCCCGTGTTCCTGGCCGGCGGGCTGGATGCAAACAACGTGATGGAGGCCCTGCGCCAGGTGCGCCCCTACGGCATCGATCTGTGCTCGCGCGTGCGCACCGATGGCAAGCTCGATGTCATGAAGCTGGCCCTGCTGATGGCGGCCGTGCGCGACGTGGATGCGGCGCTGTATGCGGAAGGTTAATCCGTCGTTGCCAACGCGTTCATCTCGCGCACGAACGCTTCCGTAAATGCGGCCACCATGCCGCTGGCCGCGCGCGGCGAGATCAGGCCGACGACGGAATGCGACTCTTCGTCCGGCAGCATAATAAAACGCACGCCGGGCGGCGCCACCAGGCGCATGCTGTCGGGGACGATGGCGATGCCCATGTTGGCCTCGATCAGGTTCAGCTGCGAGGTCTTGCGCGACAGGGCACGCGCCGCCTTCGGGAAGTAGCCCTGCGCCAGGCACAGGCCCGCCACAAGGTAGCTGAGGCCTCCCCGGTCCTTGTGCGGAATCGAGACGAAGGCTTCGTCGCGCAGGGCGGCTATCGTCGTGCGCTGCAGCGCGGCCAGCGGCGACGCCGACGACACGGCTACCACCAGCTTTTCCCCGTACAGCTCGCGCACGACGATATTGGCATGCTTGCGCAAGGTGGGCAGGCGCACCAGGCCCAGGTCGGCGCGGCCTTCCTCGATGTCAGCCGCCTGGTTTTCCGACGAGCCTTTCGACACATCGAGCGAAACGCCGGGGAACTGCGCCAGCAGGCGGTTCAGCACGGCGCCGATGGCGGGCGTGAGGGTCACGGAGCTCGAATGCAGCAGGCGGATGATGCCTTGCGCCCCTTGTCCCACGTGTCGCGTCTGGCGCACGGTTTCCTCGATGTCTTCGAGGATGCGCCTGGCCCGTTCATAAAAGACCTGTCCGGCCGGCGTGAGTTCGATATGGCGCGCGTCGCGCGTCAGCAGCAGGGCCTGTACTTCGGTTTCCAGTTCCTTGATTTGCCGGCTCAGGGCCGACTGCGCGATATACAGCTTTTCCGCTGCGCGCGAATAGCTGCCTGCATCGACGACTTCGACAAAATAGCGGAACTGTCTGATGGAAATCAATCGTATGCCTTTTCGAGATCGGTGACTGCCTGATTTGATATTAGCCTGGCCCCGGTGTTCGCGTTACAGTGGCCTGGTCTGCTGTCACTGCAAAGGAAAGACCATGCTGGAATTGATCGGGGTGCTGGGATTGCTCGTCAGTATTATCGTAAAACTGATTTTCGTCCAGATCGGCGGTAGCCGTAGCGGCAAAGGCAAGGAAGATTAATATGCCAGGGTCGCCACATGCGGCGCAGGCAAGGCCAAGGCGTGCAAGCGGCAAGCCGGTGCCACCCCGTTCCACTCCGCCAGCGGCAAGCCCGCGCACTTGAGCGCCGCTTCGCGCGCCGTCCACGCTTGCGCCAGCAGCGTCGGGCGCTGTGCATCGGGGCAAACGCTCAGTTCACCGGCCGCCTGCGGCCCCAGATAGTCGCGCGCCAGAAT
Source organism: Janthinobacterium lyxosi (assembly GCF_051380665.1). NCBI lineage: Bacteria > Pseudomonadati > Pseudomonadota > Betaproteobacteria > Burkholderiales > Oxalobacteraceae > Janthinobacterium > Janthinobacterium lyxosi. The sequence goes on from NZ_JBNYXM010000005.1 coordinate 8,782, forward strand.
GAACCAGTCGGGAACGTCCCGCACGCGCATGACGTCGACGCCGACGGCGCCATGCAGGCCGATGGCGGCCAGCGACAGTCCTTCCTCGTGGCTGAACGACAGGCCCGCCGCGCGTCCTGCCAGCAGCAAACGGGGAGGGGAGCCCGGCTTTGATTCCAGCGAAATCGTCTCGATATTTAACTTCAGCCACCGGGCCGCCGCTTCGCGCACGGCGGCGCGGATGCGCAGGCGGGCTTCGGCGCGCGGCAGCACGGCGGCGACGCCGATCACCAGCACGCCATCCCCCGACCAGAGCACCGTACGATTCATCAGATGCGATCAGCTGCGCAGCGGCGCCGCCGGGCAGCCCGCCCAGTTGCTGCCGGCGGGGATGTGTTCGCCCTTCATCACCAGGGTCAAGGGCCCCAGGCGCGCATTGTCGCCCACCTTGGCGCTGTACAGCACGGAGCTGCGCGGGCCCATGTAGACGCGCTGGCCGATGTCCACGTGGTCGATCTTCATCACGCGGTCTTCGAACAAATGCGTCTGCGGGCAGGTCAGCGCGTTCAATTCGCTATAGTCGCCGATGTGCACGCAGTCGAATTCCGTGATGTCGGTGGTATCCATGTAGACGCCGCGACCGATCTTGCAGCCGAACAGGCGGAAGGCGAGCGGCAGCCATGGCGTGCCGCGCAGGTAGCGCATGAAGTTGGGTACGGCGATGCCTTCGTACAGGTTGGTCACGCCTTCCGAAATCCACACGAACGGTGTCCACATGGGCGCCGCGTGCTTGCGGTAGCGTCCCAGTAGCAGCCATTTGAACAGCACGACGACGAGGAAGTTGCCGATGCCGTAGGCCAGGCCGGCAATGGCCAGGTCGCCCACCACTTCGCCCCAGCGCCCGGCGCCCGCGATCGGCATCACGTCCAGCACCAGGGTGTAGCCGACGGCGATCACCACCGCGTGCGGCGCGACGATGCGGAAGGCTTCGATCAGGCTGCGGCCCAGGCGGCGCAGCAAGGACGGCTTGAAGGTCAGGTGCTCGGCAAAGCCGCTGACCTGTTCGCGCGCGGGCAGGTGCATGGGAGGAGAGCCCAGCCAGGTATCGCCGCTGTGCATCTGTTCATTGCGCGGCGCATGCGTGTGCACGCCGATCAGCACGTGCTCGGGCAGCACGGTGCCGTCCGGGATGTAGCTGCCATTGCCGACAAAGCTGCGGTGCGAGATGACGGTGGGGCGCATGGTCATCCAGCCGCCGTCGATCTGCTCATCGCCCAGCATGACGGCATCGGCGATGAAGGTGTCGTCGCCCAGGGTCAGCATGTCGGGTACCACGCCCAGCGCCGTGGAAATCTCGGCGCCCTTGCCCACCTTGGCGCCCAGCAGGCGGTACCAGTAGGGTGCGTACACGGTGGCGTAGATGCCGTGCAACACGTTCAGGCTCGATTCCTGGATATGGCTGACCAGCCACTTGGCGCAATAGATATTGCTGTGCACGGGCGAGCTGCCCGGCTTCAAGCGGGGCAGCGCGCCCCAGCGGATGGCGGCCGACAGCAGGGCGGTCAGCACGATCAGCACGGCGCTGGCGGGGAAGGCCAGCAGGAAGTAGCGGGCCAGCTGGGTCGTCACGTCGCGGCCCTGCAGCCACGGCATCATTTCGCGCTCGTCGAACCAGTCGATCAGCACGAAGCTGGGGAAGACGGGCATGAAGAACAGCACGGCGATGAGGACCATGCCAAAGCAGAAGAATAGGGTTTCGCCCGTCAGGCGCAGGCGCGAGACGGCGGGGCGGGGCGGTTGGCTGGCCGGGTCATAGGCTTTGACATCGCGTGCGGGCGAACCGGTCCAGACCCTGCCCGCCGGCACGGCCACGCCGTCGGCCAGCGCCGACTGGCCTTCCAGGTGGCCGAAAGCGCCTACGCTGGTATTGCCTTCCAGGATAGCGTAAGAGCTGATGCAGGCATCGTCGCCGATGCTGATCTGTCCCAGCAGCAAACGGCCCCGTTCGACCCGGGCGTTTTCAAAGTTGACGGCATTGCCCACGCTGACGTTGTCGCCGATGGACAGCAGGTCGGGCACGCGCAGGGTCATCGAGCCGATGACGACTTCCTTGCCCACTTTCGCGCCCAGCGCGCGCAGCCACCAGCTATTCAGCGACGAGCCGCTGAGCAGGTAGGCGGGCGCCGATTCGACCAGGCGGTCGGCCAGCCACCAGCGGTAATAGGTGACACCCCACAGCGGATAGCTGCCCGGCTTCAAACGCCCGGCAATCAGCCACTTGCCGGCAATCGCAATGGCAAATTCGGCCAGGGTCGCCAGCAGGAACACGCCGATGGAGGCGGCAATGGCGCGCGGCACGGTATCTCCCGTGTCGCCCGTGAAGAAGTGATACGTGAAGAAGGGCGCCATCCACTGTGCCATGCGCAGGGTGACGAGGCCCGGCACGGCCGCCGCCTGCGCCGCGCCGCAGATCCAGCGCTTCATGGCGGACGGCGGCGTCCATTCCGCTTCCGGCGTGGCCAGCGCGGGCGCCTCGTTCAGTACGGCGGCGATCTTGCCGATTTGCCGGTTCTGGTAAATGTCGCGCACCGTCATGTGGGCATAGGCCGGATCGGCGCGCAGGGCGGACGCCAGGCGCGCGGCCAGGAAGGAGTGGCCACCGAGGTCGCTGAAGAAATCGAGCTGGCGCGAAATCGCCTGGCCGGGGAACAGCTTGGCCAGGGCCGCGAACAAGGCCGCTTCGGCCGGCGTTTCCGGCACGTCCGATTCACCCGCCTCGCCCGCCGGTGGCGCGGACAGTGGCATGGCTTTCAAGGCTTTCCGGTCGATCTTGCCGGACGTCAGGCGCGGCATCAGCGGCAGCAATTCAAAACGGCCCGGCACCATATACGGCGGCAAATGCAGGTTCAGGGCCGCGCGCAGCGTTTTCGCCGCCAGGGCATCGTCGGGCGCCTCGTCGCTGCCGACGATGTAGGCCACCAGCTGGTCGATGCCATCATCCTTGCGCAGCAATACCGCCGCCGTGCCCACGCCCGCCTGCTGCGCCAGCACGGCTTCGATCTCGCCCAGTTCCACGCGGAAGCCGCGAATTTTCACTTGATCGTCGGCGCGGCCCAGGCACAGCACCTGGCCGTCGGCATCGATGCGCGCCAGGTCGCCCGTGCGGTACAGCCGTGCGCCATCCTCGCTTGTCGCCCATGGATTGGGCAGGAATTTTTCCACCGTCAGGTCGGGCCGGCCCAGGTAGCCTTCCGCCAGGCCGGGGCCGATGATGCACAGCTCACCCGTTTCGCCGCGCGCCAGCAGGGTCAAGGGACGGTTTTCACCCGGCTCGGCCACCTGCAGCACCAGCAAGCCATAGTTGGGCAGCGGCGTGCCGATGGTCACAGGTTCACCGGGCCGCAGGCGCGCCAGGCTGCACGACACGGTCGCTTCCGTGGGGCCATAGGTGTTGAACATGGCGCGGCCCGGGCGAGACCAGCGCTCGACCAGGGACTCCGGGCACATCTCACCGCCCAGGTTGATCAGGCGCAGGCTCGGTACTTCCTCGGCGAACAGGGCCAGCAAGGTAGGCACTGCGTGGAGAACGGTGACCTTGTTTTCGGCCAGCGCGCGCGGCAAGGCTTCCGGGTCGCCCGAGATATCCTTGGGTCCCAGCCACAGGGTGGCGCCCACCAGGTAGGCGATCCAGATTTCCTCGAACGACATGTCGAAGGCGACGGAAAAGCCCTGGTAGACGGTGTCCGCTTGCGTGACTTCCAGCACGGCGTTTTCGCTGCGCAGGAAGTGGCAAATGCTGCGTTGATTGATCAGGATGCCCTTGGGCTTGCCCGTGGAGCCGGAGGTGTAGATCACATAGGCGGGGTGTTCGGGCAGCACGGCGCCGCGCGCGGGCAGGTGTTCGCCCGGCGCGGCGGGGGCCAGCAGGCTTTCTGCCGTCCACACGGGACGCTTGACGCCGGCATCAAACAGGCGCGGCGCAAACTGCGCGCAGCTGATGACGCCAGCGCCATTGGCGTCATCCAGGCACACTTGCAGGCGTTCCACGGGCGTGTCTTCATCGACGGGCAGCCAGGCGGCGCCCGCCTTGGCTATCGCCGCCTGCATCAGCAGCAGATGGGCGCCGCGCGGCAGCCACAGGCCCACGATGTCGCCGGGCTTGACGCCGGCGGCCACCAGGCGCGATGCGGCCAGGCCAGCCTGCGCATCGAGTTCGGCGTAGCTGATGCGGCGCTCGCCATCGATCAGGGCGATTTGCTGCGGGCAGCGGCGGGCGGTTGCCTCCAGCAGGTCGGCCAGCACTTCCTCGCGCAGCAGATCCGGTCGCGGCGGGCCGTACAGGATGTCGGCGTGGATGGACGGGGTGCCTGGGCTGACTGCGGTGAAATCGTTCATGGATGACGCTTATCTGTAGTGCGGTGTGAGGAGTCTGACGGGCTGCGCACGGTGCGCAGCACAGTTGATACATTACAGTACGCAAGACATTTCAGCGTTGCAGAACGGGGAATTTTGCGGGGTTTTCAGCAATTATGTGGCTGCAAGTTCAGCTGCCATGATTACGGAATGTAAAACGGGGAAACATGGCGCCGATTTGCGTCAAAGTGTGCGCCGCCGGATAGCCGTGCAGGGGGCGGCCGGCCAGCGCCGCATCCGCGCAGCCTTCGGCCCGGAACTGCTGCAGCACGTAGTTGTCGACGCCTTTCGCGGCCAGGGTGGTGGCCAGGGCCAGCAACTGCTCGTCCGGCAGCAGATCCGGGTGGGTGGTGGTGCGGCACTCGTAAGCGACGCCGCTGGCGAGGATGGCGTCCAGGCAGGCGCGTGCCGGATCGCCGCTGCCGGCCACGCGGGTCACAAGACGATAGTCGGCAAACGGCGCCTTGATGTCGAAGCCCACCCAATCGACCAGGGGCAGCACTTCCTGCAGGCGCTGCGGATAGATGCAGGCCGTATGCAGGCCGATGCCGAAACCCAGCGCCTTGACATCGCGCATGGCGCGCGCCAGCGCCGGGTCCATGCAGGCTTCGCCGCCGCTGAAGACGACGGCGTCGACCAGGCCCACGCGGCGGCGCAGCCAGGTCAAGACGTCCTGCCAGGGCATGGCGCCTTCCGGCGTGCGCGCCTGCAAGTGCGGATTGTGGCAATAGCCGCAACGCCAGGGGCAGCCCTGCACGAACACCACGGCCGCCAGTTTGCCCGGGTAGTCGGTGGCGGAAAAGGGCGTGAGGCCGCCCACTTTCAAATCAGCTGCCATGGCAGGCGGGCTGGCCAACCCGGGCGCTCGCTTCCGTAAAGTACTGGCGCTCGTGGAATTCGCCCTGCTTGCCGATGTTGAACGAGGCGACAGGGCGGTGATAACCCATCACGCGGGTCCAGATTTCGCAGCGCTGGCGTTCGGTGTCGAGTAGGGTGATGGCGGGAGTGAAGTCGGGACGTGCATTCATGGTGTTTCCTCAAGTGATGGAACAGGGTGGGCTTGCTTGCGGGCGATCAGTTCCGCGTCGCAGGTGGGACAGAATTCGTGTTTTCCGGCCAGGTAGCCGTGGCGCGGACAGATGGAAAACGTGGGCGTGACCGTGATGTAGGGCAGGGAAAAGCGGCTCAGCGCGCGTTTCACCAGTTCGCGGCAGGCGTTGGCGTCCGACAGCGCTTCCGTCATGTACAGGTGCAGCACCGTGCCGCCCGTGTACTTGCGCTGCAGCGCGTCCTGCAATTCCAGCGCCTCGAACGGGTCGTCCGTGTGGCCGACGGGCAGTTGCGACGAGTTCGTGTAATACGGATTGTCGACCGTGCCGGCTTGCAGGATGGCCGGATAGCGCTTGCGGTCTTCGCGGGCGAAGCGGTAGGTGGTGCCCTCGGCCGGTGTCGCTTCCAGGTTGTACATGTGGCCCGTCTCTTCCTGGAATGCCACCATGCGGGCGCGCACGTGGTCGAGCAGGCGCACGGCCAACGCATGGCCTTCCGGCGCCGTGATGTCATACGCGTCGCCACTGAAATTGCGGATCATCTCGTTGATGCCATTCACCCCCAGGGTGGAAAAGTGATTGCGCAGGGTGCCCAGGTAGCGCTTCGTGTAGGGAAACAGGCCTTGCTGCATCAGTTCCTCGATGGTGTGGCGCTTGATTTCCAGGCTGATTTTGCCCAGTTCCAGCAGGCGGTCCAGGTCGGCCAGCAGCGCTGCTTCGTCGCCGCGCCATAGGTGGCCCAGGCGCGCGCAGTTGATGGTGACCACGCCCAGGGAACCCGTCTGCTCGGCGGAACCGAACAGGCCATTGCCCCGTTTCAGCAGTTCGCGCAAGTCCAGTTGCAAGCGGCAGCACATGGAGCGGATCATGTTCGGCTTGAGTTCTGAATTGATGAAATTCTGGAAGTAGGGCAGGCCGTAGCGGGCTGTCATCTCGAACAGGCGTTCCGCATTTTCGCTATGCCAGTCGAAATCCTCGGTGATGTTATAGGTGGGAATGGGGAAGGTGAAGACGCGGCCCTTGGCGTCGCCCGCCATCATGATCTCGATATACGCGCGGTTGATCATGTCCATCTCCGCCTGCAGCTCGCCATAGCTGAAGTCCATCTCCTGGCCGGCGATGACGGGAATCTGCTCGCGCAGGTCGTCCGGGCAGACCCAGTCGAAAGTGAGGTTGGTGAACGGTGTCTGCGTGCCCCAGCGCGATGGCACGTTGAGGTTGAAGATCAGCTCCTGCATGTACTGGCGCACGTCTTCGTAGCGCAGGCTGTCCTTGCGGATGTAGGGCGCCATGTAGGTGTCGAAGGAGCTGAACGCCTGCGCGCCGGCCCACTCGTTTTGCAGGGTGCCGAGGAAATTGACGATCTGGCCGATGGCGCTCGACATGTGTTTCGGCGGACCCGATTCGATCTTGCCCGGCACGCCATTCAAGCCTTCATGCAACAGCGTGCGCAGCGACCAGCCGGCGCAATAGCCGGCCAGCATGTCGAGGTCGTGGATGTGCAGCGCCGCTTCGCGGTGCGCCGCGCCCACTTCCGGTGGATAGACCTGGTCCAGCCAGTAATTGGCGATGACCTTGCCCGAGACATTGAGGATCAGGCCACCCAGGGAATATCCCTGGTTGGCGTTGGCGTTCACGCGCCAGTCGCGCCGTTCCAGGTATTCATTGATGGACGCGGCAACATCGACCTGGCCGCGTGTGGGGGAAACTGCATTCGTCGTCATGAAACCTCCAATAAACACAACATGCGGTGTTTTTATGAAGGTTATCTACTAAATGTAGTGCAGTCAAAGGTGGCGTGCAAGCGATTCGCGTATCCTTGATCCAGGTGAAAAATACACCTCAGCCGGTTTTGTTCCAGCGCGTTTCGCGCAGGATCAGCCAGCTCGCGCAAAAGAACGCGGCGCTGCAGGCGGCGATGCTGGCGACGGAGGCGGGCAGCACGTGGGCCCAGATTTCCAGCGGCGAATAGGTGCTCCAGCTGGCCACGCGCGCATCGAAGGTGGCGTAGTTCGCCAGCAGCCAGTACAGGGCCAGCAGGCCCGTGCAGATGGCGGCCTGACGCAGCAGCGGCAGTTGGCGGCGCGCGAACACGGCCAGCAGGAACAGCAGCAGCACGCCCGGATAGGCGCCCAGCACTTCCGGCGACAGCACGGAGATGGTCCCCGCGTCATAGCCATCGGCCGGGCCGGCCCACTGCACTTGCAGCGCGGTGAGGAACAGGGTCAAAAGGAAAATCAGCAGCGGTTTGCGGGTCATGGTGGGCAATGAGACAGGAGGAAAGATGGCATTTTACAGCCAGGTCAAGCAAGTTGAAGGTGCGCCAGCCATGCATGCATTCCTTCACCTGCGTCAACGACTGGGCAGCATGGGCGGGGCTATAGTCTGCACCCTGAGCCGATACAGGACTGTGAACATCATGATGCTTGAATCAACTACCGCCACTCGCGTGGCCGGACCGCTGGAACTGGTATGCCCCGCTGGCAGCCTGCCTGCCCTGAAAGCGGCCGTCGACAATGGCGCCGACACCGTTTACCTGGGCTTTCGCGACGCCACCAATGCGCGCAATTTCGCCGGCCTCAATTTTGACGAGAAGGCCATCGCTGAGGGCGTGCGCTATGCCCACCAGTACGGACGCAAGGTGCTGCTGGCGCTGAACACCTATCCGCAGCCGCACAATTGGGCCGTGTGGCGCAGCGCCATCGACCGCGCCGCCGCGGCGGGCATCGACGCCATGATCGTGGCCGATCCGGGCCTGATGGCCTACGCGGCCCAGCACCAGCCGCAGCTGCGCCTGCACCTGTCCGTGCAGGGCTCGGCCACGAATTATGAAGCCATCAACTTCTATCACGAGCACTTCGGCATCGCCCGCGCCGTGCTGCCGCGCGTGCTGTCGATGGCGCAGGTGGAGCAATTGATAGCCAAGACGGAAGTCGAGATCGAAGTGTTCGGTTTCGGCAGCCTGTGCGTGATGGTCGAAGGGCGCTGCGCGCTGTCGTCGTATGCGACGGGCGAGGCGCCGAACACCCACGGCGTGTGCTCGCCGGCCAAGGCCGTGCGCTGGCTGGAAACGCCGAACGGTCTGGAGTCGCGCCTGAACGGCGTGCTGATCGACCGCTACGCGCCCGGCGAAAACGCCAGCTATCCCACCCTGTGCAAGGGGCGTTTTGAAGTCAATGACGAAGAGTATTACGCCATCGAGGAGCCGGCCAGCCTGAATACCCTGGCGTTGCTGCCGCAACTGATCGCCATGGGCGTGCGTGCCGTGAAAATCGAAGGGCGCCAGCGCAGTCCCGCCTACGTGGCGCAGGTCACGCGCGTGTGGCGCGAAGCGATCGACGCCTGCCGCGAAGGCAATCCGCGTTACGCCGTCAAACCGGGCTGGATGGCGGCCATGGACAAGCTGGCCGAAGGCCAGCAGCACACGCTCGGTGCCTACCACCGCTCCTGGAAATAGCAAAACCTGCTGCGCGTCCCGGGGCGCGGCCTGCGATGCTCGCTACCTCGGCGGCCCCGTGCTCTAGCACAGCTGCGCTTCTCGGCCTCGCCGCGAGCCGCTTGCTACGTTTTTGTAACTTAAAAAAATACTGGAAAAGGCATGTTAAAACTATCTTTGGGTCCTCTGCTGTACTACTGGCCGCGCGCCACTGTCTTCGAGTTTTACCAGCAGATCGCCGGCACCGCCGTCGATATCGTGTATCTGGGCGAAACCGTGTGCTCGCGCCGGCATGAGTTGCGCCTGGCCGACTGGCTCGATATCGCCGACATGCTGGTCGCCGCCGGCAAGGAAGTGGTGCTGTCGACGCAGGCGCTGATCGAGGCGGGCGCCGAATTGGCGACCCTGCGCCGCATCACGGGCAATGGCCGCTATACGGTCGAGGCCAACGACATGGGCGCCGTGCACTGCATGGAAAAGGGCGCGCCCTTTGTCGCCGGCCCCCACCTGAACCTGTTCAATGGCCCCAGCCTGCAACTGCTGGCGCGCCTGGGTGCGCGGCGCTGGGTGATGCCGCTGGAAATGGGGCAGGCAGCGCTGGCCGAGATGCAGCGCCAGAAACCGGAAGGGCTGGAGACGGAAGTGTTCGCCTATGGCCGCATGCCGCTGGCGTTTTCCGCGCGCTGCTTCACGGCGCGCAACCGCAACCTGCCGAAGGACGACTGCGGCTACAGCTGCCTGGAAGAGCCGGACGGCCTGCTGCTGCGCACGCGCGACGAAGTGCCGTTCCTGGTACTGAATGGCACGCAGACGCAGTCGGCCCTGGTCTACAACCTGGTGCGCGAACTCGACGCCATGCGCGACATGGGCGTGGCGGTGGCGCGCATCAGCCCGCAGGCCATGCATACGGAACAAGTCATCGCCATCTTCGACCGCGCCCGCCGCGGCCAGGTCAGCGGCGTTGGCGCTCAGGCCCAGCTGGCGGCCTGCCAGCCGGCCGGCGCCTGCGACGGCTACTGGCACGGCCAGCCCGGCATGGAACAGCACGCCGCTCATTGAACGCATCGAAAGGAAGCACCATGCAAGATCAACTGGAAAGATTGCCCATCCCGGCCAAGCCCGCCATGTCGTACCGGCTGCCCGAACCGTTGGCCGAATTGCTGTCCAAGCTGCCGCCGTATCCCGCCTCCTGGCTATTCGTGCAAGGCCTGAACCGCCTGCTGGCGCCGCAATTGCCCGACGATGTGCGGCGCAGCCTGGAGGGGCGCCGCCTGCGCCTGCGCTTGCTCGATGCGGGCATCGCCTTCGATTTCGAGTGGCAGGGCACGGTGTTTGTGGCCGAGCGCTATGTGGACGTGCCGGACCTGTGCATCGCCGCCAGCGTGCATGACCTGATGCTGCTGGCGCGGCGCCAGGAAGATCCGGACACGCTGTTCTTCAGCCGTCGTTTGAGCCTGGAAGGCGATACGGAGCTGGGTCTGCTGTTCAAGAATACGCTCGACGCCATCGAGCTGCCGCCGTTCGACCTGCAGGCGCTGGGACCGCGCCGCGTGCTGGCGCATCTGCGCGACCGGGGCGCGCGGGAAGGCTGAGCGGAGAAGGGCTGGAGCAGGCGTTCAGTGGCGGCAGTGGCCGCAGGCGCCGCTGCATGACGGCAGTTGCTCCTCATCGGAGGACTCGCCCATGAAACCGGCGTTGTTGACGGCCGCCAGCAGGCGCTCCTGCGTGGCCAGCCGTTCGTCAAATTGCACCGTGGCGCCGTGGCGCGCCAGCGAGACGCACACGGTGGCCACGCCCGTGACGGCTTCGAGCGCGCCCGTCAACCTGTCGGCGCAGCCTTCGTGATCCATTCCAATAATATTCAAGCGCGCTGTCTGCATGGGTTCCTCTTGTTTTTCAAATAAAAAAACAGCGTAGGCGAGGGGCGCGCATGCCGTCCAGAGCAGCACGCAAGATTTATTTTCTATTTGCGGTTTTATTGATCTGGATTAATTCACTCTCTCTGGGGCAGTCTGGAACTGCTGTTGTTTTATACACAGTTTCCTTATTCCAGTCGACAAGCGTGGCGTGCTGCGCGATACTGTCATTCTGATAAGAACGCTGATGAAAGCGCTGGAAAGGAGGGGCCATGCAACGCCGCCCCCTGCTCATGCTTGCCGGCCTGTGGCCGTTTGGCGCTGCCGCCGGCACGCCGCTGCCGCTCGTGTATCCGCGCCATCAGGCATTCAATGATCCGCAGCAAGGCTACGTGACGGCTTTGCTGCAACTGGCGCTGGCGCGTTCGGGTCAGGCATATGCATTGCGCCGTTCCGAACTGCGCATGGTGCAGACGCGCGCCATGCAGGAAATCGCCATGGCGTCGGGTAGCGTCGATGTCGTGTGGGCCATGACGAGCCGCGCGCGCGAAACGCAATTGCTGCCGGTGCGCATCCCCATCGACCGTGGCCTGATCGGCTGGCGCGTGGCCCTGATCCAGGCGCGCCAGCCGCAGTTGCTGCGCGCCGTGCGCAGCATCGCCGCCCTGGCGCGGCTGTCTGCCGGCCAGATGCGCGACTGGCCCGACTCCGCCATCCTGCAAGCGAATGGCTTGCGCCTCGATACATCGAGCACCTACGAAGGCCTGTTCCAGCAACTGGCAGCAGGGCGCATCGATTACTTTCCCCGTTCCGTGATCGAGGCGCAAAGCGAGCTGGCCAGCCATGCGCAATTGCCGCTGGCGCTCGATGCCCACCTGGTCATCCGCTACCCGGCCGCGCTGTATTTTTTTGTCGGCAGGCACCGGCCGGAACTGGCACGCCACATTGAAATCGGACTGGAAAGCATGCTCGCCGATGGCAGTTTCGCGCAGCTGTTTCAGCAGCATTTCGGCCGTCTCGCGGATGGTCTGAAGCTGTCCCAACGCCATGTGCTGGAGCTGGCCAATCCTGACGTGCCGGAGGAGACGCCGCTGGCGCGCAAGGCACTTTGGTATCGTCCAAGTCAGTACTAGTAGTTTTGTTGATTGGTGTCAAACAACCGTTTCAATCGTGCGCAGGATGTTTGATGAAACGCAAGGCGAGTTCAACAGAACAGCTGTTGACACTTGTAAAATTTTCACCGAATATGATTCCTCGTAACAACATTTCCCCGGCACGGGCCTTCAGGGCTGGTGCTGCCGGGACCCTGTACGCCCGTTCAACCGCCAGCGCCTGCCAGCCCGAGAACGGGTAACCAACCGTCTCTTTTCGAAGGTTTGCTCATGCTCGATTCGATCGCGTCGGTATTGCACCAGGTTCCGGAATTGGCCTTGTTCCTGGCACTGGCGCTCGGCTATGCAGTAGGGCAGATACGCTTCGGCCCCATCCAGCTCGGTGGCGTGTGCGGCACCTTGATCGCCGCGCTGCTGATCGGCCAGCTGGGCATCACCCTGGACGCCAGCGTCAAGAATGTCTTCTTCATGCTGTTCATCTTTGCCCTCGGCTATGCGGGCGGTCCCCAGTTTTTTGCCAACCTGAATGCCAAGGGCTTGCGCTTAGGGCTGCTGTGCCTGATCGAAGTGGTGGTGGTGCTGACACTGGTGCTGCTGGCCACGCGTTTCCTGGGCCTGGACCAGGGCACGGCGGCCGGCATGATGGCGGGCGCAGCGACCGAATCGGCCGTCGTCGGCACGGCCACGGACGCCATTTCCAAGCTGGCGCTGCCGGCCGCCCGCATCGCCGAGCTGCAAGCCAACGTGGTCACCGCCTATTCGATCACCTACATCTTCGGCCTGATCGCCATCGTCATCGTCACCAGCCAGATTTTTCCGCTGTTGCTGCGCGTCAACCTGCGTGAGGAAGCGGACAAGCTGTGGGAAAAAATGGGCGGCGCGCAGACCGATGGCGACGGGGTGCAGGCCACGCCGGACATGGTGGGTCGCGCCTACCGCATCAGCCGCGGCGCGGGACGCCGCCTCGATGCCTTGCAGCATATTTTCGCGGGCCGCGCCAGCATCACACGCGTGCGCCGGCACGGCAAGGTATTGCCTTTGGAACTAGAACTGCGCCTGCGCAACAACGACGAAGTGCTGGTGATCGGCCACCGGCCCGCGCTGGTGGCGGCCGAAGCCATCCTGGGCGAGGAATTTGCCGACACGACGGGCTTGAACATGGCCGTTTCCGCCGTCGAAGTGGTGCTGCAGCAGGCGGCTCTGGTGGGCCAGCCCCTGCGCCAGCTGGCCTTGCCTTCCGGCGTGCATGTGGCGGCCGTCGTCCGTGGCGAGCACAGCATGCCGCCCCTGCCGGACTTGGCCTTGCAGCGCGACGACGTGCTGCGCCTGTATGGCACGATGGAAGGGCGCGAGCTGAACACGGCGCTGGCCGCCATCGGCAAGCGCGTGCCTACGGGCGAGCGCAGCAACATCGTCTACGCCAGCATCGGCATCGTGCTCGGTGTGTATATCGGCGGCTTTACCGCCAAGCTGGGCGGTATTCCCTTTTCGCTGGGCACGGGCGGCGGCGCCTTGCTGACGGGCCTGGTGTTCGGCTGGTACCAGGCGAGAAAGCCGGGCATGCCGGGTATTCATCCCAGCGCGCTCGACATGATGAAGGATATCGGCCTGGCCACCTTCATCGCCTGCGTGGGCCTGGCGTCGGGACCGCAGGCGATCGATTTGATCCGCCAATACGGGCTGTCGCTGCCGCTGATGGGCATCTTGATCGCCGTCATTCCCGCCTCGCTCTCTTTACTGGTAGGCCACTTTTTCCTCAAGCTGGAAGCGCCCGTGTTGCTGGGCGCCATCGCCGGCCAGCAGTGCAGCACGCCGGCCCTGTCGGCCGTGCAGAACGCGGCCGGCAACTCGACACCCCTGCTGGGGTACACGATTACGTATGCCATCTCGAACGTGGTGCTGCCTCTGCTGGGACCGCTCATCGTGGCCCTGGCCGGGTCGGTGCATGCGTAAGCCGCCCGCGAGGACGGACGTAGTAAAGAATTCCTTCAACACGAAAGGCGGTCTGTATGGAATGGTTGCATGAGTTATTCAAGAAGTCGCCTGAAATTGCCTTGTTTCTCTCCCTGGCAGTGGGTTACTACATCGGAAAGATCAAGTTCGGCTCGTTTCAGCTGGGCGGGGTCGCCGGTTCACTCCTGGTGGCGGTACTCGTCAGCCAGGTAGGCGTCGCCATCGATCCCGGCGTCAAGTCGGTGCTGTTCGCCCTGTTCATTTACGCGGTTGGCTATGAAAGCGGACCACAGTTCTTCAATTCCCTGGGCCGCCAGTCGGTGCGCGAAATCATCCTGGCCGTGGTGCTGGCCGTGACGGCGCTGCTGACGGTGGTCATCATGGCCAAGGTCTTTGGCCTGGACAAGGGCCTGGCGGCCGGCGTGGCGGCGGGCGGCTTGACGCAGTCGGCCATCATCGGCACGGCGGGCGACGCGATCACCAAGCTGGGCCTGGCGGCTGACGAGGTGGCGCGCTTGCAGGGCAACGTGGCCGTCGGCTATGCCGTGACGTATGTGTTCGGCTCGTTTGGCGCCATCATCGTCTGCGTCAATATCTTGCCAAAGCTCATGGGCCGCACCATCCGCGAAGATGCGATCAAGGCGGAAACGGCGCTGCAGGCGGGCGTGCAGGTGCTGGGACCGGGTCAGACGCCGGCCGCGCCTGACCTGATCGGCCGCATTTACGACGTGGGCCCGGGCGCCGGGCGCTCCGTGGCGGACATCGAAAGTGCCCATCCGAACACGGCCATCACCATCGAGCGCGTCAAGCGCAATGGCCAGATCATCGACGTCAGCCCGGACCTGGTGCTGGCGGCCGACGATGTCGTGCTGCTGGTGGGCCGGCGCGAAGCCATGCTCAGCGTCTCTTCCCAGCTGGGCAAGGAATTGCTTGCCGTCGAAGGCATGGAACTGGTGATGCAGCGCCGCGACATGGTGCTGACCAACAAGGCTTACCACAACAAAACGGTGGGCGAAATCCGCAACGCGACGGCGCCGGGCGTGCGCCACGGCATCTTTGTCGTGCAGCTGAGCCGCATGGGCAAGATCTTGCCCATGCAATCGGAAACCGTCGTGCAGACGGGCGACGTGGTGACCATTTATGGCGCCGAGCAGGACGTCAAGCGCGTGGCGGCCGAAGTGGGCTACATGATCGTGCCAAGCGCCAAGACGGACTTCGTCTACATGGGTGCCGGTCTCGTCGTCGGTTTGCTGGTGGGCTTGCTGGTGGCGCGCATCGGCTCGATTCCTCTGACCCTGGGCAGCGGCGGCGGCGTGCTGCTGTCGGGCCTGGTATTCGGCTGGTTCCGCGCCAAGCGCCAGACCTTCGGCTACATGCCCAGCGGCGCCGTGCAAATCCTGAAAGACCTGGGCCTGGCCGGCTTCGTTGCCGTCGTCGGTCTCACGTCCGGCCTGCAAGCCGTGCAAACCGTGCGCGAACATGGCCTGACCCTGTTTGGCGTGGGCGTGGTGGTGACCATCCTGCCGATGATTTTGACCATGCTGATCGGCCGCTACATCTTGCGTTATGACAACGTGGCCATCTTCGCGGGCGCCTTGTCCGGCTCGCGCAGTGCCAACCCCGCGTTCGGCGAAGTGCTGAACGCGGCGCAAAACTCGATTCCCACCGTACCGTTTGCCATCACATATGCCTTGGCCAACGTTTTCCTGACCTTGCTGGGGCCGCTGATTGTGGCCTTCGTCTGAGTCTGCATGTATTTGCAAGAACCTTTGCAAGAACCCGAACATTGTGATTCTATAAGGAGTAGCAAAAATGGATTTCAGTAACCCAAGCAAACTCGCCCTGTTGAGCCCCTTCGAATTGAAGGATGCGCTGATCCAGACGGCCAAGCAAAGCAACCGCCTGATGCTCAATGCGGGCCGCGGCAACCCGAATTTCCTGGCGACCACGCCACGCCACGGTTTCTTCCAGTTCGGCCAGTTCGCCATGACGGAAGCGGAGCGTTCCTATGTCTACATGGACGACGTGGGCGGCTTCCCCACGCGCGACGGCATCGAGGCGCGTTTTGAAATCTTCGTGCGCAAGCACGAAGGCAACCCCGGCGTGCATTTCATCGAGGCAGCCGTGTCGTATGTGCGCGATCAGTTGGGCTTGAGCGCGGGCGACTTCCTCTATGAGATGTGCGAAGCCATCCTCGGCTGCAACTATCCCGTGCCGGACCGCATGCTGCGCCTGTCCGAGAAAATCGTCGGCCAGTATATCCACCGCGAAATGATCGGCGACCATCCATTCGTCGGCAACTTCGACATGTACGCCGTCGAAGGCGGCACGGCGGCCATGACGTATCTGTTCGCCAGCCTGAAATCGAACCACATCATCCAGGAAGGCGACACGATCGCCCTGGGCATGCCGATCTTTACGCCGTACATCGAAATTCCCCAGCTGAACGACTACAAGCTGAACACCGTGCACATCGATGCGCCGCAATCGAACAACTGGCAATTCACCAAGAAGGAGCTGGACAAGCTGCTCGATCCGAAAGTGAAAGCCTTCTTCCTCGTCAATCCCAGCAATCCGCCGTCCGTCAAGATCGACGATGAAACCCTGGAGTATATCGCCAAGATCATCAAGAAGCGCCCCGACCTGATCATCCTCACCGATGACGTGTATGGCACCTTTGCGGACAATTTCGTCTCGCTGTTCGCCATTTGCCCGTTCAACACCATCCTCGTGTATTCGTTCTCGAAATACTTCGGTGCGACGGGCTGGCGCATGGGCGTGGTGGCCACGCATGAAAACAATGTGCTCGACGACAAGATTGCCAAGTTGCCGGAAACCATCAAGAAGCAGCTCGATGCGCGCTATCACTCCATCACCACCGAGCCGCGCGAGCTGAAATTCATCGACCGCCTGGTGGCCGACAGCCGCACGGTGGCGCTGAACCACACGGCTGGCCTGTCCACGCCCGTGCAGGCGCAGATGACCTTGTTCTCCCTGTTCTCGCTGATGGATGAAGAGCAAAAGTACAAGCAATCGATGAAGCGCATCGTGCTGCGCCGCAAGGAGGCGCTGTACCGCGAGCTGGGCTTGCCGATGGTGCACGACGCCAATTCCGTGCGTTACTACCACCTGCTGGACATGGAGTCCCTGGCCGCGCAAATGCATGGCGTGGAGTTTTCGCAGTGGCTGCTGAAAAAACTGAAACCGAACGAAGCGCTGTTCCGCCTGGCCGAGGAAACGGGCGTCATCCTGTTGCCGGGCCGCGGCTTCGGCACGACGCACCCGTCCGGCCGCGTGTCGCTGGCCAACCTGAATGAATACGACTACGCCAACATCGGCCGCGCCATCCGCAACATGGCGTCCGAGTTCTTTGCCGTGTTTGAAAAGGAAAAGGAAAAGGGCGCTAAAAAAGCCAAGAAGTAAGTTGGTAGCCGCTTACTGTGCGTAAAACGGGCGCCCCGCAAGAGGCGCCCGTTTTTGCGTGTCAGCTTCCGTAAGCAATAGTGCAGGCTGGAATAGACATCTGTAGATATAATTGCTATTGTGAAAGTATAAACATGGCAACCCCGTGCTTTCCCCTCATTCATTGACTGGACGCTACATGGGCAGATTGCAAGGACACTTATCATTATTGCTGGCGAGCGCGCTGGGCGCGGCCATGCCCGCCCTGGCGGAACCGCTGAGCTTTAACGAAGCGCTGCAGCAAGCGGCAATGGCCTCGGGCGCCGTGCAGGGCGCGGCGCTCGACGTGCGCGCAAAGACACTGAAGGCGGAAGCCTTGTCGAATATCGATGGCCCTTCGGTGGACTTGACGGCGTTTCGCGGCCGTTTGTCGACGGATTTGAGTATCGATACCAGCGGCCTGTCCGGCGTGGTGGGCGGCATCGAATCGGTGCTGCCGCCGATTCCCGGCTTGCCCACGCCACATATTCCCAATTCCCTGAACCGCGAGGTGGTGACGGATCTGACCTCGTTCGGCTTGCTGGGCATGTGGCCCATCTACACGGGCGGGCGCCTGGACGCCGTCAAGGGCCTCGCTTCCAGCCTGACCCTGGCTGCTCAGGCCGAGCGCACGGAAGCGGAAGAGCAACTGGCCACCCTGGTGGCGCAGCGCTATTTCCAGTTGCTGCTGGCGAAAAGAGTGGTGGCCGTGCGGGCCGAAGTGACGGCCGGCGTGACGCAGCATCAGCGTGACGCGGCCAAACTGGAAAAGGGCGGCCTGATTTCTCGCGCCGAACGCCTGCGCGCCGACGTGGCCCTGGACAGCGCCCGCAGCGAGGAAGCGCAGGCACGCAGCGATGAGGAAATCGCGCAAGTGGCGCTAGACCGTTTGCTTGCCGTCAATACGCAAGTGCGCCCCAGCACGCCGCTGTTCGTCAACAGTTTGCCGGTCGGCACCTTGCAATCGTTCATCAGCACGGGCATGCGCGAAAATGCGAACTGGAAAAAGATCGATAGCAAGCGCGTGCAGGCCGAGCAAGCCTTGAAGCTGCACGGCAAGGAATACGCGCCCACCGTGTTTGCCATCGGTAACTACAATTTGAATCGCGGCAGCGAAAAGCTCGTGCGCTCGAACTGGGCCATCGGCCTGGTCGTGTCCGTGCCGCTCGTGCACCGCATCAATACGGGCAAGATGATCGCCGCCGCCAAGCTCGACCAGGAGCGGGTGGAAGTGGTGGCGCGCCAGGCCGAGCGCGACATTCCCACCTTGATCGAAAAGAACTGGCGCGCGCTGGAAAATGCCCGCATCCAGTACTTGTCCACGGCCTCGTCGGTGGAGCTGGCGCGCGAGAATATCCGCTTGCAAACAGTGGCCTTCCAACAAGGGCAAGTGACGTCGCTGGAAGTGGTCGACGCGCGCCTGAACCTGGCCAAGGTGGAAACGCAGCGCGCGCAGACGGCTTATAACTATGTGATGGGGCTGGCGCAATTGCTGGAAGCGACGGGCGAGACGCAGCGCCTGGGCAGCCTGGCGGCAGCGGCCGACATCCAATTACCTGTGGACAAATAATAATGAGTACCTCCAAAAAACCATTGGCCATCGGCGCCGCTGTCATTGTTCTGGCCTTCGTGGGCTGGGGCCTGTACCAGGCGTTCCAGCCACAGCGCCTGCCCTTGCAGGGACAGATGGATGCGCAGGAAGTCAATGTGTCGTCGAAAGTGCCGGGCAGGGTGGGCGAGCTGTACGTCAAGCTGGGCCAGACGGTGCCGAAAGGCGAGCTGCTGTTCCAGCTGACGAGTCCGGAAGTGGACGCGAAGATCGCGCAAGCGACGGCCGCCACGCAGGCAGCCGATGCCGTGGCGAAAAAGGCGCAAGCCGGTGCGCGTCCGGAGGAAGTCCGTGCAGCCAAAGCCAACTGGGAGCGGGCGCAAACGGGGGCGACCATCGCCAAAACCACGTATACCCGCGTCAACAACATGTTCGAGCAAGGCGTGATCGCCCAGCAGAAACGTGACGAGGCGCAAGCGCAATGGCGCGCCGCCGACCAGCTGGCGCAAGCGGCCCGCGCGCAATATGACATGGCGCAAAAGGGCGCCCGTCCCGAAGACAAGACGGCTGCGGCCGCCCAGGCGCGCCAGGTGGGCGCCGTGTTGACGGAAGCGCAGATTGCCCTGGCGGAAACCAAGATCGCCGCGCCGGTGGCGGGCCAGGTCAGCAAGATCCAGATACAGCCGGGCGAACTGGCGCCGCAAGGTTTTCCCGTGATTACCCTGGTGAACCTCGATGACGCCTGGGCCGTGCTGCAGGTGCGCGAAGATGAAATGGCGGCGTTCAGCATGGGCAGCACGCATACGGCGAATGTGCCGGCGCTGAAACAGCAGCTCAGCTTCAAGGTCAGCTCCGTGGCCGTGCTGCCGGATTTCGCCACGTGGCGCGCGGCCCGTCCGGGCGGCACGGACTTGCGCACGTTTGAAATCCGCTTGCGCCCCGCCATCAAGGTCGAGGGCTTGCGTCCGGGCATGTCGGTCGTGTTTCCAGCGCTCTGATAGCCGATGAGCGAAGCGGATAAAGAGGCGGTTTCAGCGCTGGCGCGCGAATGGCGGCGCTTGCGCGGCGATTTCTGGGACTTCGGCATGCTCAGCTGGATTCCTGTCGTGCTGTGCGGCATGTTGTGGCTGATTTTTTCGGCCGGCATCGCGCGCGACTTGCCCATCGTCGTCATCGATAACGATAACTCCACCTTGTCGCGCCAGCTCACGCGCTGGCTCGACGCCTCACCTGGCATCGAGGTGGCGGCCAAGGTGGCGTCCAGCGACGAAGCCCTGCACCGGCTGCGCGAGCGCACGGCGTTTGGCTATCTGGTCATTCCGAACGATTTTGCACAGAAACTGCTGGGTGGCCGGCAAGCCACCGTGCAATGGCTGTACAACGCGCAGTTTTCCTCGCACGCGGGCGCCTTGCTGCGCGACGTGCGCACGGTCAGCACGACCTTGTCGGCCGGCATCGAGATGACGGCGCGCGTGAAAAAGGGCATGTCGGGCGTGCAGGCGGCGGCCCAGTTCGAACCGATACGCACGACCTTGAACAGCCTGTATAACGACAACGTCAGCTATGAAGCGTTTTTAACCTTGGCCCTGATGCCGGCCATGCTGCAGATTTTCATCGTCGTCGCCGTCGTCACGAGTATTGGACGCGAGTTGCGCGATGGCACGGTGCCGCAATGGCTGGCCTCGGCCAAAGGCAGCTGGCTGCGCGCCGTCGGCGCCAAGCTGCTGTTTCCCCTCATCGCCTATTGCGCGCTGGCGCTGCTGTATTTGCTGTTCTTCAGCCTGGCGCGAGGCTGGGCCGTGGCGGGCAGCCTGCCGGCCTTGCTGCTGAGCATGCTGCTGCTGGTGCTGGCCTACTGCGGCCTGGCCACCTTGCTGATAGCCGCCACCCTGTCCCTGCGGTTGGCCCTGTCGGGCGCCGCCTTCATTACGGCGCCGGCCTTTGCCTTTGCGGGACAGGCCTTTCCCTTGATGGCCATGCCGGCGCCGGCGCGCGCCTGGGCGGAAGCATTGCCGCTCACGCATTATCTGCAGCTGCAAACGAAATACTGGCTGGCCGGCGCTCCGTGGCGCTATGGCGTACAGGAAATGCTGATACTGGCTGGATTTGCCATCGGCTGCGGCGCCGTGGGCGTATTCCTGCTGGCGCGCCGCGCGAATGCGCCGGCCGCCTGGGGGCGCGCATGAACAGCTGCTGGTCCGCCTTTTTCGCTACCTGGCGCGCCATGCTGACAGACAAGGGCGCGCTGACCTTGCTGTTCATCGGCGGCATCATCTATTCCTTCTTTTATCCTTTGCCGTACTCGACGGAAATCGTCCAGCGCGTGCCCGTGGCGGTCGTCGATCAGGATCGTAGCGCCATGTCGCGCCAGCTGACGCGCTTTGCCATGGCCCATCCTTCATTGCAGGTCGTGGCCGTCACGCCGGACTTGCCCGTCGCGCAAGATTTGCTGTGGCGCGACAAGGTCATGGGCGTATTGATCCTCCCCGACGGCTTGCAGACGGACCTGCTGGCCGGCCGCGCCGCCCATGCGCAAGTGGCGGGCAATGGCTTGTATTTGATGCTCAACAAGGTGGCCTTGAACGGCCTGGCCGAAGTGGTAGGCACCGTGTCGGCCGGTATTGAGCTCAAGCGTTTGGGCGCGGGAACACCGTCCGTCATCCAGGCCAACCAACAGCGCTCGCCCATCGCCTTCGACGCCGTGCCCCTGTTTAACGTCAAGGAAGGCTATGGCGCCTATGTCGTGCCGGGCGTGGCCACTCTGATCGTGCAGCAAACCTTGTTGATCGGCATGACCATGCTGTTCGGCACCTGGTATCAGCGCAAGAGCTTTCCCCTGGCGGGCCGGCGCACGGTCGGCGGCTATGCGGGCATGCTGCTGGCGTTTGCCTGTGTCGCTTTCCTCAACTGCTGCTATTTCTTCGGCTTTGTCTTCTGGTTCCAGGATTACCCCCGTGGCGGCAACTTCGGCGGCATGCTCTTGCTGCTGGTGTTGTTTTCCCTGGCGGAAGCGGCCTTTGGCATGCTGCTGGGCATGCTGTTCCGCACGCGCGAACGGGGCACGCAGCTGATGATCGCCACCTCGATGCCCGTGCTGTTCCTGGCGGGCCTGACCTGGCCCGTCTCGTCCATGCCCGTCGTGCTGCAGTGGCTGCGCTGGCTGCTGCCATCCACGGCCGGCATCCAGGGTTTTGTCGCGCTCAACCAGATGGGGGCGTCGATATACGAAATACGCCATGAGGTGGCTGGCTTGCTGGGCTTGCTGGTGCTGTGCCTGGCGCTGGGGTGGCGGCGCTGGCGCATGGCGTAGCGCTTCCATTTGCGCCGGTTCCGCTTACCCATCGCGTTTGATGGCTCTCAGGGCGCCGGCGCAAGACGCCCCTGCTTTCATGCCGTTTTTTGGAATGCTGCCATCAGCATTTTGCAGAAAACATCACGCGCCGGATCAGGATGCTTTTCGCTTGCCCGCATCAGGCTGGCGACACGGGGGAGCGGGGCAATATGTTCCAGCGCCGCATGCCGCCGTACGGTATTGCCGAGATTACGTTCATTCATGATCCCCACCCCCAGCCCGCTGGCGATGGCAGTCAGCATACCTGCGATCGAAGGGCACTCCAGGCTCACGCTCCAGGCCATGCCGACTTCGCCCAGCTTTTCCTCGGCCAGTCGGCGATAAAAGCACTGCGCACCATAGGTGATCAATTTGACGGGTTCTCCGGCCAGGCTCTGCTCTGCTGTGGCGTTGCACCAGTGTAACTTTTCCTGCCATAACAGCCTGTCAGAGGGGGACGCCATGTCGGCAAAATCCTGGTGCAAGATGATATCCAGATCGCCGTCGATAAAGTGCTGGCGCAGAAGGTGGCTCTGTTCAATGATGAGTTGCACGTCCACTTTTGGGTGGTGATGCGAAAACAGCGAGAGGACCGCGCAAACTTCAGCCAGTGAAATCTGTTCCGTCACTCCTATGCGCAGCCGGCCTCTCATCGCAGATGGCGAAAAATAGGCTACGGCGTCATCGTGCGCATCAAGAATTTTTACCGCATGCTGCAGCAGCACGGCGCCCTTTTCAGTGGGGGCGAACAGCTTGCCGCTGCGCGCCAGCAACGGACACGCCAGTTGCTGCTCAAGCCGCTTGATTTTCCAGCTCACCGCAGACTGGCTGAGATTGAGCAAAGATGCGGCATGACTCATATTGCCAATTTGCACTACCGTTCTGAATACACGGAGGGCATCGACAGAAAGGCGCATAGGCATTTGATGTATGACAAAAGTTGCAAGCAAGGTGAAAATAATGTCACTTGTGTCATTATCAGTCAAGCGATAGTCTGCAGTAATTGAAAATGAGGACACATGATGACTATTCACGAGCCATTGCTGAACGGCCACATCCTGATCAACGGCTACCGCATTGCGACGGGCATCCATGGCGCTGGCACGCCGTTGGTATTGGTGCATGGCACTCCAGCGCACAGTGTCATCTGGCGGGAACTGGTGCCGGTATTTGTCGGTGCCGGGTTCCAGGTGCATTTGTATGATCTGCTGGGTTTTGGCGCCTCCGAGCGCCCCGTTCGCGGCGATACCTCCGTGGCCGCGCAGGTGACGGTGCTGGCCGCGCTGCTCGACCACTGGCAATTGCCCAAGGCCCATCTGTTCGGCCACGATATCGGCGGGGCTATCTCGCTGCGGCTGGCTTTTGAACATGCCACGCGCTTGCTCAGCCTGACCATTGCGGATATTCCCAGCTATGACTCCTGGCCGTCGCCCACCTGGAAGCACATGCGCGATGATTACGCACAGTGTGCGCTGATGCCGGCAAGTGCACACCGCAGTGCGATGTTGCGCCAGCTCGGCATGGCCGTTTTTCACAAGGACAGGATGCAGGGCGAGACGCTGCAGCGTTATCTGGAACCGCTGTGCGGCGTGGTGGGACAACCGTCTTTTTACCAGCATCAGGTGGCTCACTATGACGCATCTTATACCAGGGACTTTGCCGAAAAATTACCGCAGCTCGACTTGCCGGTGCAGATTTTATGGGGCATGGAAGACGAGTGGCAGGCAGTGGCCTATGCACGGCGCTTGCAGCGCGATATTCGCGGTGCCACGCTGCACCTTTACGAAGAGGCCGGGCATTTCCTGATGGAGGATGCGCCATTGCCTGTCGCTGCCCAAGTGATTGATTTTGTTAATGATATTGGAAGGATATAAATCATGGTATTGATCGGAATGCTCGATTCTCCCTACGTCAGGCGTGTCGCTATTTGCCTGAAAGTGCTGGGCCTGCCATACGAACACCAGCCGCTCTCGGTTTTTTCTGACTTTGACATCTTTAGAAAAATCAATCCGGCCGTGAAGGCGCCGACCCTGATTACCGATGATGGGCAAGTGTTGATGGACTCCACTTTGATACTTGTTTATCTGGATGAACTTGCAGCAGGGGCGCCCCGCATCATGCCGGGGTCAAGCCCGGCACGCTTGCATGCGCTGTGCCAGACAGGTTTTGCGCTGGCGGCCTGTGAGAAAACGGTGCAGATCGTGTATGAACGACGCTTGCGTCCCCAGGAAAAACAGCACCAGGCGTGGCTGGACCGTGTTCAGGTGCAACTGCAAGGGGCTTGGCGGCAGTTGGAAGTGTCTGTGCGAGAAGAAGCACCGGACTGTCTGAGTGTTGCCGGTATCAGCATTGCGGTGGCCTGGAGCTTCACTCAGCAGATGGTGCCGGATGCACTGGAGGCGGGCGATTATCCGGCAGTGGCCAGCTTGACGGCACTGGCGGAGCAGCAAGCGGCGTTTATTGCCACTCGGATGGCTTGCTGACCACGACATACTTTCCATCCGAACAAGTGCCTGTTGACGCATTGTGCAATAATTTCGTTTCTGTCACGCCGCCTATATCCAGCACCATGCCCCCCTTCAACCTGTTCCAGCGTTTGTCCCAAGCCCCCACCAAGCCCAAAGCGGCGCCTGCCGCGCGGCAGTTCGACGTGGCGGATTTGTACCAGGGACCCATCGCGCTGGGAGCAGAAGGCGAGGTGCAAGCGCGGCCTTTCGATGAAAAGCTGCGCCAGGCCTACTTCTGGATCGTCAATCACGCCATCATCAGCCCCCATTACGATATCGAATACAACGATGGCCCGTCGCAGACGTATGCCGTGGGCGACAGCCGCCGCACCCTGAATTTGCCGTCGGCGCAAAGCTATTCCAGTTTCATCCTGCTGCCGCTGCTGACGTTCGCCACGCGCCGCAAATGCCTGTTCGTTGGCGGGCCGGGGCGGGGCAAGACGGCCAGCGCCCTGTTGATGGGCGTGCTGGCCGGGTCGACCGTCAAGGAAGTCAAACGCGCCATGCAGCATGGCCACCCGCAGATGACGGTGGCCGACTTGCTCGGCAATCCGCTGCCGTTTGATCTGGTGAACGCGCAAAGCATGGACGAGATCCGCATCGCCTGGCGCGCCTGGCTGGGCATGCGCGTGAAAATCGTCGATGAATACAACCGCATCCCCACGCGCACGCAAAGCGCGCTGCTCACCGTCATGGGCGACAATTACGCGGAAGTGCTGAACCACATTTACGAATGCCCGGAAGCGGCCTGGTATCTGACGGCCAACGACGACCAGGGCGGCGGCACGTATCAGGTGATCGAAGCGCTGCGCGACCGGGTCGACGTGACGGTGCAGGCGCTAGCTTTCAATCCGCGCTTCCTGAACGAACTGCTGCTGCGTGTGGAAGAAAACGTGCACCCCGAAGAGCTGGTGCCGCCCGAGATCATCTTCACGGAAGGGGAGGTGGACCAGATCGGCGCATCCATCCGCCAGGTGGCCATACCCGACGCCGTGCGGCGCCGCCTGGAATTCTTTGCCAGCCAGTTCGAGCTGTTCGAGACGGCCGGCGGCCAGTTCGAATACATGACCAAGGATACGGCCCGCCTGGCGGGCGCCGACCGGGGCGCCGCGCAGGCGGCCGACAATGGGCGCGACCGCCTGAAGGACCTCGGTTGCCAGACCTTGAATGGCATCTCCGTGCGCACCCTGATGGCGCTGCTGATCTACGCCAAGGCCATGGCGTATTTTCGCGGCAACGGCGAGGTGGAGCTGGAAGACTTGCGCCAGGTGCTGCCCTTCGTCTTGCACAACAAGCTGCAGCCGGACCCGGACGCGCCCTTTTTCGCGCTGCCGGAAAACGCCGCCTACCGCAGCGACAGGCTGGGTTGGCTGCGTCGGCTGTTCGACCTGTCGAACGATGAATTCAACCGCCTGGACCTGGACCGAGATGATCCCGTCGGCGTACTGTCGGCTGAATTCGACCTGGGCCTCGATGGCGTCAGCGAGCGCGAGACCCTGGCGCGCCTGAACCGCATCGAAAAGCTGATCGGCGAACGCACCAAAGGGCGCAAGCTGTACGGTCCCCTGTATGACGACCTGCTGAAATTGAAATACCTGCACCAGCGTTACACCAATTACCGCAGCTGGCTGCGTTCGCAATGAGCGTTCTTCATTGTCTAGGCTTCCTGGAAGCGCTGGCTTTGCTCAATGGCGAGGCGAGCGACCTGTGCGCGAGCTACGAGTTGCAGCGCCTGCCCGACGCGCCGGACCTCGCCACGGCGCGGGGCTTGCGCGTCGAAAATTATGCCTTGAACGTCATCGAACCCGCACGCGACTTGCCGGCAGCCCTGTGGCACGTCAATGCGGCGCCATGCGGGCGCGCGCACCTGGAGCAGGTGTGCCAGCGCTGGTTTTTCTCGTCGCGGCACATGCAGGCGGCGCCTCCGGGGCGCTTCCGCGCGCAACTGGTGGCCGCTTTCCTGGAGTCGCTCGACGACGCGCTAGGCGGGTTTTCCTTGCACGCCGTGACGATGACGCCGCCCGCTGGTTTCTGGTACGCGATCCACTGGGACGAGATCGCCTTCGAGTCCGGGGATGAGCGCTATCTGCTGCACTTTTCGCACAGCGATTGACAGGCCGCGATGATTTCTTCTGCCTTCGCCACGATACTCGCCAGCGGCCGCGCCCAGTTCAATGCGCGCGCACTGGAAGCGCGCCGGCGCTTCCCCGCGCTCGACATGGCCGCCTTTGGCGCCTTTTTGCACGACAGCGTCGATCCGCTGGTGGCGGCCGTGGCCGCCGCTGCGCCCGAGCGCGTGGGCAGTGTCACCCTGGCCGCCTACGACATGGCCCTGGAACTGGTAGGCCATGGCCTGGCCGGTCCGGCCGCGAAAAATCCCTTCCTCAATACCGTCTGGCGCGAACTGGCGCCATTATTTGCGCCGCTGCTGGCGACGGCGCCCCTCGATGTGCTGGGTATGCTGAGCAACGCCGCCATCCACCTTTGCACCGTGGCGGGAGCGCGTCCCGCGCAGTGGCAGCAGGAGCTGGCCGCCGTGGCGCCGCAAGTCGGCAGCGTCGCGCAGCTGCGCGCCGTGGGCCAGGTGCTGGCCTGGCGTGCCGGCGTGGCGCATTTCCGCCAGGGCGCGCTGGCCGCCGCCGACACCTTGCCACAAGCGCTGGCGCTGGCCGCCTTTGGCGAGCCAGGTGCGCACTGGCCGCAGGTGCATGCGCAGTTGCTGGCGAATCCGTGGCGCGGCAATGCCGATGGCAGGGAGTTCGGCAGCTTCACCGGCCTGGGTGGCGATTTCGGCACGCCGCCGCAAGTACGCGCCACGGCGGACGGTTGCGGCTTTGCTGTGCGCAGCGCCGAACGCCATTATCTGCTGGTGGCCGACGCCTACGGCGCCGTGCTGCATGGCGCCACGGCGCAGGAGTTCGAGCAGGCGCCAAACGAGCTGCCGTCGGCTGTGCGCCTCGATGGGGCGACCGTGCATATCGGCGCGCGCAGTATCGTGCTCGATGTGCCGGCAGGCGACATCGCCATCGCCGCCAATGCGCATACGCTGGCCATCACATCACCCTGGACGCATGCGATCCGCTTGCTACCGCTTGCATGAAGAAGGATGCCGACACCGCGCTGATCGACGCCTGGCGCGCTGCCTGGCCCGAGGCCCTGGCCGTGTGGAGCAAATTTACGCGCCTGCGCGACCCGAGCCTGTGCGCCAGCCACGTCGAGGCCAGCAAGCAGGGCTTGTCCGGCAGCTTCGCCATGATCCGCCTGCTGGACCCGAGCGTCGTGGTCGATTTGCCGCTGGTGACGGAGCTGGGCCTGGACGACTATGCGCTGGAAGTGCTCGCGCATGAAATCGGCCACCACATCCTCGCGCCGGGCAGCGCCAGCGATCAGTTCCGCCTGCTGGCGCGCATGCGCCGCGCCTTGCCCACCCTGGAGCAGCACGCGCCCATGGTGGCCAACCTGTACACGGACCTGTTCATCAACGACCGCTTGCAGCGCCAGGCGAATCTGCGCATGGCCGACATCTACCGCAAGTTGCAGCAGGGACGCACGGCGCAAGCTGACGCTAAAAGCAGCGGCGGCGTGTGGACCTTGTACATGCGCATCTATGAAAACCTGTGGCAGCTGGAGAAGGGCGAGCTGGGCGGCGGCCAGGCCGACGAGCGCCTGGATACGGACGCCTGGCTGGGCGCGCGCCTGATCCGCGTGTATGCGAATGACTGGATGCTGGCGGCGGGCCGCTTCGCCACCTTGCTGCTGCCTTATCTGGTGGAAGACACGGATGCCCTGGGTGACAGTCTTGACCCCAGCCGCTATCTGCAGGACACGCGCGACGCCGCCCGTGGTTGTCAGACGTATGGCGCGCAGCAGATCGAGGATGACGAGGAGGGCGGCGCCATCCATCCGGTGCATGACAAGCGCATCTCGGGCCTCGATGGCGAAGAGCCGCAAGCCGAGGTGCCGGCCAGGGCGGCTGGCGGCCAACTGCGCGAACCGTTCGAGCTGGGCGATATTTTGAGGGCCTCGGGCGTGGACTTGAGCGACCATGAAATCGCCATCCGCTACTACCGCGAACGGGCCTTGCCACACCTGGTGGCATTTCCCTCGCGTCCCGCGCCCGAATCGCAGGAGCCGCAGATGGAAGGGCTGGAACCATGGGAAATCGGCGATCCTTTGGCAGACATCGACTGGCTGCAGTCCGTGATGCAGTCGCCGCGCCCCGTGCCCGGCGTGACCACCGTGCGCCGCGTGTATGGCCGCGAACCGGCGCGCGCCATCGACGCCGTGCCCGTCGACCTGGACATGTATGTGGACAGTTCCGGCTCCATGCCGAACCCGCAGGCGCACACCTCGTTCCTGACCCTGGCTGGCGCCGTCATCGCCTTGTCCGCCCTGCGCGCGGGCGCGAAAGTGCAGGTGACCCTGTGGAGCGGCAAGAATGAGGTGATGCAGACGCCAGGTTTCGTGCGCGATGAAGACCTGATCCTGGGCGTGCTGACGGAATTTTTTGGCGGCGGCACCTGCTTCCCCATTCACCGCCTGCGCCAGACGTATGCGGCCAGGCGCGAACGGCCCGTGCACATCCTGATGATTTCCGACGATGGCATCACCACCATGTTCGACAATGATGAACTGGGTAACAGCGGCTGGGATATTTCCTCCAAGGCGATGGTGCAGGGCGGCGCGGGCGGTACCATGGCCCTGAACCTGGAGCGCGACTGGGATGGCGCGGCGGCCCATAAGTGGCTGCAGCAAACCTATGACGATTTAAAACGAGCGCGCCGCGAACAGGGCTGGGATATCCACGCCGTCGAGCGCTACGAGGACTTGCTGGACTTTGCGCGGGCGTTCAGCCGGCGCCACTATATACAATCATGATATGCACACTCCTGGTCCCCACCTCGAAACCCTGACCCATCGCCTGGCCGACACGCCCGTCGAATTCCTCGCCGAGCCCCGCATCGACGGCGTCGCCAATGCGCAGGCCGTGGCGGTTGCCGCGCTGGTCAACGACGTCCTGCTGCTGCACGGCGCGCGTGCGCCGGCCGCGTCCCTGCAGGGTTTTATCGGCGCGCAAGTGAAGGCGGACCGCAACCGGCTGGCGCTGGCCATGATCCTGTGCTGGCTGCTCGCCGACGACTGGTTTACCGGGCAGCAGTTGCCGCAGCATGATCTGCTGCAGGTACTGGGCGAGGCGGCGCGCGAACTGGCCGCCGCCACGCCGGCCCACCAGTTTACGCAAGATCCCGAGCGGCGCGAGGAACTGGCGCGCATCGTGCTGGCGCGTCTGGGTTTCCGGCCGCGCGACGAAAGCGTGGCGCAGGCCACGGATAGATTGTCCGCCATCAGCGGCACGGAGCGCCGCCGCCTGCTTGAGGCGAGCCGGCTGGCCGAACAGCGCGCACGGGAAATCCGCGAGGCGCTGGCGAAGAAGGCGGCCGAGGAATCGGCCGACAAGTGGTCGCGCGAATGAGCGTGGACGTCAATCTTCCGGACGGCGCCTGGGAATCGGACCGCGATTACTGTCCCACCCTGACGCAGGCGGGCGCGCGCATGCTGGAAAAACTGCGCAGCCATCCCGCAGCTCCCCAGTACCGCAACCGCAGCGGCAACAAACTGCAGGCGGCGGAAGTGGCGGCCTTGCGCGCCTATGAGCAGGAAGTGATGGATGCGGCGATCGGCTGGAGCGCCGTCGCGCCGCCATCCTGGCTGCCGGATTTTCTCAGGGCGACTTATGCCGCGGTGCCGTACTATCGCGCCTGCGGTTCGCCACCGGCGCGTCTCATCGATGCAACGCCCATCAGCCGCGCCGAACTGGCGCACGATATCGCCGCCTTCGTGCCCGACGATGCGGACCTGGCGCGCATGATCAACTTCCAGACCACGGGCACCACGGGCCACCCGCTGCTGATCGCTTCGCACCCGCTGGTGGCGGGGCGCTACCTGGCCTACCACAAGCGCGCGCTGTGCCGCTTCGGCGTCACCCTGCGGCACGGCGCGGGCCAGGTGGGCGTGATGCTGCTGGGGCATCAGCGCCGCTGCTTCACCTATGTCTCCGTCACGCCCACGATGCACGAATCGGGCCTGGCGAAGATCAATCTGCATCCGGACGACTGGCGCGACCCGGACGACCGCGCGCGCTACCTGGACGCCATGGCGCCCGAGCTGATCGCGGGCGACCCCATCTCGTTTGCCGAGTTGCTGACCCTGCCCATGAGGCACAAGCCGGCCGCGCTGCTGTCCGTCTCGATGATGCTGTTGCCCGGCATGCGCGCGCGCCTGGAACAACGCTATGGCTGTCCCGTGCTCGACATCTATTCGCTCAATGAAGTGGGGCCGGTCGCCGTCTACGACGAACAGGCAGGTGGCCACGTACTGCTGCAGCACCGGCTGTACGTGGAAATCCTCGACGCCGGCGGCCAGCCCGTGCCGGATGGCGCACGCGGCGAAATCACGGTGACGGGCGGCTTCAATTTTTGCCTGCCCCTGGTGCGCTACCGCACGGGCGATTACGCCTCGCTGGCGCATGGCCCGCACGGCCCCGTGCTGGTGGGCCTGGCCGGCCGCAGCCCCTTGCGTTACAGGACGGTCAATGGCGAATGGATCAACAATATCGACATCACGCATGCCTTGAAGCCGCTGGCCATCGCCTTGTTTGGCGTGCACCAGCAGGGCGATGGCGGCGTCGTGCTGCGCCTGGCGCCGGGCGCCATGCCGCAGGCTGACCGGGCGCGCGCCTTGCTTGCGCCTTTTTTCGGCGACATCACGGTCGAGACCTTGCTGGCGGAAGACAAGATCATTCAATACACCTCGGATTTGCAGGAAGCGGCAGCATGAATCTTTATAAGCGCGGCCTGGTGGTCGGCAAATTTTGCCCGCTGCACAAGGGCCATGAATTGTTGCTCTATCGTGCGCAGGAGGCTTGCGAAGAACTGCTGGTGGTCAGCTACACCAGGCCTGAATTTCCCGGCCTGGAACCGGCGCGCCGGGAAGGGTGGCTACGCGCGCAATTTCCGCAGGCGCAAATCGTGGTGCTGGACGATGCCCGCCTGGCCGCCCTGTGCGTGGCGCGTGGCGTGCCTGCGCGTTCGCTGCCGCACAACGACGACGAGGGCGATGAGCATCGCCACTTCATGGGCTGGCTGTGCTGGACGGTGCTGGCGCTGCCCGTCGATGCCGTGTTCAGCAGCGAAGACTATGGCCCTGGCTTTGCGCGGGTGCTGGCGCAGCATTACGCGGGGGGCGCGGTGGCGCACGTCAGCGTGGACCAGGCGAGAATTGCGGTGCCCGTGTCCGGCACCCAGGTGAGGCACGATCCGCAGGCGCACAGCGCCTTCCTGTCGCCCCAGGTGCGTGCCCATTTCGTCACGCGCGTGTGCGTGCTGGGTGGCGAATCGAGCGGAAAGACCACCCTGGCCGCCGCGCTGGCAGCGCATTTCGATACCGGCTGGGTGGCCGAATATGGCCGCGAGCTATGGGAAAGCCAGGATGGCGTATTACATTATGACGATCTGCTCAAGATTGGCCGCGAGCAGCTGCGCCGCGAAGCGCAAGCCGCCATGGCCGTGCAGCGCTGGCTGTTTTGCGATACCTCGCCCCTGACCACCTATTTTTACTGTGTCGAGATGTTCGGCAAGGCCGAGCAAGAACTGGCGCAGCTGGCCGAGCACCGTTACGACCTGGTGCTGCTGTGCGCGCCCGACTTCCCCTTCATCCAGGATGGCACGCGCCGCGACGGGGATTTCCGCGCGCGCCAGCATGCGTGGTACCAGGTCGAATTGGCGCGGCGGGGGATCGCTTTTATCCATGTGTCCGGCACGGTGGCCGGGAGGGTCAGGCAGGTGGCCCAAGTGCTGGCGGCAGCGCGATGAACGTAGGTCGAATTACGCGCTCACGCGCTAATCCGAGCTACGCTGTTGTTACAGCGGCCGCACAGGGATGCAGATGTTGCAAGAGAATTCGCCGGTGGCCGGGTCCAGCGCCGTGGCGGCGGAAAAGCGCTCGAAGCAGGGGCGCTCATCCCATTGCAGGCCGCTGGCCGGCAGCCATTCGCGCGTCATGCGCGTCCATGCGTCGGCGATGGCGCTGGATGGTCCCTTGAACTGTGCCACTGCATAGCGCCCGCCCGGCAAGGTGGTGATGCTGGCCCGGCCACCTGCCTGAAAACCATCGGGAACGGCGACGCAGGCGTCGTAGCGGCATTTGCCTGGCGGCGTGATGCTGGGATCGTCATGGCCGATGCCGTAGCAGGTCGCGTCGCCCAGGCCGTGCGATTGCATCCATGGCGCGACGGTGTCGCGCCAGAAGGCGCCGATGGCGGGGCCGTAAGGGCCGATATGGCGCTGGCACGCCACGGTGGCGGGCGGCAGGTCGAGGATGGTAACTTGCATGGGACTCTCTCTATGACGTGGATTGGAGTGCCCATGGTGCTGGAAGTTCGGCGGCTTTGCCTGATCGGCATTGCGCATGGCCTGATCCGGATTGCTATCTTGCCGGCGCAGGCGCATGGCCGCGAGCATGGCGGCGTTTTTCGCGGCGACGCCTGCGCGCCAGGCTGTCGGCGTGCAGCCGAATTTCAGCTTGAAGGCGCGCGCAAACGCTTCGCCGGAACCGAAACCCGTCGCCAGCGCGATGTCCAGTATCGTT
Organism: Janthinobacterium lyxosi; assembly: GCF_051380665.1. Taxonomy (NCBI): domain Bacteria; kingdom Pseudomonadati; phylum Pseudomonadota; class Betaproteobacteria; order Burkholderiales; family Oxalobacteraceae; genus Janthinobacterium; species Janthinobacterium lyxosi. Next base: position 42,054 of record NZ_JBNYXM010000005.1, read on the forward strand.
TCGTCGGCGCGCACGGCCAGCCGCAGGGCGGCCGTTTCCAGGCGCCGGCGGCGCGCATAGTCGCCCAGCGTCTCGCCCATCCAGGCGGCGAACACGCGATGAAAGTGGAAACGCGAAAAATGCGCGACGTCGGCCAGCTGCGCCAGGTCCAGCGGCGTATCCAGGTGGCGGTCGATATGGTCAAGCACGGCATTCATGCGCCGTGCATATTCGGCGCGGAACTGACCGGATACCGGCTGTTCAGGGGAGGTAGGAGGGGAAGACATGCCGCCGATTATGGCATGTCTTCCCCTCCGTGCGGCGCCAGGGCTTGAGCGCAAACAGGTGCCCCGGCTTTTCGGTATAGGTCTGGTCCCCGCGAAGTCGTGAATGGCGGTCTTGATCTTGTCGCCGCTCTTCTTGCCTGGGCAGACGGCGTGCACCGTGTGGCCGACCATCTGCAATGCCTGGAACGGCACCATCATTTCATAATCTTCTGCAAAATCGCCCGTCAAAAACAAGATTTTTTTTGCTGCCGTGTGGTTCTCCTGTGAAAGTGTCTACTCCACGCCGCTCTGGCCGTGGCGTTGTCATCCGTCCTGCCTGGCAAGACGGCCCTGTGCGGCAGACGCGGGGGGAGTAGTGGGATTGCACCTAGAACTTATAATTGTTGTACAGCAGTGCCGCCAGGACGGCGCCCAGCAGCGGGCCGATGACCGGCACCCAGGCATAGCGCCAATCGCTGTCGCGCTTGCCCGGGATGGGCAGGATCGCGTGCATGATGCGCGGACCGAAGTCACGTGCCGGGCTCATCGCGTAACCGGTGGTGCCGCCGAGCGACACGCCGATGCCCAGTACCAGCAGGGCGACGGGCAAGGCACTCACGGCGCCCAGTCCGAAGCTTGGCGCCGCCATGTTCAACACGGCAAACACGAGAACGAAGGTAGCGATCATTTCGGCGGCCAGGCTGCCGAAGGTGCCCCGGATCGCCGGGCCGGTGCAAAAGACCGCCAGTTTGGTGTCGCCATCGGGGGTGGCCTCGAAGTGCTTGTAGTAAATCACCCATACCAGAAATGCCCCCATCATGCCACCGAGCATCTGCATGGCGACATAGGCGGGAACATTTGCCCAAGGGAATTTCCCGACCACCGCCAGTGCCACGGTCACTACCGGATTGAGGTGGCCGCCGCTGGCGGCGGCGGTACACAGCACGGCGACAAAGACCGCCATTGCCCAGCCGATGGCAATCACGACCAGGCCGCTGTTGTGGCCCTTGGTTTTTTGCAAGATGACGTTGGCGACCACGCCATTGCCCAGCAGGACGAGCAAAGTGGTGCCGATGAATTCGGCGAATAAAGGATTCATGTGAAGCTTCCAGTGAAGTGTGGGGGATGGGCGCCTGGCGGATCAGACCGCATCGGCCCAGGCTTTGCTGGCGTTGACCGCACGCTGCCATCCCTGTATGTGGGCCTTCACTGTGCTCGCGTCGAGCGCCGGCGTGAAACGGCGGTCCAGTTTCCATTGGTCCTGTATGTCGCTGACATCCTTCCAGTAGCCGACCGCCAGGCCGGCCAGATACGCCGCACCCAGGGCCGTCGTTTCGGTGATTTGCGGGCGCACCACGTCGACGCCGAGCAGGTCCGATTGGAACTGCATCAACAAATCGTTTGCCACCGCGCCGCCGTCGACGCGCAATTCGGTGATCTTGCCGCCCAAGTCGGCTTCCATGGCCTTCAATACATCCTGCGACTGGTAGGCGATGCTGTCGAGCGCGGCGCGTGCGATGTGGGCCGAGGTGGTGCCGCGCGTCACGCCGAACAGCGTGCCGCGGGCACGCGGATTCCAATGCGGTGCGCCGAGTCCGGCGAAGGCCGGCACCAGATAGACGCCGTCGCCATGCGGCACAGAGCGCGCCAGCGCCTCGATTTCAGCGGCGCTCTTGATGATGCCGAGCCCGTCGCGCAGCCATTGCACGACCGCGCCGCCGATGAAAATGCTGCCTTCGAGCGCGTAGTTGACCTGTTCGCCGATCTGCCAGGCGATCGTGGTGACGAGGTTGTTCTTCGATTCAATCGGTTTGTCGCCCGTGTTCATCACCAGGAAGCAACCTGTGCCGTATGTGTTCTTGACCATGCCTGGCTTGGTGCACATCTGGCCGAACAGCGCCGCATGCTGGTCGCCGGCGATGCCAGCCAACGGCACGGCGGAGGCGAACAAGGTGGTTTTGGTGGTGCCGTAGACGGCCGAAGAAGGATGCACTTCAGGCAGCATGCTGCGCGGGATATCCATCATGGCCAGCAACTCGTCGTCCCATTCCAGCGTGTGGATGTTGAACAGCATGGTGCGCGAGGCGTTAGTGACATCGGTGACGTGCAGTCCTTGCTGCGTGAAATTCCAGACCAGCCAGCTGTCGACAGTGCCGAAGGCGAGCTTGCCCTGGTTGGCGCGTTCGCGCGCTCCTGGAACATTGTCGAGTATCCAGCGGATCTTGGTTGCGGAGAAATACGAATCGATTGGTAAGCCGGTTTTTTCCCGCACGATGGCTTCGAGGCCGCGGCCTTTCAGCTCATCGCAGAAATCGGCCGTGCGGCGGTCTTGCCAGACGATGGCGTTGTACACCGGCCGGCCCGTCTCGCGGTCCCAGACGATGGTGGTTTCACGCTGGTTGGTGATGCCGATGGCGGCAATCGATGCGCCATTCAATCCCGCGTGCGTGACGGCTTCGGCGGCGACGCCGGCCTGCGTCGACCAGATATCCTGTGGGTCATGCTCGACCCAACCCGGCTGCGGATATATTTGCGGGAATTCCTTTTGTGCTACCGAGACGATGTTGCCGGCCCGATCAAACAACACTGCGCGCGAGCTTGTCGTTCCCTGATCGAGCGCAAGAATGTATTGGTCCTTCATCGCCATCTTCTGCATGTCTTCTCTCCGTCTGTAGTTGATTTTTTTGCCGGTTTTTGCCGCGCCGGTCACTCGGTAAAACTGTCATCCCGTGTCCATGGGGATGGCCCAGGCAAGGCAAAGCTGCCTGGCTCTCCGGCTTATTTTTTCAAGTTATCATTTCAGGCATCGACATCTGTTTGAACCATTGCTCCAGACGCGCCACATGCCGTGGCTGGCAGTACAGGCCGCATTTGGTTCTGCGCCAAAGGATGTCTTCGGCGCTGCGCGCCCATTCCACCTCGAACAGATAGCGCGCCTCCTGTTCGTATACGCCGGGTGTCAGCTCCTCGCCCAGATCCGTCATATTGTTTGCCGTACCGAGCATGCGCCTGGCGCGGGTGCCGTAACAGCGCGCATAACGTTGCGCCAGTTTGCCCGGCAGCCATGGGTACTGGGCGTGCAGTTGTTGTGCAAAGCGCTCGAAGTCGATGCTGTCAACCAGCGCGCCCGCTTGCTGCAAGTCGCCGCCCGGCAATGGTGCCGAGGCGGTCCAGTCCGGCGCATCGCCGCCCAGGCGCGGCTGCAGCATGGCCAGCGCTTCTTCCGACAGTTTCCGGTAAGTGGTGATCTTGCCGCCCCAGATATTGAGGAAGGGGGCGGTGTTCGGGGCGCATTCGAGAAGGTAGTCGCGCGTCACCGCCGAGGCGTTTTGCGCGCTGTCGTCGAGCAGCGGTCGTACCCCGGAATAAGTCCAGACCACGTCGCTCGGTGCAATCTGTTTGGTGAAATAGCGGTTGGCCACCTCGCACAGATAGCTCACTTCGCCGTCGCTGATCTTCACCTTGCCGGGTTCGCCGGTGTATTCCAGGTCGGTGGTGCCGATCAGGGTGAATTCGTCCTGATAGGGAATCGCGAAGATGATGCGTTTGTCCTGGTTCTGGAAAATATAGGCGTAAGGATGATCGAACAGGCGCGGCACGATGATGTGGCTGCCCTTGACCAGCCGCAGCCCGTGCGTATTGCTCACGCCCGAGGCGGCGTTGGCGAATTGCGCGGTCCAGGGGCCGGCGGCGTTCACGATGGCGCGCGCACTCACCTCGATGCGGCCATGCTGCTCGCTGTCCAGCGTGGCATGCCAGCCCTGGCCTTCCTGCCGTACCGCCGCGCAGCGGGTGCGGGTCAGAATGTTGGCGCCACGTTCGCTGGCGTCCAGCGCATTGAGCACCACCAGTCGCGCATCGTCCACCCAGCCGTCAGAGTACACGAAGCCCTTGCGAAAATCGCCTTTCAGCGGTCCGCCCGCCACGTGCTGGCGCAGCGACACGCCTTCCGAGGCCGGCAGGAAAGCGCGTCGCGCCAGATGGTCATACAGGAACAGTCCGGCACGGATCATCCAGGCCGGCCGTTGTCCGGCATCGTGAGGCATGACGAATCGCAGCGGCCACATGATGTGCGGTGCAGTGCGCAACAGCAATTCGCGTTCCTGCAAGGCCTTGCGCACCAGCTTGAATTCGTAATACTCAAGATAACGCAGGCCGCCGTGTATCAGTTTTGTGCTGGCCGAGGACGTGTGCTGGGCCAGGTCGTGCTGCTCGCACAGGATGACGCGCAAACCGCGGCCTGCCGCATCGCGCGCGATACCGACGCCGTTGATGCCGCCGCCGACGATTAAAAGATCACAGTCCTGTTGCGCCAGCTGCTTGTTTGTCGATTGCATCATGATCCTGGAGGTGGTGATAGGCCGCTATGGGCTACAAAAAGTGCATGGTTTCAGGGTGTTTTTTCATCCAGCCACGCAGTCGCTACCATGCGCCTGCCTGCCCTGGCATTGGCGCATCCAAGCGTTCATGCGAAAAGGAAGAAAAATGCGCTGAAGTGAAGAATAACGCACATTTTTTTCTTTATTCTACGCACGTTGGAAAATTTAACAACATATAATTCTTCTTTTTTGTTCGTTTTGGTTCGTTTCGCAACACGACAATATCGGCCATGAGCAGCGGTGCATAGGCCAGTTGCTCGCCACTTGCCTGGCGCACGGACGTTCGCCGATCATCAAACCCGGCAGGAACAGCGAAGAAGTCGCCGTGGCATGGGCGTGGCATCAGGGGGAGGGGGCGGAGATAAAGAGGCTCTGGGCTGGACCTGGGGGCTATCCAGTGCAACCATGGTGAGGATGACAGAAGCGCCGCTGGCGCTCTGCGTGAACGCCGGCTTCGCTTTACGGCATGCAGGAGCCTATCCCGGCAGGGTAGGCATGCATGTGCCGGGACAGGTTTTCAGGCTGATTTCAGCCTGATTTCAGCTTGCATCAGGCCGCGTTCAAGGCCTGTTCCAGGTCTTCGCGCAAGTCGTCGATATGCTCGATGCCCACGGACAGGCGCAGCATGTCTTCGGACACGCCCGCCTTGGCCAGTTCTTCGGGATTGAGCTGGCGGTGCGTGGTGGACGCCGGGTGGGTGGCCAGCGACTTGGCGTCGCCGATGTTGACCAGGCGCGTGAACAGCTGCAGGGCGTCGAGCACGCGGGCGCCAGCCGCGCGCGGGTCCGTGACATTCGCACCGGCGGCCAGCTTCAGGCCGAACGACAAAATGCCCGAGGCGCGGCCATTCATGTATTTTTTCACCAGCGCGTGATCCGGGTGGTCTTCCAGGCCCGCGTAATTGACCCAGGCGACTTTCGGATGCTGCTTCAGGTGTTTGGCCAGGGCCAGGGTGTTGTCGCAGATGCGGTCCATGCGCAGGGCCAGGGTCTCGATGCCCTGGATCAGCTGGAAGGCGCTCAATGGCGAAATCGCCGCGCCCATGTTGCGCAGCGGGACGACTCTAGCGCGGCCGATGAAGGCGGCGGGGCCGAACGCTTCCGTGTAGACGACGCCATGATACGACACGTCCGGTTCATTCAGGCGCTTGAAGCGTTCCTTGTGTTCGGCCCATGGAAACTTGCCGCTGTCGACGATGGCGCCGCCCACGGTAGTGCCGTGGCCGCCCAGGTATTTGGTCAGCGAATGGACGACGATGTCGGCGCCATGCTCGATGGGGCGGAACAGGTATGGGCTGGGCACCGTGTTATCGACGATCAGCGGGATGCCGTGCGCGTGCGCGATTTCGGCCAGTTTCGCCACGTCCGTCACATTGCCCAGCGGGTTGCCGATCGATTCGCAGAAAATGGCCTTGGTGCGCGCATCGATCAGGGTGGCGAAGGTCTCGGGCTGGCACGCATCGGCGAAGCGCACTTCGATGCCGATCTGCGGCAGGGTGTGGGCAAACAGGTTGTAGGTGCCGCCATACAGCTGGCTGGCGGAGATGAAATTGTCGCCCGCTTCGGCAATCGTCTGGATCGCGTAGGTGATCGCCGCCATGCCCGACGCCACGGCCAGCGCGGCCACGCCGCCTTCCAGCGCCGCGACGCGCTTTTCCAGCACGTCCTGCGTGGGGTTCATGATGCGCGTGTAAATATTGCCGGCCACTTTCAGGTCGAACAGGTCGGCGCCATGCTGGGCATTGTCGAAGGCGTAGGCCACCGTCTGATAGATGGGGACGGCGGCGGCCTTGGTGGTCGGGTCGGGGGTATAGCCGGCGTGCACGGCCAGGGTTTCGATTCTCATGTGGTCTCCGGTTCGAATGGTATGCGGTGGTGAAATCCGCAGCCATTGTGCCATGCGCCACTTGCCAGGCAGTTACGCTTGATAGAATATTAAGTCATAAGCTAGTGCTGTCTTGATATAAGTCATGCAGCTGTGCCAGCCCGATAAACCGTTCGTGCGTGCCGTGCTGTGCGCAGGCGAATGCCCCGGCGATGGCGCCACGGCGCATGGTTTCGTCCAGGCGTGCACCACCCAGCCAGGCGTGCAAAAAGGCGGCGACGAAGGAGTCGCCCGCGCCATTCGTGTCCACCACGGGCAAGTCCAGCGGCGCGCACGGATAGTGGCGCACGGACGCGCTGCCCCGTTCCAGCACATACGCGCCATCCGCGCCGGCCATGGCGACCACGGCTTGCGCGCGGCCGTCCGAAACAGTCGCGCGCATGACGGACTCCGTGCGTTCGCCCAGCGCGGCCGTGCTCAGGAAGACCAGGTCGGCGCGCAGTGCAAAGACCCGGTGGTGCGGGTTGACGCCATCCCAGTCGTGCAAATCGGTCGACACCGTGGTGCCGCACACCAGCGCATCGTCAAACAGCTCGGCCACCCAGCCCATGATGGAAAAGTGCGCGTGGCGCGCCGGCCCCAGGTAGGGCAGGTAAAAGGCGGCTGGCATGCGCACGTCTTCCGGGTGGCGGCCGTCGTACAGCGACAGCCGGCGCCCTTGCGGGTCGACCAGGTTGACGCTGCGCCGCGTGCCAGAGGGCTCGACGAGGTGTGAAAAGTCGAGGCTTGCATCTTTATAGCGCTGCAGGATGGCCGCGCCTTGCGTATCGTCGCCGATGAAGTCGATGAACTTGCAGCGCAAGCCCAGCGCATGGCAGCCCAGCGCCACGCCATTGCCCGTGTGCGCCACGTAGTCGCGGATGGGCGGCACGTGCAGCGAATCGGCCATGGGCAATTGCAGGGAAGGGACGCGCACGATGGTGTCGATGCCGGCGCCGCCGACCACTAGAATGTCATAGGTACTCATGGTGCAGCTTTCTCCAGCAGGACGGTGCCGGCCGCATTCACCGCGACGGCGCCATCTTTGACGATGTAGGTTTGATTGGTGTAGGTGTCACGCAGTGGAGTGCCGTCGGCGAAGACGCCGTGCACCTTCAGTGCGAGCGCGCCTTGCGCTTCGGGCACGGCGATGACGGCGTCGCCATTCATCACGCGGGCGAACGCATACGGTTTTTCATCGATCAAGCGATGCTCGCCGCGTGCCAGGGCAGGGTGGCGCAAGCGGAACTGGCCCAGCTTGCGCGCATGCGCGAGGGTGGCGCCATCCATCGTGCTCCAGTTCATGTCGGAGCGTGTGGCTTGCTGTTCATCGCCGATGGGCGCCGCGCCAGGTGGGCGCGCGCTTTCATCGCCATAGAACAGCTGCACGCCGCCCGGCGCCAGCAGCAGGGCGGACAAGCCATGTTTCAGCCGCTCGCGCGGGAACAGGCTGGTGTCGTGCGAGGAGATGTACGACAGGATGTCGTAGCGGGGTGCATTGCCAATGCGTTTGCCCAGCATAGTCGCATACTGGCGGTACACGCCGTCGATGCTTTTCCAGTCGCCGGCCGCGCGGTTTTGAAAGTCGAAATTGATCATCGAATCGAAACCGGCATCAAACCAGCCGCTGCGCTCGGGGCCGTGGCCCCACGCTTCGCCCGTCATCCAGAATGGTGCGTCGTCAATCTTTTGCTGCGGGTGGCTCGCCTTCCAGTCTTTCAGTGCGTCGGTGGCGGCCGCTCGCAGGGCCAGCCAGCTGGCCGGCTCCACGTGCTTGACGGTGTCGGCCCTGAAACCGTCGACGCCGAATTCGCGCACCCAGTCGGCCAGCCAGTGGACCAGGTAGCCGCGCACGCTGGTGTCGGGCAGGGTGACGGCGAGGGTGTCGGCCTTGCGCTGCAAAATCGGCGGCAAGCCCACGGCTTTGCCGCTTTCCGTGCGGAAGTCGGGCAAATACGCCAGTTGCATCGTGAAGTCGTCCTTGCCGCCGTCGGGATAGCCGGGCAAGCCCGCGCGCACCCAGTCCGGGCCCCACCACTGCTTGAACTCGAAGTTGTTGTAGTCGATGAAGCTGTGATAATCACGCAAGCCGGCCTTCTCGTGGCCCGGCCACAGCACGGGCACCTTGTATTCGGACAGGGTGCGCAAGTCCGCGTAACCAGGGTGGTTCAGTACCACGTCGAACAGCACGCGGATGCCTTGCGCGTGGGCCGTGTCTATCATCTCGCGCAGCTCGTCGCGCGTGCCCATGTTCGCATCCATGGTGGTGTAGTCGAGCGCCCAATAGCCGTGGTAGGCGTAGTGCTGGAATTGCTGCTTGCCGCCCACTACCCAGCCGTGTATCTGCTCGTACGGCGCCGTGATCCACAAGGCGTTGACGCCCAGTTCTCGAAAATAGCCGGCCTTCAGCTGTTGCGTGATGCCGGCGATGTCGCCGCCGTGAAAGCTGCCGACATCGCCGCCTGCCGGGTCGGCGGTGCGGCCATAACTGTGGTCGTTGCCGGGATTGCCGTTGGCGTAACGGTCCGTCACGGCAAAGTAGACGATGGGGTTGTCGGAGAATTTTTCTGAAACCTTGCTCCCTGCCTGCGCCGAAGCGCTCAAGAGCAGGGCGGCCAGCGTAGTCAGGGCGCGGCGCATGGTCAGCCCTTCACGCCGCCAGCCGTCAGGCCGGAGATCATCCACTTTTGCGCCAGCAGGAATACGGCCGTGATGGGCAAGCCGGACAGAATGGCCGCCGCGGCGAAGTCGCCCCACAGGTATTTTTGCTCGTACAGGAACAGTTTCGAACCGACGGCCAGGGTCAGGTTGTTCTGTTCATGCAGCAGCACGGAGGCGATCGGGTACTCGATGATGGCGCCGATGAACGACAGCAAAAACACCACCATCAGGATGGGCACCGTCATCGGCAGCAGCACGTAGATGAATGCCTGCCATTGCGTGGCGCCGTCGACCTTGGCCGCCTCCTCGATCTCGACGGGGATGGTTTGATAATAGCCCTTGATGGTCCAGATATGCAGGGCGATGCCGCCCGTGTAGGCCAGCACCAGGCTGCCGTGGTGGTCGATGCCCAGCCACGGCACGTAGCTGCCCAGCACATCGAAGATGGCGTAGATGGCCACCAGGGCCAGCACGGCGGGGAACATCTGCAGCAGCATCAGCGCGGACAGGGTTTGCGATTTGAAGCGGAACTGCATGCGCGCAAACGCATACGCGCAGGTGGTTGACAGCAGCACGGTGACGGTGGCGCTCATGCTGGCCACCTTGATGGAATTCCATAGCCACAGCAGCACGGGGAAGTCCGGCTCGACCAGGGTGCCGTTGGGTGCCTGGTAAGACATGCCCAGCGCCAAGCGCCAGTGCTCGAAGCTGATCTCGGGCGGTATCAAACTGCCCGAGGCGAAATTGCCAGGACGCAGGGAGATCGACAAGATCATCAGGAAGGGAAACATCACCAGCGCGATCAGCGCGATCACGGCGACGTGGGCCGCCAGGATGCGCCAGCGGTTGGAACGGTCGACAACGATAGCCATATGCTGTCCTTTATGCTTTGTTCATGCGCGTCAGGCGCATGTTGACCAGCGAAATCGCGGCCACGAGGAAGAAGATCAGGGTCGAGATGGCGGCGGCCAGGCCAAAGTTCTGGCCCGAATCCTCGAACGCGATGCGGTAGGTATAGGACACCAGCAAGTCCGTCGTGCCGGCAGGCAGCGTCGTGTCGAGGAAATCGGGACGCCCGCCCGTCAGCAAGCTGATCAGTACAAAATTGTTGAAATTGAAACCAAGGCTGGCCACCATCAGCGGCGTGAGCGGCTTGATGATCAACGGCAGGGTGATCTTGAAGAAATTCGTCAGCGGTCCCGCGCCGGCCAGGGCCGAGGCTTCGTACAGGTCCGACGGAATCGCCTTGATCAAGCCCATGCACACTACCATCATGTAGGGATAACCGAGCCAGGTGTTGACGATCAGGATCATGGCCTTGGCCAGGGTGGTGTCCGAGAACCAGGCGGGCTTGATACCGAACAGGGCGTCGAGCACCAGGTTGATTTCGCCAAAGTTGTTATTGAACAAGCCCTTGAAGACGAGGATGGAAATGAAGCCCGGTACGGCGTACGGCAGGAACAGCAGGGTGCGGTACAGGCCGCGGAAGCGCAGCGCATCCCAGTTCAGCAGCACGGCCAGCACCATGCCCAGGCCCGTCGTGGTGGCCACGCTGATCAGGGCGAAGACGATGGTCCAGACGAAAATGCGCAGGAAGGGGCCGCGGAATGCTTCATCGGAGAAAATCTTCACGAAGTTGGCGAAACCGACATTGACCTTGAAACCCGGCTCCAGTTTCGTGCCATCCGGCATTTCATAAAAGCCCGTCTTGAAGTTCGGTTTGACCAGTTCGCCCGTGGCGATTTTCTTCAGGGTTTGGTCGGGCAATTGTTTGTAGACATGCGCGACGGGGCCGAATTCACGCAAGCCCACCATGCGTAGCTCGATCTTGTTCGGCAGCACGAGGGTGAGCAGCTTCAAATCCTTTTGCAGGGCGATGATGTCCTTGATGGGCAGCGGCGGGGCCAGCACGGGCGCCTGCACGGGGTCAGCCGGCGCCACTTCCACGTTCAGGGGCACGGCGCGCTTGAGGGCCAGCGGCTGCGTCAGCAGCACTTCACCCGTGTCCGGGCTTTCCAGGCGCAAGCGGTATTCCTTGTTGTCGGCATGCACGGTCATGGCATAGCCGGCGCTTTCCACGCGCTGCGTCTCGTCGAGCAAGTATTGCGTGGCCCGCTCGTAGGTGAGCAGGTTGCGCGAACTGAAATTGGTAAAGCCGATCGACACCGTGTACACCATCGGCAGCAGCACGAAGACGATCACTGCAGTGATGCCGGGAAACAGATAACGGTAGGCATAGGCGCGCGGCGACGTGAAGACAAACGTCGTCAAGGTCAGCAAGCCGAGGAAAACGGCGGCCAGCATGGTCTGGCCGGAAATGTACAACATGAAGAGCAGATACAGACCCAGCGCCATGCTGATGGTCAATACCGTAGGGCCGATAAACTTGCGCACGATGGGATACCTGTGAAAATGAAGCGCTGTAAGGATGGTGCGGGAACGATGTTGGCGTGTTGATGGCTGAACCCGTTGAACGGCCGGGGTCGGACCCTGAGGGTCCGACCCCGGATGTCGTTTGGGGTTTAGGGTTGATTCATGTTGAAAGCATCAACCAAGCCAACGATAATCTCTTAATTCGCCGTCGTGATCCGCTTCGCCGCCGCGTCCAGGCCATCCTTGGTCGTCTGGCGGCCTTGCGTGATGTTTTCCAGCGCCGATTGCATCGACGACCAGAAGCGGCCCATTTCCGGATTGTTCGGCATCGGGCGGCCCGCTTGGGCGCTTTCCATCGTCGCCTGGATGTTCGGGTTGGCTTTCAATTCCGCGAACAGCACCTTGTTCGCTGGCGTGCCCAGCGGGACGTCGGCGTTGATGGTTTTCAGGCCATTGATCTGCAGCATCTGGTTTTCCAGGAATTCCGTGGCCAGGTCCTTGTTCGGGCTGGCTTTCGAAATCATCGCGCCCAGTACGCCCACGAATGGGGTGGCCGTCTTGCCCGCGACGGTAGGGATCGTTGCCACGCCGAAATTGATCTTCGATTTGCGCGCGTTGTCCCACGACCATGGGCCGTTGATCATCATGGCGATCTTGCCCTGGTTGAAGCCCGCTTCCATTTCCGCGTAGCCGGCGCCCTTCGGCATGGCGCCGCTGTTGATCAAGGTCATCAGTGCATTCACGCCCGCTTGCGAACCGGCATTGTTCACGCCAGTTTTCGCCGCATCGTAGCGGCCATCGGACTTGACTTCAAACGGGAAGCCGCCGCCCGCGCCCAGCAAAGGCCAGGTGAAATAGGTATTCGTGTAATCCCACAGGATGGCTTTCTTGCCTTGCGCAGACAGTTTTTTGTCCAGCGCGGCGATTTCCTCGAAGGTTTTTGGCGGGTTCGGCACCAGGTCCTTGTTGTAGACGAGGGCGACGGCTTCGATGGACATCGGGTAGCCCCAGGTCTTGCCGCCCACCGTGAAGGCGTTCCACGCCAGCGGCAGGATGGCGGCGCGCGCTTCCTTGCTTGGCGTCAATGGTTGCAGCAAGCCGGCATCGATCCAGGTGCCGATGCGGTCATGCGGCCAGATCCAGATGTCCGGGCCTTTGCCGGCGGCGGCTGCCTGCTGGAATTTGTTCGGCGCATCTTCCGGGTGCTCGACGACGACCTTGATGCCCGTCTTCTTGGTGAATTCCTCGCCGACCTTGGCCAGGCCCTTGTAGCCCTTGTCGCCATTGATCCAGATCAAGAGGGTGCCTGCTTCGGCCGCGTTTGCCATGCTGACAGCGGCCAGGTTGCCGATGCCGGCCAGGGCGGCGGCGATCAGGGTGGTTTTGATGAAGCTGCGTTTCGGGTGTGTGAAGGACATGTCAATCTCCAGTGTCTTTTTTTATGTTAAGTATCAAGGCTGAAACGATACAACCAGGCCAGGCGGCGCCTGTAGCGCCTGGCCCCTTAAAGCCGGGGTTCAGGTACGGGTCTGGCCGTGCTCGTCGAACACGTGGACGCGGGCGGGTGCCACCTGCAGCGCCACGCTCTGGCCAATGGCCCAGTCCGTATCGGCATCGGCGCGCACCACCAGCGGCTCGTCGCCGCCCGGTACCTGCACATACAGATAGCTGATGTCGCCCAGTTTTTCCACCGCCCGCACGCTGGCCGTGATGGCGGCAGTGGCGCCGGGCGCGCACGCTTGCACGTGTTCGGGGCGCGCGCCGACGGTGACGGGGGTGCCGCTGGCCAGCGGCTGCTGGAGTGCGGCCTGCAGCATGCCGCCCGCATTCGTGGCGATGGTGGCCACGCCGTCGGCGTAGCTGTGGATCTTGCCTTTGAGGAAGTTCATACGGGGCGAACCGAGGAAGCCGGCCACGAACAGGTTGGCGGGGTGGTGGTACAGTTCCAGGGGCGCGCCCACCTGTTCGATGCGGCCCGCGTTGAGCACGACGATGCGGTCGGCCAGGGTCATCGCTTCGACCTGGTCATGCGTGACGTAAATCATGGTCGAGCGCAATTCGCGGTGCAAATTCGCCAGTTCGATGCGCATCTGCACGCGCAGGGAGGCGTCGAGGTTCGACAGCGGTTCGTCGAACAGGAAAACGTCCGGCTTGCGCACGATGGCGCGGCCGATGGCCACGCGCTGGCGCTGGCCGCCCGACAAATCCTTGGGTTTGCGTTCCAGCAAAGGTTCGATGCGCAGGATTTGCGCGGCGCGCTGTACGGCGTCGGCAATCTGCACACGGCTCTGTCCGGCCAGTTTCAGGCCAAACGCCATGTTTTGCGCCACGCTCATGTGCGGGTACAGGGCGTAGCTCTGGAACACCATGGCGATGCCCCGTTTGGCGGGTGGCACGTCGTTCATGCGTGTCTTGCCGATGAACAGGTCGCCGCCGCTGATTTCTTCCAGGCCGCAGATGCTGCGCAGCAAGGTGGACTTGCCGCAACCGGATGGGCCCACGAAGACCATGAATTCGCCATCGGCGATCTCCAGGTCGATGCCGTGCAGGGTTTGCACGTCGCCATATGCCTTCTTCAACCCTGCTAATTTCAGTCCTGCCATGTCGTCCTCGTTCTCTCAATTTGGCCCCGCTGATGCGCGGGGCTCGTTATTGTAATTGGCGGCATGGCCGCCAAAGCCTGCGATTTACGCCAAGGTGCCGAACCAGCCGCCATGCGGGGGCAGGCTGATCTGGCTGCCTTGCTTGTCGCCCGGCAAGCCGTGACCGGCCAAGTCGGCTGCTGGTGCCGCGTCTGGCCAGGCGAATGTGACCGCTTCCGTGCCCAGGTTGAAGGCGGCCAGCACGGATGCTTGGCCTGGCAAGTCGCGGCGCAGGGCCAGCACGGGTTCCGGCGCATCGAAGAAAACGATGTCGCCGCGCAGCAATTGCGGCAAGGTGCGGCGCCAGGCGAGGATGTTCTGCGCAAACATCAAAGCCGAGGCGGCGTCGCGCTCTTCTACGTCAACGGCCCGCTGCAGGTGTTCGGGCGGCACGGGCAACCACGGTGTGGTGTCGCTGAAGCCGCCGTGCGGCGCATCGGCCACCCACGGCATCGGCGTGCGGCAGCCGTCGCGGCCCTTGAACTGGGGCCAGAACGGGATGCCGTACGGGTCTTGCAGTGCCTCGAAAGGAATGTCCGCTTCCGTCAGGGCCAGCTCGTCGCCCTGGTACAGGCACGGCGTGCCTTTCAGCGCCGCCTGCACGGCCAGCACGACCTTGGCCAAGGACGGTGACGGGTTCTCGCCGCCCCAGCGCGTCATGACGCGCACGCTGTCGTGGTTGCCCACGGACCAGGAAGCCCAGCCGTCGGCCACTTGGGCCTCGAACTCTTCCACCTGCGTGCGGATGTGCGCGGCCGAAAATTCCGCCGTCAGCAAGTTGAAACTGTAAGCCATGTGCAGCTTGTCGGCGCCCGTGTAGGCGGCCATGGTGGCCAGCGCATTGTCGTCGCCCACTTCGCCGATGGAAATGGCCTGGTATTCATCGAGTACGGCGCGCACGCGTTGCAGGTAGGCGATGTTTTCCGGCTGCGTCTTGTCGTACACGTGCGCCTGCATGCCGTACGGATTGATGGCCGACACGCTGCTCGCATCGCGCTGCGCGGCCGGCGGATTGTCGCGCAGCAACTGGTCGTGATACGGGAAGTTGCAGGAATCGAAGCGGAAGCCGTCGACGCCCCGTTCCAGCCAGAAACGCAAATTGTCCAGCTGCGCCTGCTGTACGGCCGGATTGTGGAAATTCAGGTCGGGCTGGCTGGCGAGGAAATCGTGCAGGTAGTACTGGCCGCGGCGCGGCTCCCATTGCCAGGCGGAACCGCCGAACACGGACAGCCAGTTATTCGGCGCCGTGCCATCCGGTTTCTGGTCGGCCCACACATACCAGTCGGCCTTGGCATTGTCGCGGCTGGAGCGGCTTTCCACGAACCATGGGTGGATGTCGGACGAGTGCGACAACACCTGGTCGATCATCACTTTCAAGCCCAGTTCATGGGCGCGCGCCACCAGGCGGTCGAAATCGGCCAGGCTGCCGAACATGGGGTCGACATCGCAGAAGTCGGCCACGTCGTAGCCGAAGTCTTTCATCGGCGACGTGAAGAAGGGCGAGATCCAGACGATGTCGGCGCCCAGGGCGGCGATGTATGCGAGCTTGGAGGTAATGCCGGGCAAGTCGCCGATGCCGTCGCCATTGCTGTCGAGGAAGCTGCGTGGATAAACCTGGTAGATGACGGCGCTGCGCCACCAGTCGGCGGGCAGGTGGGCGAGATTGTTCTGGATGGTCGGCATGAATGATTTCTTAAAAGTTGCCTGTAGCCTTGGCTATCAGGGCAGCGCTGCTGGTTGGTAGGCTAACGTCTTATTTTAAAATTCAAAGCGCTTTGGGTGTGAAATGAGTATAGTTCAAAGCGCTTTGAAAAGTAAAGCGATACACGCGCCAGACATACGATTTTTTTATGAGGGTGATTCAGGACGGGAAGGTGGGAGGGCCGGGGTCAGACCCGCCGGGGGAATAGGTCCCAGTGGGACCCATTCCGATCACGCAGTGACTGACCCCAGTAGTTTGCTCTAGGGGTAAATCAGGCGTGTATTACGGGTCCCGCCGACTCGCCCGGCAACAGTTCGCACGGCCACAGTTCCTGCAAGTCGGTGACGAGCGTGCCATCCATCAGGGCCAGCAGCATGTGGATCATCTTCGCGCCGGCGCCGCGCGGGTCGGGCTGGACGACGGTGGTGACGTTGTGGCCGGCCAGGGAATCTTCCATCACGCCCCAGACGATCAGCGACATTTCGCTACCGATGGCGATGCCCGCGTCGAGCAGGGCGCGCACGGCGCCCACGCCCGACATGTGGTTGTCGACGATGACGGCGGTGGGGCGGGGCGAGCGGGCCAGCAGCCGCTGCATGGCCTGGTAGCCGGCGCGGCGATCGTGTGCGTTGTCGACCAGGTTGTCCGGATCGACGGCGAGGCCGCCCGCCTGCATGGCGTGCTGGAAACTCTCGACGCGCTGGCGCACGAAGTTCAGGTCCGGCGTGGCGCTGATCAGGCCGATGCGCTGGTGGCCCAGCTGCGCCAGGCGCTCGACGGCCAGGCGCATGCCCGCCTCGTTGTCGTAGTCGAACCAGGCGTGTGGCTGGTTCAGCTGCGTGCGGCCATGCGCGACAAAGGGCATGCCCTGCTGTGCCAGGTAGGCGATGCGCTCGTCGAACGGTTTTGTGCGCCCGACGATCAAGCCATCGATGCGGCGCCCCTTGACCATGCGTTCATAAGTGTGGAATTCATTGGTGGCCGAAGCGGGCGCGATCATCATGTCCATCTGCTGCGCTTCCAGCGCTTCCGACATGCCGCCCACGATTTCGATGAACATGGGGTCGGCCAGGTCGTTCGGCATCAGCGGATAGATGATGCCGACGATATTCGTGCGCCCCACGGCCAGGCTGCGCGCCATGGGATTGGGGCGGTAGCCGGCCGCCTGCGCGGCGGCCAGCACCCGTTCGCGCGTGCGTTCACTCACTTCCGGATAGCCATTCAAGGCGCGGCTGACGGTGGTTTCGGATATTCCTAGCGTTTTGGCGAGATTTTTGAGGTTCATGAATGCTGCAGTCGGGGTCTATCCTGGGTGGGTCTTGCCGCTGCCGGCGTCCTGCCGGTGGGCGGGAACGGTGCAGTGCAATGCGATTAGGGGTAGTTTATCTGATAAATGCCGGAATGATCAGGGTCATGACAAGCGGCGGCAGCGCCCAAAAAAATACGCGGGCAAACCCAGGGGCGCCCGCGCTAAAAGAGGATACTGCTGAATCACTACATTGAAGCTGCCGGCCATCGCGTGCAGCGGCGAAATGGTGGATCCGGATAAGGCATGCCCCTTGGATAGCGGGCGGTGTTGCTGCCTGTGGCAAGCGTCCATGGACGCTTGCCAAAGTTCTAGCGGCCTGCGATTACCACCAGCTTTCCACCTGGAAGCCGACGGAGCTGCCATTGGTCTTGCCACCGAACACGCCCGTCGACGACAGTGCCGATTCCGCGGCGGCGGCCGACTGGGCTGCCTTGTCCCATTTGGCGTAGGTGTAGAAGGCGCGCAGCACGGGGCGCGACCAGAAGCTGTTGCCGGCCGACAGTTGCGGCGCGAAGGTCAGCTTGGTCAGGTTGCGGCTTTCGCCGCCTTCCGGCTTGACGATGTCGTGGCCCAGTTCCACCGCCAGGCTGTAGTTGTCCGTAAAGTGGTAGACGGGGCGCGCGCCGATCGACGTCCATTTGCTGCTGACGCCTGCCGTTTCCTTGTCTTCATAGACGAAGGTGCCCATGCCCGACCAGGCGCCTTTGGGCTGGATCATGATCTGTTCCGTCAGGCGCACGACCTTGTCATCTTTGTTGGCGCCCAGGCTGAAGCCGCCCGTGTTGGCGGCGCTACCTTTGCCGTACTGTAAGGCCACCTTGTTGAAGCCACCCAGCAGATTGCCTTGCGTATGCATGATGGTCAGCAAATGGCCACTGGCGATGGGGGCGGCGCCTTGCGCGTTGCGTTTCTGATTGAATTGCAAGCCCAGCGTCAGTTCGCCATCCGGGTTGACCTTGATGCCGGAGAAACGCAGGTCATGGGACAGACCCATGCGCTTGCTGTCGCCGTCATCGGCCGTGCGCACGATGGCGTAGGCCAGCTTGGCGGCGCCCAGGTCGATGTTTTCCAGGCCGGCGCCGGGGCCGCTGTTATTCCAGAAGTAGTAATCGGTGATGTGCACGTCCTGGCGGTCGTAATAGCGCTTGCCGACCCAGGCGCGCGCTTCGGCGAAGGCGCCCGTACCGATCTTGTCGGCCACCACGTTCATTTCGCGCCACGACGGGTCCGATTGCTCCCAGTCCTGGTTCTGGTTGACGGAGAACGCTACCAGGGTATTGATGCGGAAGGTGGTGCCGTTGGCTGCCTTGAAGGCTTCGCCGCCGAATTTCAGCTCGCCATAGGTTTCGCACTCATTGCCCAGACGATACTTGGACGAGGCGCCGGCCAGGCCGAAACACGCTTCCTTGCCGCCTTCGCTGCTGGTGCCGAAGCCCGAGCGGATGTAGCCGCCGAAGTCGATCGGCAGGGCAGCCTGGGCCGACGCGCTCAAGGCCATCAGCACTGCCGCTGGCAACGCTTTCAAGAAAAATTTGTTCATTGTGTCTCCAGTGTTTTTATAGGTGTGGGGTTGGCGCGCATCACTTTGTGCAACCAAAGCGCTTTAACTATGTTTCAAAGCGCTTTGAGTATAGTTCAAAGCGCTTTGATCAGTAAACTAGTTTTATTCTTGGAAATTTTTTAGGTGTTGCGGAGAAACATCAGGATGGGTGGCGACGCGTGCGCCGCCGCCGGATGTTGCGGGCGGGAGGGGATAGGCGTTACGGGTAAGTGGGCGGCTTAGTTTTGCGTCTTGCAAGCGGGCAGGGTGGCCGTGTCCGTTGCCGCAGCGGCCGGATGACGCAGGAAGGCCAGGATCAGCAGGGCCGAGGCAGTCGTAATGCTGGCCAGCACATACAGCAAGTGGCGGAAGGCCGTGCCATACGCTTGCGCCAGCTCGGCGGCGCCCGCCTGCGGCAGGAGGGTAGCCGCCTGGCGCAGCTGGCCCAGCGCCAGGAACGGGCCGGCGTGCGCCGCCTGTTCCGCGCCGATGCCAGCAATGCCAGCGCCGCCCAGCGCAGTGACAGTAAGCGTGCCCAGCAGCGCGCTGACGATAGCCAGCGCCAGGCCTTCGCCCGCCACGCGCGTCGTGTTGAAAATGCCGGCCGCCATGCCGGCCCGCTCGACGGGCACGACGCTGATGGCCAGGCCATCCATCAAGCCCCAGGGCAGGCTGATGCCGCAGCCGATCAGCAGCAGCGGTCCCAGTAAACTGGCGGGCGACTGTCCCGGCGCGCAGGTGGAGAGCCACAGCAAGCCGCCAACCGCCAGCAGCAGGCCGCTGGCGCAAATGTGCGCGGGGGCAATGCGTTGCGCCGCCATGCCGGCCAGGATCGGCAGCACCAGCATGGGCGCCGACAGGACAATCATCATGCGTCCCGCCTCCAGCGCGCTGTAGCCTTCGATGCCGATGAAGCGGGCCGGCAGCAGCACCAGCAGCACGACAAAGGAAAACGCGGGTGCGGCCGCCAGCAGTTGCACGCCGGCAAAGGCAGGCAGACGGAACAGCGATAAATCGAGCATGGGCCGCGCGGCGCGCCGCTCCACGCGGATGAAAGCAGCCAGCAGCAATGCCGCGCCACTGAGCAGGCCCAGGCTGGCGGCGCTGCCCCAGCCGCTGTCGGGCGCCTGCAGCAAGCCATAGGTGAACAAGGTGAGGGCGCCCGTAAACGTCAGGGCACCGGGCCAGTCCACGCCTTGCGCCTGCGGGTCGCGCGATTCGCGCATGGCGCGCGCGGCGGCCAGCAGGGCGGCCAGGCCGGCTGCGGCCGTGGCGACAAAAATAGCGCGCCAGCCCGTGTGGGTGATCAATGTGCCTGCCAGGAAGGGGCCGAAGGCCAGGCCCACGCCGAAAGCCGTGCCGATCAGGCTGAAGGCGCGCGCGCGGGCCGGGCCGTCGAATTCCTGTGCCAGGGCCGCCAGTCCGCTCGACAGGGCCATGGCGCAACCCAGGCCCTGGACGGCGCGCAGCATATCGAGCCACAGGATGGCGGGTGCGGCCGCCAAGGCCAGCGCGGCGGCGGAAAACACACCCATGCCCAGCAAGAACACGCGCTTGCGGCCGTAGCGGTCGGCCAGCGCGCCGGCCGCCATCAGGCAACCGCCAAAGCTGAGCATGAAGGCATTCGTGATCCACGCCAGCGCCAGCGGCGTGCCGTGCAGGTCGGCGGCAATGGCGGGAATGGCGATGGCGGGGCCCGTAAAACTGAGCGGCATGCACAGCGCGGCCAGGCAGACGGCGGCCAGCACGAAGGCGCGCCGGGCCGGGGAGGCAGGCTTCATACGGTGATTCGTATCCATGGGAATGATTCCAGAAAGAGGGAATCTGATGATAATATGGACGCAATAGATGAAAAAGTAGCTGAAAATCCGCTCATAGCGGACAAATATTCCCTAATTAAGGTGTAATGGATAATTTGAACGGCATCGCCGCCTTCGTGCGCGCGGCGGAAACTTCCAGTTATGTGGCGGCCGCGCGCTTGCTCGGGGTGTCGGCCTCGGCCGTGGGCAAGAGCGTGGCGCGGCTGGAAGAAAAGCTGGGCGTGCGCCTGCTCAACCGCAGTACGCGGCGCATCAGCCTGAGCAACGAGGGCGCGCTGTTTTACGAGCGCTGCCAGCGCATCCTGGCCGACCTCGGTGATGCCGAGGCGGAACTGTCGCACCTGGCCGAGGCGCCACGCGGCAAGCTCAAGGTCAGCCTGCCCGTGATCGGCTACCGCATCATCCTGCCCCTGCTGGCGGACTTTACGCGCCTGTACCCGGAGATCGAGCTCGACCTCGATTTCAATGACCGCCTGGTCGACGTGGTGGCCGAAGGCGTCGACGTGGCCGTGCGCAGCGGCACTTTGACCGATTCGCGGCTGATGGCGCGCGAACTGGGGCCGTTTGCTTTTGCCATCGTGGGCTCTCCCGCGTATTTCGCCCGCCATGGCGTGCCGGCCACGCCGCGCGCGCTGGAAGGGCACGCCTGCGTGCGCTATAAATTCCCCACCACGGGCAAGTTGCAGGAATGGGCGCTGCAACGCGCCGAGGGCGACAGCGGCGGCGAGCTACGCTTGCCGACGGCCTTGACCTGCAACAATATCGAAGCGCTGATCGGCGCCGCCACGCAGGGCGTGGGCCTCGCTTACCTGCCCGACTTTATCGTGCGCGACGCCATCGCGCGCGGCGAACTGCAAGCCGTGCTGGCCGACTACCTGCTGTACTCGAGCAAGTTCTGGGTGCTGTGGCCATCGAGCCGCCATTTGTCGCCTAAAATTCGCGTCTTTGTTGACCATTTGTGTACCCACCTGCACTTTTCCTCGCCCCTTCCCGACCCAGCCTCGCTGCGCTGATCTCCCTGGCCGCCGCACTGGCGGCTGGTTGCGGAATATTCCTACCACCAAGAGATTATTCCTAACCGCACCGGATTTAAATTTGCTGCGCCGCACCACGCCATGCCGCACGGCATCAACTTATGGCCTTCCTGAATACCGGTCATGCGTTATGGAAATTGCCATAAGGAATTTATTTATGTTAATTTCATATCTGTTTCTGCAACATTGTATCGGCGTAAAGGTTGCGGGAACATGTGCAGGATTAGGCGCACTAAGCGTGTAGTAACCAACAATTAACGGGTGGTAACCCCGTTCCGTTCAGGGAGTGTGCATGAAGACAGTGATGATGACGCCGCCGAATCCGCCGCCAGCCGTGACAGCGAAACCGGCCCGTAAAACGGGTCTGCTGCTGGGTGGCGGCGCACCAAATTCCACCTTGATCGCCGGTGCCCTGGCCGCTTTCCTCGACGAGGGCATCGAGTTCGACGTCATTTCCGCCTCCGGCGCCGGCGTGTTGATGGGCTTGCTTTACACGACACCGCATGAAGCCACGCCGCGCCAGGCCTTGCAAAGCTGGGCTGACACGGGTGTGGCCGACAGCATCTACAAGATGATTCCGATCAACTACAAGGTGTTCCAGAAGCCGGGCATGCATGCGAGCACCTTTCGCGACGCCTTCCAGCCGCCGGCCAACAATCCTTTTTTTCAGGCGTTCCAGCAAACGTTTGCGGGCGTGCCCACGGCCTGGTCTGACTGGGGCAAGCTGATGGTGTCGTCGCTGTCGCCATCGGACCTGTCGGCGAAAAGCCTGGGCCTGTGCGCGCACTTGCCCTTCCTGGAAAAAGCCGTGGATTTCTCCGGCGTGGCGCGCATGCGCCCCGATTTCTATATCAATGCCTACAACCTCAGCGAGCATCGTATGCAAATCTGGGGCAAGCACGAGATCGAAGCTATCCATGTGCGTGCGGCCCTGTCATTTCCCTTCCTGTACGCACCCACGACCATCGCGGGCGACGACTACATCGAAGGCGCGGCGCTCGATACGCTCAATTTCGACCCGTTTATCGAAGGCAAGGGCGAGCACCATGACGCCGATACCCTGGTCATCCTCGATATCCTGGGCGACGAGCGTTTGCTGCGCAAGCCGCGCAACCTGTACGACGCCTGGGTGCGCTCCATCATCACGCCGCTGGTGAAAATTTCCAAAAGCGAGCTGCGCCTGTTCGAGCTTGAGCACAACACGGACGCGCGCACGGGCCAGCCCAAGCGGCGTTTGCTCAAGCTCGACCTGATGGGCGGCATCCCGGAGCAGCACTGGCCCGACACCCTGGACTGGTCCAGCTCGAACATGCAGCTGCTGTTCGACGTGGGCCACAAGGCGGGCCTGGCGTTTTGTCGCCAGCATGGCGACTTGCTGCGCCGCGCGCCTGACGCCTCCCCGCTGGCGGCCTGACGCCGCCGGCAAGCTATCCCCGGCCACCTGATCGGCAGCTACTTATCCTGCCTGGCCTTGCCAGGCCACTCTTTTTACTGCGAAACACCATGAATATCACCAAGCAATTAATTCTGACCCTCACCATCGCCTTGCTGGCCCTGCTATTGCTGGGCGCCGGCGGCGCCATCCAGCTGCAGCGCGCCCAGGAGCGCTTCGACACCGTGCAAAACCGCATCATTCCCAGCATCCAGGGTTTGAATGCGGCCAAGGGTTTCCTGGCCGACTCGCGCCTGGCCGGCTACCGCCTGTCCGTGTTCTCGAATTTGGCCGACAAGACGGCGCTGGACAAAGCCGTGGCCGATGCCAACACGAATTTCGACAAGGTCATCGCCACCTACCGCGCCGAGCGCCTGTACGACGCGACGGACAGCAAGATGCTCGACGCCGACCAGGCCGCAATGGAAGCCTATCGCCGCGCGCTGGCGCCGTTCTTTGCCGCCGCCTACGCGGGCGACATGGATGGCGTGCGCGCCACCTTGCTGGCCGGTACGCCATTGGCCATCACGGCCGCGGCCGCGAAAAAGAGCATGGATGACCATATCGCCTACAATAACAAGCTGGTCGATGATGTGAAGGCTGAGAGCCTGGTCGCCTACGACACGGCGTTCAACACCATGCTGGCCGTGCTGGGCGTGGCCGTGCTGCTGACGGGCGCGCTGGCCTGGCATATCTACCGCACCATCAGCGGCGGCCTGGGCAATATCGAACATACGCTGGAGCGCGTCAGCGCCTCGCTGGACCTGTCCGCCGCCATGCCCGTCGAACGCATGGATGAAGTGGGCCGCACGGCGACCGCCTTCAATAAATTCCTCGAACGCATCGTCGGCGTGATCGCCACCGTGCGCGCCTCGGCCGATACCGTCAGCGTGGCGGCCGCGCAGATTTCCGCCGGCAACGCGGACCTGTCCGTGCGCACGGAGCAGCAAGCGTCGTCGCTGGAAGAAACGGCGTCCAGCCTGGAAGAGCTGACCTCGGCCGTGCGCCAGAATACGGACAATGCGCGCCAGGCGAACTCGCTGGCCGTGTCCGCCTCGGACGTGGCCCGGAAGGGTGGCGCCGTGGTGGCGCAAGTGGTGGGCACGATGGGTTCGATCAACGAGTCGGCGAAGAAGATCGCCGACATTATCGGCGTGATCGACGGCATTGCCTTCCAAACCAATATTTTGGCGCTGAACGCGGCCGTCGAAGCGGCCCGCGCGGGCGAGCAGGGCCGTGGCTTTGCCGTGGTGGCCACCGAGGTGCGCAACCTGGCGCAGCGCTCGGCGGCGGCGGCCAAGGAAATCAAGGGTTTGATCGAGGATTCCGTCGACAAGGTCAATACGGGCAGCGCGCTGGTTGACCAGGCGGGCGCGACGATGGAAGAAATCGTCGCCAGCATCTTGCGCGTGACGGATATCATGGGCGACATCGCCAACGCCAGCCACGAGCAAAGCGCCGGCATCGAACAAGTGAACCAGGCCATTTCCCAGATGGACCAGGTCACCCAGCAAAACGCGGCCCTGGTGGAAGAGGCTGCTGCTGCAGCTTCCTCGCTGCAAGACCGCGCCGTGGAACTGGTCGACGTGGTGGCCGTGTTCCGCTTGCGTGGCGACGCCCAGGGGAAAGTGTTGAAGGTGGCGGGCGGCTTGCCGGCCCCGGTTTCAACCGCCGCCAGCCGGCGCCTGGCGCTGCCTGGCCGCAGCGCACGCGCTTAAACTTTGTGACGGCCCCGGTACGCCGGGGTTTTGGTGGTGGCGCTGTCTTCTGTGGGAGCGTTGATGTTCTGCCGCTGTGAAGCGGGAAGTAAAGTTGCCCGAGCTGGTAATGCGGAACCCACTGACACTCAAGCAGCTTTTGCTTGAGCGCGGCAGGACACTCAGCAGGGCAGGAGGGATAGACAGGTCAGACCCGACCTCGTCGTTGGATCAGGCAGCTGCGAGATCGCACACCAGGTGCCTGGCAGAACACCCAGGTCCTGACACGATCCATCGGTTTTTCATCTTTCAGGAACTATGGATCAGGGGAGTCTAAGCTACTGGCGGCGATTCATAAAGCGGCCCGGGCTAGCGTCTATTTTGGCGTGATGCCGCCAGGGGCGAATGATATAGTGGCGGGAATGTGTACACTGAAAGAAACTGCCATGAAAAACGACGCAACCGCTCGCCCGCAAGCAAACCAGGCCCCTGCCAGGCTCAGCAAAGGGGACTTCGTCACCGCACTGCGCAAACTGCTGCAAGAAGCAGGAAAGGCCGGCGAGACCAGCGTGGACGTGCGCGCTGCGACCCTGCACACCGACGTTGGCGTTTATCCGGCGCGCGGCCATTCGATGCCGACCTGTTGCACGGTGATGTACGAAGAGATGCAGCCGGGTGACGAGATACTGCTGACGCCACCCGGCGGCAAGGGACCTACGCTGCTGGTACGGTATAAATTTCCGCGCTGAAAATCGCGGTCTTAGAGACAGTTTATAACTTGGCGGAAATGTAGGCGATGCAGTAGCAGCGAACCCATTGCCAAGTAAAGCATGTTTCTGATACGTCAATGCGCTGCCCGTAATCACGCACCAATCGTCGGTAACTTATAGCGCGCAGAAGCAGGCGCTCTGCTGCTGACTCGGTCGGATATGCCATCTTCGCCGTCCGTTATGGCGAGGGAAGGCCAACTGTTGCTTGCGCGTGGCGAAAGACTATGCAGGGCAGGGGGATAGGCAGGTCGGACCCGATCTCGCCGTTGGACCAGGCAGCTACGAGATCGCATCCCCAGCGCCTGGCAGGACACCCAGGCCCATAACACGATCCATCGGTTTTTCATCACTCAAGAGCTATGGATCAGGAGAGTCTAAGCTACTGTCGGCGATTCAGAGCGCTAATAGGCTCCGTCCGCTTGCGCCCCATAGCAGCCATTCCTCAGCAACTAAGAGACTAGCTTCGCTTTCGCTCCGTGAGATTTGAGATTGTGGCCACGACATTTCTCGATTTTCGGTTGACCCGTGCAGTACTGATTACCACCGCGTCAGCTGGCTTTTCTGCTGCGATGTATAGCTCAAAAATTCCGTCGTCACCATCGAAAAACGTTCCAAGCGTTAGATTTTTCGCCCACTCCTCAGGCATTGGTTCGTATCCGTCGAGCGCAGTACTAGTCGCCACTCGGGCGATTTCCTGCAGCTCGTCTAATTCCTTCGGCGCTGTCAATATGCCTGGAACTCGTTCCATTGGTGACCTTACGTTTCACACGGACTGGAATAAAGGGCCGCTTTTGGCCGAAATCGGCCTTTAATCAGAGACTATTCGCTGCCCCACCTCGAATTCATTCTCATGGCAATAAAACAGGATAAGAGGCGTGTCGTTCGAATAGACCATCGCGTCGTCACGCGAAGGGATAAAGATATCCGACCAGTTTTCGACCAGGAACACGCTGCTGCATAAGAAACAGTCGTTTTCTCCAAACACAACTACGACCTGCTGAATTCCCGGTGCACGCGCACGTAACCACTTGGTCGCGATGGCCGCATCATTGCCGAATTCGAGCCGCTCGATTGAGCCAACGGTGTTAACGTCCAAGCCGAGATGCGTCTTCGAGTCATGAAGGCCCACTACATCATATGCACGGCGAGCACCCTCGGCATTAAGCCAAACGATATCCGCTGAGTGATGCTTCAGCTCCTGAACCCGCCAATGTGTTGCGTTCATAGTTTCTCAAAATCTAATACGCTCAAGGCCATGACGACCAGCAGCTTGTGCTCGAACCTGGCTAACGTTTTCAGGATGGTATTTACTTGTGTTGCCAAGTGTGCCCCTGTTTGCTGCCAGCTTACTGCCAGACCCCTTGAGCCTGGTTCCAAACAGGTCTGCCATCATGGCTTGACTTTGTCTGCGACAAGTACCGCCGGAATTCAATTATATTGATATGACTGATAAACTACAGTGTATCCTCCAATCCCGGCAAGTCTATTTTTGTCGATGCAAAGGAACAGCCGCGGTGTTTGTTTCGGCTAGCGGAGTATCTTTTGCTTGGCGCAATTATCATGCGATACTGCATGATGAATGCTATGCCGCTGACCAATATCCAGACGCTGCACGGCGCCGGATAGAAAGCTCAATTACTTCATCAAAATGATAGGGAGTTACCCAATTGACGCATATCGAAGAAAGCATACTCATTGCAGTGCCGCCTACGGTCATCGACCAGATATGGAGCGAGGTCGACCGATGGCACCTGTGGGATCCTGATACAAAGCAAGCCCGGCTCAATGGACCATTCGCGGTTGGAACGCAGGGCAGGATAGTGCCCAGCAAGGGGATGGGTATTCCGATGCTGATCACTGAGCGCTCGGCAGACCGCTCGTTCACCGTCGAGGGCTACATTCCTTTGTTCCGCATCCATTTCGAGCACAAAGTTTCCGTCGTGGATGGCGGATCGGAAGTCGTTCACCGCGTGTGGTTCACTGGAGCGCTTGCCTTTCTGTTCGGGCCAGGTGTTGCCAAGCAAGTTCGGCAAGGGCTTCCCCGAACGATGCGCTCACTCAAGGCCTATGCCGAGAAACGCAACGTGACTCTCCATGATGGCGAGGTGGGTGGAGTTAACGCGACAATAGCCTGATAGATAGTTTCCCCTCGTCAATTCCTTGCAAAGCACCGTAGCAAATTAACGTGCCGTTCCCGTCATGATGGAATACAATTCCTGCGTGGCAGCCAGCTTGCCTGGCAAGGCCGGGCACGGCGTCACGCTTTGACCTTGGAAAGATGTTTGCTTATGACTCTGCAGTTCCCCCTGCCGAATGTACCTCTGGCGCCGCGCGCGCCCTCCATTCTGTCCAAGTCATTCGGCTCCCTGTTTGCCCTGACCCTGTTCTGCCTGATTCCTGCGGCGTCCGCCTTGGCGGCCACGCCTGCCAGCAGCAGCGTCATGCTGGAAGAGCTGACCAGCACGGAGCTGCGCAACCGTATCGACCATGGCGCCACCACCGTGCTGGTGCCGATCGGCGGCGTCGAGCAGAGCGGGCCGTATATCGCGTTGGGCAAGCACAATGTGCGCGCCGGCCTGCTGGCGCGCCAGATCGCGCAAAAGCTGGGCAATACCATCGTCGCGCCCGTCGTTCCCTACGTGCCGGAAGGCGCGATTTCGCCACCGGCCGGCCACATGCGTTTTGCCGGCACGATCTCGATTCCGCCTGCCGCCTTCGAAGCCGTGCTGGAAGGGGCGGCCGCCAGCCTGCGCCAGCATGGTTTCCGCGACATCATTTTCCTCGGCGACCATGGCGGTTATCAGAAGAACGAGCAGAACGTGGCCAACAAGCTCAATCGAGCTTGGGGAAAAGCTTCCGCCGCTAAAGATGCGCGTGCCTATGCCTTGCTCGACTACTATGACATCACGCAAACGGCCTATATTGCCGAGCTGCAAAAGCGCGGCCACAGCAGCGCCGAGATCGGCCTGCACGCGGGCTTGGCAGACGCGGCGCTGATGTTGGCGACGGACCCGTCGCTGGTGCGTAGCGAGGCCATGGCCCATGGACCCAAGCCGGGCGTGGCCGACGGCGTGCGCGGCGACGCCACGCGCGCCACGGCTGAGCTGGGCCAGGTGGGTATCAAGCTGCAGGTGGACACCTCGGTGGCCGCCATCAAGCAACTGCTGCAACGCAAGTAAATACTACGACTGATTCGATATCCGGCTGGAAGTGCTGAACTTCCGGCTTTTGCAACGAAAAGACGCGAAAACACATGAAAAAATCTCAACGACGCACCATCGTCACCTTGTCTGCCCTGGCTGCCGCTCTGGCCGGCCTGGGCGTGGCCAGCCAGGTCATCGGCGCCAGCACGCCAGCTCCTGCCGCCGCAGCGCCGGCCGCCGCCTATTCCCCGCTGCCGGGCATGCCGCCGCTGGTGGACCCGAAAAACGTGTACGGCAGCATCGCCAGCAGCAATATGAGCCCCGTCGTCAAGGATCACTTGCGCCGCGTCTATGTACCCAACCTGCGCTCGAACGATGTCTATGTGATCGACCAGGAAAGCCTGAAAGTGGTCGACAAGTTCAAGGTCGGCAGCGGGCCGCAGCACGTGGTGCCGTCGTGGGACTTGCGCACCCTGTGGGTGGCGAACAATGCCGAGCGCACGGACAAGGGCAGTCTGACGCCGATCGACCCTTTGAGCGGCAAGCCGGGCAAGGAAGTGCCCGTCGATGATCCCTACAATATGTATTACACGCCGGACGGCAAGTCAGCCATCGTCGTGGCGGAAGCGCGCCACCGCCTCGATTTCCGCGATCCTAAGACCATGGCCGTGCAGTATTCGATCGACACGCCCCAGTGCGGCGGCATCAACCATGCGGATTTCTCCAATGACGGCCGCTACGCCGTGTTCACCTGCGAGTTTGACGGCACCATCGCCAAGATCGACCTGGTGGGGCGCAAGGTCGACGGCTACCTGAAATTGCAGATGCCGGCCAAGCGCTTTGCCGAGTCCGCTCCCGTGGGCGGTCCGGCGAATGAAATCTGCAGCGTCAAGAAGGGCATGCCGCAAGACATACGCATCTCGCCGGATGGCAAGAAATTCTATATCGCCGACATGGATGCCGACGGCGTGCACATCGTCGATGGCGCCACCCTGAAGGAAATCGGCTTCATCCAGACGGGCGTGGGCGCGCACGGCTTGTACCCGAGTCGCGATGGCAAGAAATTGTATGTGGCCAACCGCGGCACGCACCGCATTCACGGCAAGCGCAACGGCAAGGGCAGCGTCAGCGTGATCGATTTCGCCACGGAAAAAGTGGTGTCGCAGTGGCCGATTCCCGGCGGCGGCAGCCCCGACATGGGAAATGTATCCGCCGATGGCAAGTACCTGTGGCTGTCCGGCCGCTTCGACGATGTGGTGTACCGCATCGATACGAACAGCGGCGACGTGTCCAAGGTGAAAGTCGGCCAGGAACCGCATGGCCTCACCGTGTGGCCGCAGCCGGGCCGCTATTCGCTGGGCCATACGGGCAACCTGCGCTAGGCGCCGGCCCCATGCGCATCGATTTCATAGAGCAACTGCGCGCGCATTATCCGCCCGCGCAGGGGCGGGCGCTGAGCAAGCAGCTCGACCGTCTCGACCCGCATTGCATGGCGTTCATCGGCCTGTCGCCGTTCGTCGTGTTGGCCACGGGCGGGGCTGGCGGCCAGCTCGACGCCTCACCGCGCGGCGGCGCGCCCGGTTTCGTGCAGGTGCTCGATGCCCATACCTTGCTGCTGCCCGATGCCAGGGGCAATAACCGCCTCGACAGTTTTAGCAATATTGCCGAGACGGGCAGGGCGGGGCTGCTGTTCATGATCCCCGGCGTCGATGAAACCCTGCGTGTGAATGGCGAGGCCAGTCTCAGCGACGATCCGGCGCTGCTGGCGCACTTTGCCGGCGAGCGCAACCCGCCGCGCCTGGTCATGCGTCTGCGCGTGGCAGAGGCGTATCTGCATTGTGCCAAGGCCCTCATGCGTTCGCGCCTGTGGGACAGCGCGGCCTAGGTCGAACGCTGCATCTTGCCGACGATGGGCCAGATGATCCAGGACCAGACGGGCGGCAGCGGGCCGCAGGAAACACAGGAGAAGATGGTCGCCCGCTACGCGCCGGATCTGTAGCTTTGCTTGCGAAAAAAGCAATGTTGGAGCATACTGCGCTTCCTTTTTTTATTTTTCATACCTTCCAAGGGGCGCCACCATGATTCTTGATCACATCGGTTTGAATGTCAGCGACGCACAGGCCAGCAAGGCTTTCTTTTCGGCCGCCCTGGCGCCGCTGGGCGTGTCGGTGGCGATGGAAGAGCAGGGCTGGGTCGGCTTGGGCAAGGATGGCAAGCCCGATTTCTGGTTCGGCGTGGGCGGCACGCCGCATGCCGGCATGCATCTCGCTTTCAGGGCAGATAACCGTGCCCAGGTGGACGCGTTTTACCAAGCCGCGCTGGAAGCGGGCGGCAAGGATAACGGCGCCCCAGGCATCCGCGCCATGTATCACCCGAATTACTACGGCGCCTTCGTGCTGGGCCCGGACGGTCACAATGTCGAAGCCGTCTGCCACCATCCCGAGCCTTGACACCGTTCCTTACCTGAAGAGAGCAGCATGAAGCGTAGCGCCACCCTGTTTGCCGACGATGCCGGCCGCTATGCCTACGTGAAAGCGGGTTTTTCCTGGCCGGCCCTGTTTTTGGGCTCGTTCTGGGCCGTGGCCAAGCGCCGCTGGTGGCTGTTGCTGCTCATGCTGGCAATGGATGCGTGCCTGTGGTTTGGCAGCCATCTGGCCACCGAACTGCGCGTCGGCCCGATGATGCTGCTGATGGCCGCCACGGAGCTCAGTTACCTGCTGGCGCGTGGCTGGTATGGCAACCGCTGGCTGGAAGCCTCGCTGCGTAGCCATGGTTACAAGCCTGTTATGCCGGGCACGGGGGCTGTTCGTTGAACGTGCCTGGCACAGATTTCCCTTCCCGTCACTGACGCTTGCCAAGGGCAAGCCGTCCAGCCAAAACTTTCTGCGCTGCCTGGCATACCTTTGATCCAGATCATCCCTCTCCTGCAGTGCTCACGTAGCCTTGGGACTCGCGTTGCAAAGCATCTCTCCACCAATCGGATATGTTTTTCGCGTTTCGTGGCGTAGCCCGGTCGTCTGCTTCACCGTTCGACAGCCGGTGGTGTCGCCTTGTGTCTACCCAACCGCTATTTAATGAGGAATTCCATGTATCCATATTCCCGTAGTGTTACCCCTGCCGTCAAAAACCACCTGGAAGCGCAACTGGCTTTTTTCAATGGTCTGTCGAAGTCCTTGTTCCAGTCGGTGCAGCACTTCAATGACCTGAACATGCAGCTGGCGCAAGGCTTGCTGGAAGAAACCACTGTCACCAGCCAGAACCTGCTGACGCTCGAGCGCGCTGAAGATGTGTTCCAGGTGGCTGCCGTAGCGGGCCAGCCAGCCGCCGAGCAACTGCGCAAATACCAGGAACAGGTATCGCGCCTGGCAGCCGATACGCAGGTCGAACTGGCCAATGTGGCAGAGCGGCATGTGAATGAAACGAGCCGTACTGCCAAGGCCCTGGCCGAAGAAGTGGCCCGCACGGCTTCGGAAGAAACGCAGAAAAACGTGCGCAAGCAGCAGGAAGCCATGCAGCGCATCGCCGAACCATTCCAGGCCAACCATCAAAACGGCGCCAACCGCGAGCAGCAGCGCGGTGCGCAAAGCCGTGACGGCCAAAGCCTGCAAAGCGTCGGCCAGCAGGGTAGTCAGCAGTCGGCCGGCAGCGAAAGCTCCGCCAGCGGCAGCGCATCGCAAGCGGGCTCCGCACAAAGCAAAAGCAGCAGCGCCAGCCGTAAAGAATAAGCAGGCCGCTGCTGGGGCCTGAATGGCAGCTGAATCCGCATCGCGAGGGCCGAGCCTTGCGATGCGCTTGGCTGGCGCAGCATCGTGCGTAGTGGTCCGGGCAGAGCGCCCGTCCTTCAGGGGGCGGGCGTATTGTCGTGGGTGGCGGGGCGTGCTGCGGCAGCTTGCGTGGCGGCGCTCGGCGCCATTGCAGGACTTTTCTCCGTTGCAGGACGTTGCCGGGTGGCCGGGCTTTCCTGCATGCGCGTGCCTTGCGGCGTGCTCGCATTGCCCGTGCCGCTATTGGCGTCGATAAAGGCGCTCACGACGTCCAGCGTGGGAGCCAGCATGCGCAAGGGGCTGGCCAGCGAGGCGAGCAAGGTGGTATGGCTGACCTTGTCGAAATACGTTTCCGTCACCGGCCGTTGGTGTGCCCGCAAGGCCATGGCCAGGCCGCCCGTGTTGCGTTGCGGATTGACCAGTTTGTCCCGTCCTGGCAGGGGGGCGATCAGCAGGGCGGGCGGGGCTTCGGCAGTCACGTGATGGATAGGCTGCGAGGACGCGGGCGTGTCCGGGTAAAAGAAGACGGGCCGGGTGGTGGTATTTTCGATCGGCAGGAAATCATACGGACCGGCCAAGCCTATCCAGCCGCGCAAGTCGTGCGGGCGCATGCCGTGGCGCGCCAGCAGGCTGGCGTCGAGCGCCACCATCGCCGCATTGTAGGCGCCGGCGCTATGGCCCATCACGAACAAGCGGGCGGGGTCGCCGCCATGGCGGCCGGACTCCATCGCGGCCCAGGCTACGGCGCGGGCCGCATCCTGCAAAATCTCTGGGTAGTGCACATCCGGATACAGCCGGTAGTCGACGATCACGGCCAGGTAGCCGCGCGCAGCGAGCGCGTGGCCAACGAAGGCATAGTCGGCGCGCTCGCCCGTCGTCCAGTTGCCGCCATAAAAGAACACCACCACGGGCACGGGCCCCGTACGGAATTTTGGGGCATACACATCAAGTTTTTGCCGTGGCAGGGGGCCGTAGGCCAGGCCCCGCGTCACTTGCGAGGCGCTGCCGGACGACAAGGCATTGATGGCCATCAAGGGCGAGCAGGCGGCCAGGCCGGCAGCGAGCGGAATGGCTGCCAGCAAACCGAGCATGGTGGTGCGCAGGATCGTCATGCTGGTTCCTGATGGTGATGGTTGATGCTTGCAGTGTAGGCCAGGCAGGGCAGGGTGCACATGGGAAAGTTGCTGTCTAGCATAGATAAATGTTGCATGCGTCAATCAATCCTGCAACAGCCATTTGCGCGCCGTGGCGATGACGGCGTCCGACAAGGTGCGCGTGAGCGGGGTCTGGATATCCCAGGCATGCCAGGTCAGGGGTACGTCGAGCGCCTGACCGGCGGCCACATCGACCAGCCTGCCGGCGGCCAGCGCCGTTTCCGCCTGCAGCAGGGGCACCATGCCATAGGCATAGCCCGCTTCGATGAAGCGCACGAAGTCGCGCGCCGAACCGAGCACATGGTGCGGATAGCGGCCCGTGTAACCGAGGCGGTGCTGCAGATAGCGCTCGTGCAGGGCATCCTTGCTGCCAAACGTGATGGCCGGTGCCTGGCTGACGGCTTCCACCGTAAAACCATGGGGAAACCATTGCTGCGCGAACGCGGGCGAGGCCACGCACAAGTAGCGCATGCCGCCCAGCGGCGTGGCCGTGGTGCCGGCCACCAGGTCGTTGGCGCTGGTGACGCAGGCAAACACGCGCCCTTCGCGCAGCTGGCTCAGGGTGTGATCCTGGTCGTCGAGGCGGATATCGAGCAGACACGACGGCGGCGATAGTAGCGGCCCCAGCGCTTCCGGGATCCAGGTGGCGGCGCTGTCGGCGTTGACGGCAATGGCCAGTTCCGGCAATTGCGTGGTGGGTCCCGGCTGGGCGTCGAGCGCCGCTTCCAGCAGCTTGACTTGCCGGTAGTGGGCGATCAGGCGCTGGCCCGCTTCCGTGGGCAGGGGCGGGTGGCTGCGGATGATCAACAAGGTGCCTTCCAGGTTTTCCAGGGTGCGGATGCGCTGCGACACGGCCGGCTGGCTGATCGCCAGCGCTTGCGCGGCCTTTTCAAAGCTGCCCAGGCCGATCACGGCGTCGAGGGCGGCCAATCCACGGTAATCGACGACGCGCATAAGATTCTCTTATATATGGTTAGAATCATTCATTATACTTATATTTACTTTTTCTTTACACTGTTGAAATAGGGTAACAACTCCACTCTGCCGCGCGGTCCTCCTGGTTCCGCTACACCCTCCACCTACCACTGATGACTTTGCCGTTGCCGGCAGAGCGTGGGCGGCCGTGCGCGTGATGGAAAGCAATGGAAAGGAAGCAATATGGACGGCGCAATTTTCTTGAAAGGCATGGGGCTCGGAGCGAGCCTGATCGTGGCCATCGGCACGCAAAACGCATTCTTGCTCAAGCAGGGTTTGAAGCGCCATTATGTGCTCACCTGCATTCTGGTGTGCCTGCTGTGCGATGCCATCCTCATCACGGCTGGCGTGGCCGGCATGGGCACGTTTATTGCCGACAATCCTGATTTCCTGCTGTGGGCCAAGGCTGGCGGCGCCACCTTCTTGATTGCGTATGGCTTGCGTGCGGCCAAGTCGGCCTGGCGCCCAACGGCCTTGACGGTGTCGGCCGCCAAGGCACCTGAAGGTTACTGGGCCGTGATCGGCGCGGCGCTGGCGTTCAGCCTGCTGAACCCGCACGCTTTCCTCGACACGGTCATCCTGCTCGGCTCGATCGGCGGGCAGCATGAAGGCGCGGGACGCTTCTACTTTGCGGGCGGCGCCATCATGGCTTCGGCCCTGTGGTTCTTCCTGCTGGGCTTTGGCGCCCGTTACCTGGCGCCCGTGTTTGCCAAACCCATGGCCTGGCGCGTGCTTGACGGTATCATCGCCCTCGTCATGTGGGCCATCGCCGCCTCGCTGTTCCTGTAAGGCATCAACGCGTCAGGAAGGCCAGCACGCGGCTGGCCAGCTTGCCATACGGCGGCCGCAGCAGTGTCAGAGCGCTGAAACGGGCCTGGTAAAACACGGGCCGCAGCTTGCTGAAGGTATGAAAACCTTCCACGCCGTGGTAGTGGCCCATGCCGGACTCGCCCACGCCGCCGAAGGGCAAATCGTGCTGGCCCACATGGAACAGGGCGTCGTTGACAGACACGCCGCCCGACATCACGCGGTCAAGCAGCAGCTGCACAGTGTCTTTCTGCTTGCTGAACGGATAGATGGCCAGCGGGCGCGGTCCCGCGTTGATGCTGTCGATCACGGTTTCAAGGTCCGTATAGCCGCGCAGCGGCAGGATGGGGCCGAAGATTTCGCGCGTCAGCAGCAGGCTGTCCTCGGGCGCATCGAGCACGATATGCGGCGCGATCTTGCGCGTGGCGCGGTCGTAGGCCGGTCCCGGCAACAGCGAAATCACTTGCGCGCCCCGTTCCCGTGCTTCGTCGAGCGCCAGCAGCAGGCGCTCAAAGGCGGCCTCGTCGATGATGGAGGTGTAATCGGGCGTGTCCAGCCGCGGGTAGCGCGCGGGCACGATCTGGCGCGCATGTTCGACGAAGGCGGCGATGCTGGCCTCGGGCAGCCAGGCGTGGTCGACGCTGGTGCAGATTTGCCCCGCGTTCAGGTACTTGACGAACAGGATGCGCTCGGCTGCCGTGCGCACGTCGAAATCGGCGCAGACGATGGCCGGCGCCTTGCCGCCCAGCTCCAGGGTCACCGGACACAGATTGCGCGCAGCTGCCGCCATGACGGCGCGGCCCGTCTGGCCGGAACCCGTAAACAGCAGGTGGTCGAACGGTAGTTGTGAAAAAGCTATGCCCACGCCGCCTGTCTCTTCAAAAAACTGCAATTTTTCCGGTGGAAAGTAGGCGGGCATGGTGTCGATCAGCAGCCGCGCCAGGTGGCGCGAATTTTCGCTCATTTTGACCATGGCGCGGTTGCCGGCGGCGAAGATGTAAGTCAACGGCACCAGGCTCAGGTTGACGGGGAAATTCCACGGCACGATGACGCCCACCACACCCAGCGGCTGGGGAATCACGCGGTTGCTGGCACCCGGGAAATTACGCCAGTCCACGCCACGGCGCTGCGGCCGCAGCCATTTTTTCAACTGTTTCAAGACATGGCTTATGCCGTCGATGGCGGGAAAGATTTCCGCCAGCAAGGTTTCGTGCCGGGAGCGGTTGCCATAGTCGGCACTGATCGCCTCGCAGAGCGCTACTTTATGGTCGCGGATAAAGCGCTGCAAGGTTTGCAGGTCGCGCCTGCGCTCGGCAAGCGAGGGAACGGGGTGGGCCAGATAGGCGGCCCGCTGCAAGGCCAGGGCGGCATCCAGTTTTGCGTGGACGGGGGCGGTGCTCAGATCCATGTTTTCTGCGACATCAGGCATTTTTTTTCCTCGGCCGGCTTGGCAATGTGCGCGCCGCTCCAGCACACTATAGTTGACTACGTGCAAAAGTGCCGCTGGCGTGCCGACGGGGCTGCACGATACACCGTAAAATGTCCGATAACTTTACGCTACGTTTCCCAGGAATGCCATGACCTCGACCACGCCAGACTCCCTGCACATCGTTTGCCCCCATTGCGACGCCGTCAACCGCCTGCCGCACGCCCGCCTCAGCGAGCAGCCTACCTGCGGCAAGTGCCAGAAGGATTTATTCATGGGCCAGCCCGTGGACCTGGCCAGCGCCCGTTTCCTCAAGCATATCGAACGCAGCGACATTCCCGTGCTGGTGGACTTCTGGGCGCCCTGGTGTGGCCCGTGCCGCAGCATGGCGCCATTCTATGTGCAAGCCGCCAAGACCCTGGAGCCGGCGTTCCGCGTCGTCAAGGTGAATACGGAAGCGTCTCCGGACCTGGGCAGCCGTTTCAATATCCGCAGCATTCCCACCCTGGCCCTGTTTCGCAAGGGCATGGAAGTGGCGCGCCAGCCGGGCGCCATCGATGCCAATGCCATCGTCGCGTGGGCGAGGGAAAAGGCGCGACTCTAGACACCCAGGAAAGCTCTTGAGTTTTTTCATTTGACATTTAGTATGGCTCCATATTATATTGCGCCATATGATAAAACTCGAACAAAAATACACTGCCTTGCTGGGTGACGTGCAGCGCCGCGCGCTCGGGGACATGCCGACATCCATCGGGCGCCTGCGCCTGTGCTTTGAAGTGCTGGGCCTGGCGTCCGCCATCGATGGCGATTGCGCCACACGCCTGGGCCGGCATGGCTTGTCGGAAGGCAAGTTCGTCTTGCTGTCCCTGCTGCGCGACGTGCCCGAGGGGCTCTCGCCGCACGCACTGGCCGAGCGGGCCGGCGTGACGCGCGGTACCATCACGGGCTTGCTCGACGGCCTGGAACGCGACGGTTTCCTGGCGCGCCACGCGGATCAGTTCGATCGGCGCAAGCTGCTGGTGCGCCTGAGCGCCAAGGGAGAAGCTGCCGCCGCCACCCTGGTCGATGAGCACGCGCAATGGATCGCCAGCCTGTTTGCCGATTTCACAGCGGACGAGATGCAGTTATTGAGTGCGCTGCTGGAAAAAGCCTGGCGCAAGACGGACCGGGGTGCGCCATGAGCGGTGGCATCGCTGACGTGACGCCGGCGCGCCTGTCCCTGCTGAACGGGGGCAGCGTTGCCAGCGCCACCCTGACAGAAGGGCTGGCTATCGATTTCGCCCAGCTGCTGGCCGCGGCCGTACCCGACATCGGCGCCGCCCGCCTGGACCGGATGCGCGCGCAGGCCGCAACCGGCATCACCCGGCGCATGGCGCTGGCTGCAGAATTGCTGCTGGAGGCCAATGTTGACCTGGCGCAATTGCAAGGCCATGTATCCGACACGGTGCGGGGCTGGGCCTGCTTTGCCATCGCCGCCCAGACGGGAGCGACCTTGCCGCAACAGCTTACGGCCATGCGGCCGCTGGCCGACGATGGGCACTTCGGCGTGCGCGAATGGGCCTGGCTGGCGCTGCGGCCCCATCTGGCGGCGAGTCTTGACGAGGCCATTAGCTTGCTGGCGCCGTGGACGGCGGACGCGTCGGAACGCCTGCGCCGCTTTGCCTGCGAAGCGCTGCGCCCGCGCGGCGTGTGGTGCGCGCACATTGCCCAGTTAAAAGAAACGCCGCAACTGGCCTTGCCCTTGCTGCAGCCCCTGCGCGCCGACCCGGCCGTCTACGTGCAAGATTCCCTGGCCAACTGGCTCAACGATGCGGCCAAGAGCCAGCCGGACTGGGTGCGCAGCCTGTGCGCGCAATGGCTACAGGAAAGTCCCAATGCCGCCACGGCACGCATCTGCAAGCGGGCCCAGCGCTCGCTGGCCTGACGATACCTCACCCAAGGAGTAAGCATGCATTACTTGTTAGAACTGTACAGCCCGAAACCCGCCTGGCTGGCCCTCGATGGCGCTGCGCGCCAGGCGTATTTCGACACGGTGGGTGCCGGCATGGCCGCCATGTCGGGCAGCGGCGCCGAAGCGCTGGCCATGGGCGCCATCGATGGCGGTAAGCTGCATGCAGCTGTCCAGCAATTTTATGCCGTCTGGCGCTTCCCGGACGAGGCGGCACTGGACGCCTTGCTGGCCGGTATCGCCGCCACGGGCTGGCATGATTACTTTGAGACCATCAATGCGGCTGGCGCGGCCGTGGATTTCCCCACCCACCTGGCGCAGCTGGCCGCCGCCTAGCGTCCGACGTTTTCCCTGCCACTGCGGTAAAGTTGGCATTTCCATCCGACCACCGACGTTGATGCCAATCAAACTGCTCTCCCTCCTGGCGCTTGTCCTGGCGCCCATGCTGGCCTCGGCAACTGCTGCTGGCACCCCGCAAGCCCTCGTCGCCGCCGCCCGCAGTCAGGTGGGCGTGACCCTGCAGTACGACCCGCGCTATGAACGCCTGGCCTATCCGGGCGGCGATGTGCCGCTCGAGCGGGGCGTGTGCACGGACGTGGTCGTGCGCGCCTACCGCCAGCTGGGGCAGGATTTGCAGGTGCTGGTGCACGAAGACATGCGCAAGGCGTGGCAGGTGTACCAGCAGCAGGGACGCTGGCAGATGAAGGGGCCGGACCGCAATATCGACCACCGCCGCGTGCCGAACCTGGGCACGTTTTTTGCCCGCCACGGCACCAGCCTGCCTCCAGCCAAGGAAGCGGACGCTTATCGCGCGGGCGACATCGTCACCTGGCGCCTGCCGCGCAACCTCACGCATATCGGCATCGTCAGCGACAAGCGGTCGTGGAGCGGCGTGCCGCTCGTCATCCACAACATCGGCGAGGGCGCGCGCGAGGAAAATATTTTATTCAGTTATCCGATCACGGGGCACTATCGTTGGCAACCCGGCTGGCAGCCCCGCTGAAGGGCAGGAGAGCCATGTCTTGCAGGATCGCCAGCACACGGGCCAGCGCCGTATCGATATCGAGCCTGTCGATGGCGCCATAGCCGAGGAACAGGCCTTCATGGCGGGCGGGCCCATGGTAAAAGCTGGCCAGCGCATACAGGCTGACGTCGGCCAGGCGCGCCCGGCGCAGCAAGTCAGCGATATCGAGCGGCGCCTGGGCCAGGGCCGCCACGTGGAAGCCGGCGCTCGCCGGCACCAGACGGAACCACGGTGACAACGGACCGTTGAACCAGTGCTGCAGCCGTTCGCGCCGTCCCGCATAAATGTCGTGGCAGCGGCGGATATGGCGCAGCAAGTGGCCATCGCCGATGAACTTGGCCAGCGCATGCTGGCCCAGGCTGGCCGTATGGCAATCGCTCAGGTATTTCACCGTCTGCATGGCGGCCACGATGGTTTTTGGCAGCACCACATAGCCGAGCCGCAATTCCGGCAGCATGATCTTGGAAAAGCTGCCCACGTGCGCGACGACGCCGTAGCGGTCCATGCTTTGCAGCGCATCCTCTGGCCGCCCCTCGTAGCGGAAGGCGCTGTCGTAATCATCCTCGATGATGATGGCCCCCAGTTGCCGGGCCCGCTCCAGCAAGGCATGGCGGCGCGCCATGCTCATCGGCATGCCGAGCGGAAATTGATGCGCGGGCGTGACATAGATCAAGCGCGTGCCGTCGGGGATTTGCGCGACGATGAGGCCATCCTCGTCCACGTCGACGCCCACCACGCGCGCACCCTGGCTGGCGAATACGGCGCGCGCTACCGGGTAGCCAGGTTCTTCCACGGCAACCGTGTCGCCCGGCTCCAGCAGGGTAAGCGCCAGCAGATGCAAGGCTTGCTGCGCGCCGCTGGTGACGAGCACCTGTTCCTCGCTGCAATGGATGCCGCGGCTGAAGGCGGCATGGCCGGCGATCGCCGCGCGCAAGGCGGGCAAGCCTTCCGCTGGGCCATAGCGGCCGCGCGCCTGGCCACCCTGGCGCAGCGCGTGCAGCATGCAGGCGCGCCATTCATCTTGCGGAAAGTGCGCGGGCGTGGCCCGCCCGCCGATGAAGGCGTAGCGGGCGGGCGTTTCCTGGCTGGCGCGGCGCAAGGGCGTGGGAGTCGCTTCCCAGCGGGCGATGCGCTCGGCGCTGGCCAGCGGCGTGCTGGCGTGGCGGCGCTGCGGCGAGGCATGCGGCGTCTGCACGAAGCTGCCCACGCCGACCTTTCCTACCAGCAGCTTTTCATAAGCGAGCTTCTCATACACGTCGGAGACTGTCTTGCGCGACAGGCCCAACTGGCTGGCCAGCAGGCGCGAGGGCGGCAATTGCTGGCCGTCCGCCAGGCGGCCCGAGCGGATGGCTTCGCTGAGCTGGCGGTACAGCTGGCCGCCCAGGTCGCGCGTGCCATCGATCAGGATATGTAATTCCATGGAGTATCTGTTGGTGGTCTGCCGTTTTTCGGCAGGATTGGCCTGCCGCGCGCTGTTGTCGCGCTTCTACAATGCTGCATCCCTACTTCATCAAGGAATGCATCATGACACAGCAACGACTCGATTTTACACAAGCTTCGCCGGACGCCGTCAAGGCCATGTAT
Organism: Janthinobacterium lyxosi; assembly: GCF_051380665.1. Taxonomy (NCBI): domain Bacteria; kingdom Pseudomonadati; phylum Pseudomonadota; class Betaproteobacteria; order Burkholderiales; family Oxalobacteraceae; genus Janthinobacterium; species Janthinobacterium lyxosi. The sequence goes on from NZ_JBNYXM010000005.1 coordinate 83,346, forward strand.
GCGCTGGAAGCGGCTATCGCCAAGCTGGGCGTGGAACACTCGCTGCTCGAGCTGATCCGCCTGCGCGCCTCGCAAATCAATGGCTGCGCCTTTTGCGTCGACATGCACACGAGCGACGCGCGCAAGGCGGGCGAAACGGAACGCCGCCTGCATGCCGTGTCCGTCTGGCGCGAAACGCCATTCTTCACGCCGCGCGAGCGGGCCGTGCTGGCCTGGACGGAAGCGCTGACCCTGCTGCCGCAAAATCATGCGTCGGACGAAGACTATGTGGCGCTGGCAGAGCAATTGACGCCGGCGGAAATGGTCAACGTCACCCTGGCCATCGGCTCCATCAATACCTGGAACCGCCTGGCCGTGGGTTTCCGCAAGATGCCCGAATAAATCCTGTGTTCGTTCGCGAACAGACGCCTGGCTGGTCCCTGCGTAGTCTGGCATGATGATTGATCAGCCAGGGAGCAGCCATGCAAGTACCTATCGGGGAAGGCGCCGGGAAGGCGCCGCAGCAGGAGGAAGCACAGGAAGAGGCGCGCCGCGAATTCATCGCCGAACTGTGGCGGCGCTTTGAATCCTTGCAGGAATGGGCTGTCAGCCACTGGCCGGACCAGCAACATCCCTTGAGTTCCGCCGACTTCGTCGAGGCGCGCAAAGAGATTTTGAGTTTGCGTTCGCCGGCCGGGCCGTTGAACCAGCCAGCTGCGCGCGATGTGGCAGAGCCGGAGCAGGGCGGGGCACAATATGTCGATGTCACCCCCGCACCTTGGCCGTAGGTCGGATTAGGACTGCTGGGGTCGGACCCGCCGGGTCTGAGTTTTGCTGGCTTGGTATGCGTGACCTTACTTCGCGGCGATTTCCGCTGAACCACCCTGCGCAAATACCCAGCACAGCAAACTCACCAGTAATCCCGCCATCACCCCATACGCCAAATTCAAGGCGCTGTCGAACAGCAGCGGCGCCACCAGGCCCGACACCAGCGCGAACAGCAGCATTTGGATAAACGATTGCATTGACGAGGCCAGGCCGCTGTTGTTGGGGAAGTGATTCAGGGCCATCAGGGTCATCGGCGGCATGGCGATCGACAGGGCGAACGAGTAAAAGAACAAGGGCAGCACGGCCCATGGCACTTCGGCGGCAAACACATAGTTGTAGCCGATGTTGGCCAGCGCGGCGACGAGCATCAATATGAAGCCGGCCCAGATCATCTGGCGCTGGCTGTAGCGGTGGGCGATTTTCGCCGACAGGGCCGAGCCGAAGACCATGCCGCTAATTAAGGGGATGAACAGCCAGGCGAATGCCGTCTCCGGCAAATGCAGGATGTTGATGATGAAGTAGGCGGCCGAGCCGATGTACAGGGCGAAGCCGCCAAAGGCGGCGCCGATGGCCGTCGACAGCAGCAGGAACTGGCGGTGGCACAGCACTTTCCAGTAATTGACGGCGATGTCGCCCAGGTGGAAGGCGTGACGCTGCTCCTTCGGCAAGCTTTCGGGCAGCGCGCGCCAGACGACGATGAACATCAGCACGCCGAAGGCCGTGAGGAACCAGAAGATCGCCCGCCAGCCCAGGCCGACCTGTAGCCAGCCGCCCAGCACGGGCGCGATGGCCGGCGCCAGCGCGAATACCATCATGATGTGCGAGAGGATTTTTTGCGCGGCGGCGCCCGAATAGCGGTCTTGCACGATGGCGCGGCCGATCACGGAACCGGCACCGGCCGACAGACCCTGCAGCACGCGCCAGGCCAGCAGCCAGCCCAGCGACGGCGCCAGCGCGGCGCCCACGGAGGCGATCACATACAGCACCAGCGAGACGAGAATCACAGGACGGCGGCCGAACGAGTCGGACAGGGTGCCGTAAAACAGCATCATGAAGGCGAACGTGAACAGGAAAAAGCTCAGGGTTTGCTGCACCAGCAGGGGGCTGGCATTGAAATCGTGCACGATGGCGGGGAAAGACGGCAGATAGGTGTCAATTGCAAGCGGTCCGACCATCGCCAGGCCCGCCAAAATCCAGGTTAATAATTTAGTCATGTTGAAGAGTGTTTTTGTTAGTCCTTCATTTTACGCTAGTGCCTGGAATCGGGTTTGGCGCCGGCGCTGTTTGCCGTCCATATGCGATTTTCGCATATGGAACCTTGAAATTCTTCGTTTGAATCGCGGTGCCTGGCCGCTAAGCTAGGGCGACCCGGCTTGTTTGCCGTTTTTGGAAGTGATACGCCATGCACAGCATTGATCCCGCAGCGCCCGCCGACGACACGGCCCAGTGGAACCTGGGGCCCGTGATCCAGGCCTTGCGCAGCTCGCGCGAAGACAAGCACAAGATCCGTCATAACGGCAGGGTGCGCGAACTGCCGTCGCGTGCAGCCTTGAGCACCATCGTCAACGGCCTGTCGGCGGCCCTGTTCCCCACGCATTACGGGCGGCCCAACCTGACGGACGAAAGCATCGACTATTTTGTCGGCGACACGCTCAACACCACCCTGAACCGGCTCAGCGAGCAGGTGCGGCGCGGTTTGCTGTTCTCCGTACCGGCCGGCGAGGAGCAAGATGCCGCCAGCGACGATGCGGCGTTGGCGCAGCAGGCGCGCGACATCACGCGCGCCTTTGCCGCCAGCCTGCCCGACATCCGCGCGCTGCTGGTGTCGGACGTGCAGGCCGCCTACGCGGGCGACCCGGCCGCCACCTCGGTGGCCGAGATCATGCTGTGCTATCCGGGCACCATCGCCATCCTGTACCACCGCCTGGCGCATCGCCTGCATGCGCTGGGCGCGCCGTTCCTGGCGCGCCTGATCGCCGACATCGCGCATACCCTGACGGGCATCGACATTCATCCGGGCGCGCACATCGGCGCGTCCTTCTTCATCGACCATGGCACGGGCGTGGTGATCGGCGAGACGGCCATCATCGGCCAGCGCGTGCGCCTGTACCAGGCCGTCACCCTGGGCGCCAAGCGCTTTCCTGCCGATGCATCCGGCGCGCTGATCAAGGGCACGCCACGCCACCCCATCGTCGAGGACGACGTGGTGATTTACGCGGGCGCAACGGTGCTGGGGCGCATCACCATCGGTGCGGGATCGACCATCGGGGGGAATGTGTGGCTGACGCAGAGCGTGCCGCCAGAGAGCAATGTATCGCAGGCGCAGATGCGCAACGATTAAGAGTGCCCGAGAAAACGCCCATGGCGGCGCTGCGCCTTGCCTTGAACGTTTTTCAGGCACTCTTGAAACGCGGGAGTGCGGCTTTTACTTCACCGTCAGCGCTTCATAACGGGCTACAGGTACGCCATCCTTCAGCAGCAGCAATTCCTGGTCGGCGTAGCGGTAGCCGTTGACTTCGCCCAGGGTGGTCAAAAGCAGGCGCTCCAGGTCCATGTCCTGCGGCTGGCACATCATCATGGTGCCGGCCAGCTGCGAGAAGGCCAGGGTGCTGACGCCATCGCTGGTGTAGCCGCCCATCATCTGGTTGCAGCCGCTGTGGCCACTGGCGCGGCCTTCGGCCAGCAGCAGGGACACTTCGCGCTGCTCAGGCGCCTTGCGCACCACTTGCTTGCCCTTCAATTCCTTCAGCTTCCATTGCGTCTGTGTCAGCTTGGGCGCCGGCTTGGCGGGCGAGGTGGCGCCTGGCGCAGCGGCGGCAGCGTCGCTGCGCACGGGCGTTTGCGCGCAGCCGGCGGTGATGGCCACGATGGCGGCGAGGGGAATCAGTCTGGCGAGTTTGAACATGGCATTTCCTTCTTCAGATGAATGGCGCCAGCGTAGCAGATTGGCGCCAAGCCAGCGTGCACGGTTGACAAGTTCATGGTTGTTTTTCCTGTTCCAGGCGCGCGTCAAGCAAGGTGCGCGCCGCCGCCACGTAGGCGCGGCACGCCTGCGGATCGACAAAGGCCTCGCTGCCGCCCGTGACGCCCGCTTCCAGCCGCTCCCACAATTGCGATGCTTCCGGGTGCGCCGAAATGAGCACGTCGCAAGGCAGTTTTTCCAGGGTCTCGAAGCTGTGGCGCAAATCTGCCAGCGCGTTCGGATACTCGCTGCTGGCGCTGAACTTGAAGCCGGGACGCGAGACGGCGTTGAGGCTGTCCGCGTACACCATGTTCAGGCAGCGGGGGCCGTCGCACGATAGCCACGTCCAGCTCAGGCCTCCGGGAGTGTGGCCCGGCGTGGCATGCGCCGTCAGCTTGATGGGACCGACGTCGAAATGGCTGCCGTCGCGCGCCAGGCGCATGTCCTTGACGGGCGGGTACTTGGGCAGCGCGTGGTATTGCGGGTCGTCCGGCCCCACTTCGCCCGACGCCAGGTCCAGCGCGGCCGACGGACTGGCGGCCACCAGCGCATTGCTGCGCCGCTGCAGCTCGGCCAGGCCGCCCGCATGGTCGATATGGCCATGCGAATTGAGGATCAGTTTCACGTCTTCGATGCGAAAGCCCAGGGCGCCAATATTGGCGATGATCTTTGGCGCCGATTCCGGCAAGCCGCCGTCGATCAGCACGTGGCCCTGCGGCGACGTCACCAGCACGGAGCTGAGGCCTTTCACGCCCACATAATAGGCATTGCCGAAGATGCGGAACGGCGTCTGGTCGGCATTCCAGGTGGCGCAAACGTCGCAGCCCGGTGTCTGCGCCTGGGCGGCGGGGCTGGCCAGCAGCAGCGCCAGGGCCAGCGCGCGTATCAGAGTGAGGGGCATTGCAGTCCTTATCCGTGTTGCCAAGGTGGCGTATGCTGACACGGAACTGGGCGCGACGCAAACGGTTACAGGGAAGCGGGCGGCGCGGCGCCAGTGTCCTTGTAGATCAGTTCGATCAAGGTATCGTCCGCATAGCGGGTATCGCCCAAGGGGGCCAGGAAGGACGTGCCGCCATTTTTCACCTGCAGCGCGATGCGGCGCCCGCCATCGAGCAGGGTGGCGCTGGCGATAGCCGGATCGCTGTACGTGCTCATCTTGAGTTCAACGGCGGAGCACCAGTCGGTGGTGCGCAGCTTGGTGGCGACCAGGGTACGTAGCCAGAAGGGCGTCTCTTTCTTGGCAATGGCGATGCCGACCTGGCATTGCAGGCGCAGGTCGCCCAGGCGGCGCATGCCGGGCGGTACATCGTCGCTGCGCACGCTGGCTTGCCAGCGGTACGCGTCCTTCTTCTTGTTGGTGACCAGGTCCGCGTCTTCGCGCTCGGCTTGCGCGCTGCGCGGCAGCGTAAAACTGCCGTCGGCGGCCAGGGACAGGACGATTGAGGTTTCATTGCCGGCGATACGCAAGCTCAGATCCTGCATGGCGTTGTCCGGTGCGCCGGGGCCGGGAATCAGCTGGAAGCGCACTTCGCGTGCCCTGGGCGCCAGTGCATGGTGGTCGTCAAAGGCATCGAGGCCCGCGATCATCACGCGGTAGGACTTGAGTTCCGGGTTGCGGATGCTGCTGACGTGGATGGACTGGCTGGTGTCGACCGCTGCGTCGGCAGGTGTGTCAGCCTGCGTATCCGCGTGAGCTGCGATGTGGCTGAGGGCAAGGATGGCGAGAACGGGAAGGAAAGGAAGATGCACGTAGCCGCCTGTTTGTTTTCAACATGGCAAGCTAACATGAATGGCAATGCTTGTCACTGGCCGCGTCAGGCCGCCAACTCAGCGCCGGGCATGGACGCGGGTGCGATGCTGACCTGGCGCCCCGCGTGACCGGCGGGCAGGCGCGGGCCATGGCCGAAGACCTTGTGGCGCAAGCTGCCTTCCTCATAATGGGTGCGGTAGCGGCCGCGCCGCTGCAGTTCCGGCACGATGTGGGCCACCACGTCGGCCATGCTGTCGTGGGCCACGGCGAAGGCCAGATTGAAACCGTCGATGCCCGTCTCGTCCAGCCACGCTTCCAGCTGGTCTGCCACCTGGCGCGCATCGCCCACCAGCACGGGGCCGCGTCCGCCCAGGCCGATGTATTCGGCTGCCTCGCGCACCGTCCAGCGGCGGTCCGGGTCGGCCTGGCTGAACGAGGCCAGCGCCGAGCGGCCGGCCGGGGAATCGATGTAGTCGATGGTGGCGTCGAGCGGATAGCGGCTGAAATCGACACCCGTCCAGCCGGACAGCAGCACCAGCGCCGCCTCGATATTCACGTGGCGCAGGTAGTCGGCGTGCTTGGCCCGCGCCTCTTCTTCCGTGGCGCCCGTGATGACCAGCGCCTGTGCGTAGATCAGCAGCGCGTCGCCATCGCGTCCTGCCAGCCGCACGGCGGCGCGCAAGTCGTCGGCGTAGCGCTTGACGACTGTCTTGCTGGGACCACTGACAAAGGTCGCTTCCGCGTGGCGTGCCGCAAAGCGCGTGCCGCGTGGCGAAGTACCCGCCTGGTAAAGCAGGGGCGTGCGCTGCGGCGATGGTTCGCACAAATGGATGCCGGGCACCTGGTAGTGGCGCCCGGCATGGTTGATCGGATGCACGCGGGCCGGATCGGCGTAGATGCCGCGCGCCTTGTCGTTGACGACGGCGTCGTCGTCCCAGCTTTTTTCCCACAGCTTGTAGACGACGTCGAGGTATTCATCGGCCAGGTCGTAGCGCTCGTCGTGGCCCAGTTGCTGGCTCAAGCCCAGGTTGCGCGCCGCGCTATCGAGATAGCCGGTGACGATATTCCAGCCGATGCGCCCGCCCGTCAAGTGATCCAGGGTGGAGATGCGCCGCGCGAACGTGTACGGGTGTTCGTAGGTGAGGGCGCAGGTGACGCCGAAACCCAGGTGCGTGGTCGCCTGTGCCATGATGGGCACGAGGGCCAGCGGGTCGTTCAGCGGCACCTGCACGCCGTGTTCCAGGGCCGCATCAAGGCTGCCCCGGTACACGTCATACACGCCCAGCACGTCGGCCAGGAATACCGCGTCGAACAGGCCCGCTTCCAGCAGCCGCGCCAGTTCCGTCCAGTGCGCAGGATCGGTGTAGCGGTGGCTGCTGTCGCGCGCATGCGTCCACAGTCCCGGCGACTGGTGGCCAACGGTATTCATCTGGAAGGCGTTGAAGCGTATCGTCTTTGCCATGGCTTATTTGGTCACCGAGTTTGCGGCCGTTTGCAACGCTTGCTGGTAATCGGGTTTTGAATAGCCTGCAAAGTGTTTATTGGTGATGTCGAGGAATTCGCGCGAACGGTAGGCGGCCGCCAGGTCTTTCGCGAACTGCTTGTCCTTGTCCGCCGTGCGCACGGCCACCAGATTGATGTAGTTGGGCGAGATTTTCTCGGCCACCAGCGCGTCCGTCAGTTTCAGCCCCGACGCCAGCGCGTAATTGCCGTTGATGAAAGAGTAGTCGGTGTCGCCCAGGGAGCGTGGCAGCTGCGCCGCTTCCAGCGGCAGCAGCTTGATCTTCTTCGTGTTGACGGCGATATCCTTTTCCGACGCGCGCACGGGGTCGAAGCTGGCGCGCAGCTTGATCCAGCCCAGCTGGTCGAGCAGCACCAGCGCGCGCGCCTGGTTGGTTGGATCGTTTGGCAAGCCCACCGTCGTGCCTTCCTTCACGTCGTCCAGGGTCTTGTGCTTCTTGCTGTAGATGGCGATCGGCGCCGTGGGTATCGTGATCAGGTCCGTCAGTGCCAGTTTGTGCTCCAGCGCGAATTTCTTCAGGTAGACGATGTGCTGGAACACGTTGGCATCCAGCGAACCCTCGGCCAGCGCGAAGTTTGGCTGGATGTAGTCATTGAATTCCACCAGCTTGACCTTGTAGCCCTGCTTTTCCAGGATAGGCTTGATGCCCAGCTTGATCTGGTCCGCGTACGGTCCGGCGCTGGTGCCGATGGTGATGTCTTTCGGGTCCTTGGCGTGGACAAAGCTGCTGGCCAGGGCGAGGCTCAGGGCGCTGAGGAGGATGCTGCGGCGGGCGATGGTCATGCTGGCTCCTTGGTGGTTGAATTACGAGTAAGCCGTCGGCTCGGGCAGCGTGCCATTCAAGGCAAAGCGCCCCAGGTCGCGCAGCTTGTAGTCGATGGGGTCGTGCAGGGTATGCACGCGCACGTTGCGCCAGTAGCGGTCAAAGCCGTATTGGGCCGAGGTGGAGCGGGCACCCGTCAGTTCGAACATCTGGCTGCTGATTTCCAGTCCCGCCTTGTGCGCCAGGCACTTGGCTTCGGCCACGGCCACGGCCAGCAAGCCCCGTTCGCGCGCCGTCACCAGCGCGCCCTTGCGGAACACTTTTTCCAGGTCCTGCGCCGCCGCGTCGGCCAGCACTTGCGCGGGGCGCAGCAAGAGCCACAGCTGGCCGTAGCGGTGCTGGAGCAAAGGGTCGTCCGTTGCATAGGCCACGCCCGAGGCAAACCAGGCTTTTGCCTGCTCGTCCGTGTAGCGGCGCGCCGCCTCGAACGCGCCTTCGGCGATGCCCAGATATAAATTCGCCATGATCAGTTGCGCGATCTGCGAGCGCACGGTGGCTTGCGGCGTGGCTGCCTGCGCGGGCGCCTGCAGCACCAGGTCCTGCGGCAGGGCTACCGCCTGGAAATGCACATTGCCGCTGTCCGTCTGGCGCTGGCCGAAGGCGTCCCAGTCCGCCTCCACGGTCATGCCATCCTGGCGCGTGGGCAGGGCGGCGATCAGCGCCGTCTGCGTGGGCGCGTGCCAGGCGGAGATGGTCAGCCAGTCGGAACCGACGGAGCCGGAAGAAAAGCTCTTGATGCCGTCGAGGATGAAACCGTCATCGCTGTCGATGGCCGTGACTCGTTTGTCGAGGGGATTCAAGGCATTGCCCCAGAACAGGCCCTCGTCGACGGTCAGGGTGAGCAGGCGGCGCTGCTGTTGCGCGCTGCCATACAGCTGCAAGCCGGCCAGCTGCAAATGGTGGAAGCCGAAGACATGCGCCAGCGCGCTGTCGGCGCGCGCCAGGATGCGGATCACCTGGTACACGAGGGGCCAGGACGCGCCCTGGCCGCCGAATTCGACGGGAATCGACAAGGTCAGCAAGCCCGATTCGCGCAGCCATTCGCGTTCCCGGGCCGCGTGGCCGCCGGCCCGGTCGCGGGCATTCGCCGTTTCGGCCAGGCGCGCGGCCAGCGAGGTGGCGATGCGGATGGAGTCCTGCAAGGGTTCCGGCACGTGCGACTGGGGAAGGGAGGCATGGAGTAAAGCGCTAGACATGAGTGACATTCCAGAAAGACGATGAGGCCGATATTGCACCGCCAGGCGTGCGCCGTACACGAAGAAAACCGCGCATGGATATGCGAAAAAAAGCCGCGCGGGGACCGTCGCCTTCGCTTGCGGGGCGTCAGGCCCGGATAGTCAAAAAACGCATATCGAAGCGCGAAAGCATTCGTTTTACACGGCTGCTGATGGCGATAGGCTGCCAGCATCCGAGCAACTCCAATCCGACAACGTACAGGGACGGGAATCACATGAGCATCTTGTTATTGGGCGGTAGCCCGCAACTCCCATCGAGTTCCAGCCGTTTGCTGCTGCACATCGGCGAGCAGCTGGCGCTGCAGGGCCACAGCTACGCCAAGCTGCATGTGCGCGACCTGCCGGCGCGCGCCCTGCTGCTGGCCGACTACGACGACGCGGCGATTGCCCGCGCCGTGCGCGCCGTGGCCGACGCCGACGCCATCGTGATCGCCACGCCCATCTACAAGGCCTCGTATACAGGGTTGCTGAAAGCCTTCCTCGACTTGCTGCCGCAGGATGGCCTGGCCGGCAAGCTGGTGCTGCCGCTGGCCACGGGCGGCGGCCATGCCCACACCCTGGCGCTCGACTATGCGCTGCGCCCCGTGCTGCATGCGCTGGGCGCCAAGCAGGTGTTCACCAGCATCTACGCCAATGCGCAGCAGCTGGACTGGCACGAAGAACGGGGCCTGAGCCTGGATGCGCCGATAGCCGCGCGCGTGCAGGCCGGCATCGAGGAACTGTCTACCGGCCTGTTCGTGCTGCAGGGACAGCGCCCGCCCGTGTCAAGCGATATCTCCGTACCCGTGCGTTCGTTGCAAGGCCAGCCTTACGCTCCCCACTATCAAGCCGCCTGATTATTTACCGACCAAGGAACCGCCATGACACACCGCCAAGCACAACGACTCTCGCGCCGTACCACTTTGGGCTTGCTGTTTGCCGCCGCCGCTGGCGTGATGGCGGCCGGCATGCCGGCTGCGGCGCAGGCGCAGGCCAAGGAGGAGCTGCAGGTGCGTATTGGCTACCAGAAGTACGGCACCCTGACCCTGCTCAAAGGGCGCGGCACGCTGGAAAAACGCCTGGCCGAGCAGGGTGTGGGCGTGAAATGGACGGAGTTCCCGGCAGGCCCCGTGCTGCTGGAAGGCTTGAATGTGGGCAGCATCGATTTCGGCACCGTGGGCGAGGCGCCGCCGATTTTCGCCCAGGCGGCCGGCGCGAACCTGGTGTATGTCGGCAATGAGCCGGCGTCGCCGGCCAGCGAAGCCATCGTCGTGCCCAAGGGTTCCGGCCTGCGCACCCTGGCCGACTTGAAGGGCAAGAAGGTCGCCCTGAACAAGGGCTCGAACGTGCATTACCTGTTATTGAAGGCGCTGGAAAAGGCCGGTGTCGCGTATGCCGACATCCAGCCCGTCTTCCTGCCGCCGGCCGATGCGCGCGCCGCCTTCGAGCGTGGCAGCGTGGATGCCTGGGCCATCTGGGACCCGTTCCTGGCGGCCGCCGAGAAGCAACTGGGCGCCCGCGTGCTGGCCGACGGCAAGGGCCTGGTGGCGAACTACCAGTTTTATCTGGCCTCGCGCACGTATGCGGAAAAAAATCCCGAGATCCTGCGCATCGTGCTCGATGAAGTGGCCAAGGTTGATGACTGGGGCCGCAACAACCCGGACGAAGTGGCGACGATCCTGGCGGCGCAGACTGGGCTGGGCAAGGATGTGGTGGCGCTGGCCGCCTCGCGCTATGCGTATGGCGTCAAGCCCGTTTCCGTCGACGTGATCGCTTCGCAGCAAAGGGTGGCGGATGCCTTTTCCAGCCTGAAGCTGATTCCGAAACCGATCGTCGTCAAGGATGCGCTGCTGCCGGCGCGCCAGCTGGCTACCAGCGCAAAATAAGGAACAAATATCATGTCATTGAATGTCTTCTGGTTCATCCCTACCCACGGCGACAGCCGCTACCTGGGCACGTCGCAGGGCGCGCGCCCCGTCGATGCCGATTATTTGCGCCAGGTGGCCGTGGCCGCCGACACGCTCGGCTATGACGGCGTGCTGCTGCCCACGGGCCGCTCCTGCGAAGACGCGTGGGTGGTGGCCTCGTCGCTGATCAGCGTGACGCAAAAGCTGAAATTCCTGGTCGCCGTGCGCCCCGGCCTGTCCACGCCTGGCCTGGCCGTGCGCATGGCGTCCACCTTTGACCGCCTGTCGAACGGGCGCCTGCTGATCAACGTCGTCACGGGCGGCGACCAGGGCGAACTGGAAGCGGACGGCCTGTTTGCCGACCATGCCAAGCGCTATGAAATTTCCGATGAATTCATCAAGGTGTGGCGCGCCACCCTGGCGGGCGAGGGCGGCGCGGCCGGCTACGATTTCGAGGGCAAGCATATCCAGGTGAAGGGCGCGAAAACCCTGTATCCGCCCGTGCAGAAACCGTATCCGCCCCTGTATTTCGGCGGTTCGTCGGAGCCTGCGCATGCACTGGCGGCCGAGCAGATGGACGTGTACCTGACCTGGGGCGAGCCGCCCGCCGCCGTGGCGGAAAAGATCGCCGATATCCGCGCGCGTGCCGCCAAGCGGGGCCGCACGGTGCGCTTCGGCATTCGCCTGCATGTGATCGTGCGCGAAACGAATGAGGCTGCCTGGCGCGCGGCCGATGAACTGATCAGCCACCTGGACGACGACATCATCGCCAAGGCGCAGGCGGCCTTCGGCAAGATGGATTCGGTGGGCCAGCAGCGCATGGCGGCCCTGCATGGCGGGCGGCGCGACAAGCTGGAAGTGTCGCCCAACCTCTGGGCTGGCGTGGGCCTGGTGCGCGGCGGCGCGGGCACGGCCCTGGTCGGCGATGGCCCGACCGTGGTAGCGCGCATGCAGGAATACGCGGACCTGGGCATCGACACCTTCATTTTCTCCGGCTACCCGCATCTGGAAGAATCGTACCGCTTTGCCGAACTGGTGTTCCCGCTGCTGGGCAAGGGCAAGGCCGTGGGTGAGCAGTCACTGACGGGGCCCTTCGGCGAAGTCATGGCCAGCAATATCGTACCGGCCGCGCCGCAGAAAAAGGCGGCCTGAGATGGCGGCCGGCTCCATAAAACGGGCAAGCGCCGCGCCGTGGCCTTCGCTGCGTCAGGCGCTGGCGCCTTGGGCCCTGCCCGTGGCGCTGCTGCTGGCCTGGCAGCTGGCGGCGCAGTGGGGCTGGCTGTCGAGCCGGATCCTGCCCGAGCCATGGGCCGTGGCGAAAGCCTTCTGGCACCTGGCCGTGTCGGGAGAGCTGTGGCTGCACCTGAAAACGAGTTTGTGGCGCGCGACGGTCGGTTTTGGCATTGGCGCGGGACTGGGTTTGCTGCTGGGGCTATTCACGGGCAGTTTCCGCCATGCGGAAACCCTGCTCGACACGACCCTGCAAATGGTGCGCAACATCCCCGCGCTGGCCCTGATCCCGCTGGTGATCCTGTGGTTTGGCATCGACGAGACGGCCAAGCTGTTTCTGCTGGCCGTCGGCGTCTTCTTTCCCGTCTACCTGAACACCTTCCACGGCATCCGTTCGGCTGACCAGGGGCTGATCGAAATGGCGAAAAGTTATGGCTTGTCCGGCTGGCCTTTGTACCGCGACGTGATCCTGCCAGCCGCCATGCCCTCCATCCTGGTGGGCGTGCGCTTTTCGCTGGGACTCGTATGGGTGCTGTTGATCGTCGCCGAAACCATCTCGGCGCAGGCCGGTATCGGCTACATGACCATGAATGCGCGCGAATTCCTGCAAACGGACGTGGTGCTGGTGGGGATTTTGCTGTACGCCTTGCTGGGCAAGCTGGCCGACCTGTTCTCGCGCCGCCTGGAACGCCACTGCCTGCGTTGGAATCCCGTCTACCGATAGTGACGAAATGAGGAAAGAACACCATGCTGCTCGCCCCCATCCAGATCGAAACGGATTTTTTGTCGCACTTCGTGCAGTACGACCCGGCCGGCGCACCGCCGCAGGCGAAGGTCGCCCCGCAAGCCCCTTTGGCGCGCCGTGGCGTGCCGCTGGCATTGACGCAATTGAGCAAGGCCTATGGCGAACGTCCCGTGCTGAAAAACGTCGACCTGCAGCTGGAAGCGGGCGAATTCGTCGCCATCGTGGGGCGTAGCGGCTGCGGCAAAAGCACCTTGCTGCGCTCCATCGCGGGCCTGGAAAGCGTCGACGAGGGCAAGGTCGCCATCGGCAGCGGCATCGGCGCTCCCGACATCCGCATCATGTTCCAGGAATCGCGTTTGCTGCCGTGGAAGACGGTGCTCGACAACGTGGCCCTGGGCTTGCCCCGCTCCGTTGGCGCGGCGGCCGCCTCGTTGTGGACGGTGGGCCTGGCCGAGCGGGCGGACGACTGGCCGGCGGCCTTGTCGGGTGGCCAGAAGCAGCGCGTGGCGCTGGCGCGTGCCCTCGTGCACGAACCGCAATTGCTGCTGCTTGACGAGCCCTTGGGGGCGCTCGACGCGCTGACGCGCATCGAAATGCAGCAGTTGATCGAGTCGTTGTGGCTGGCGCGCGGTTTCACGGCCGTGCTGGTGACGCACGACGTGGCCGAAGCCGTGGCCCTGGCCGACCGCGTGCTATTGATCGAGGATGGGCGGATTACCCTGGACGTGCAGGTGGATTTGCCGCGCCCCCGTCAGCGCGGCCATGCGGCTTTCGCCGCGCTGGAACAGTCTATCTTGTCGCGCGTGCTGCAACCGACTGCGCCAGCACGATGAAACCGTCGCTATCCACCGTCGCCACGATGCTCTCGTAGCTGTCGATGGCGGGGTGGCGCGTGGCCAGCGGGTGCGCATGCGTGGCGGTGACGACGATGATCTTCGCGCCAGCCGCTTCGCCCGCCTCGATGCCCACCGACGCATCTTCGAAGACCAGGCAATCGGCAGGCGCCACGCCCAGCTTTTCCGCCGCCAGCAGGTAGCAATCGGGTTTCGGCTTGCCCGCCTTGACGTCTTCCGCCGTCACCATGATGGCGGGAATGGGCATGCCGGCCGCCTTCAGGCGCGCCGTGGCCAGCGCGCGCGGCGCCGACGTGACGATGGCCCATTGCGCCGGCGGCAGCGACTGCAGGAAGCGCAGCGCGCCCGCAATTTCAATAATCCCATCCACATCGATGATTTCCGCATCCGTGATGCCCTGCGACTCGCGCTGCGCGTCGACGCCGGGCAAGCGAAGTTTGGCGATGGTGTCGACCGAGCGCGCGCCGTGGATGGTGGGCAGGAAGGCCGCTACATCGAGGCCCTGGCGCTGCGCCCAGGTGCCCCAGATGCGTTCGGCGGCGGCAATGGAATTGATGACGGTGCCGTCCATGTCGAACAGCAGGGCGCGGTAGCGGCCTGCGGCCCGGGGCGGCGTCGACGATAACGGTGGCTGCTGCAGCGGCGAGGGCAGTGCGGACATGGCTTCCTTCCAGATGATAGGCTGGAAGCCATTGTAACGGCAGTCGATTTTTATTTCACAGGTAGACCGATTCAAAGCGGGCCACGGGCGCGCCATCCTTGAGCAGGATCAGCTTCTCGCCCTCAAGCTGGTAGCCCGTCACGCTGTTCAAGTTGGCCAGCACGGCGCTTTCCAGTTGCATCAGGGGCGGCGGGCAGGCCATGCGCGTGCCGGCCAGCTGCGTGAAGCGCAGGGCCGTGCCTGCCAGCGTGTAGCCGCCCATGACGCGGTTGCAACCCGTAAAACCGGTGACCTTGCCATCATCGGTGAGGGTGATGCGCACTTCGCGTTCCTGCTGTGGCGCCATCACCACCGGGGCGCCATCGAGCTGCGTCAGCTTCCAGTAGGTATTCGTCAGGCTGGCCTGCGGCGCCAGGCTGGCGTTTGGCTTGGCGCTGTCGGACGTGGCAGCGCAGCCGCCGGCCATGGCGATGGCGGCGGCAAGAGGAAGGTATTTCAGGCGATGCAGCATGGAAGGCTCCTGTTCATGGGTGAATAGTCGTCAGACTAGCAGCTTTACCTCGCGTACTGGCGTACCGCAGCGGCAAGTGTTTCCATTTTGCCAGTCCTGGCATTAAACTCATGCTTTCTGCTGTATCAACCTTTATCGGGGAGCCGGGCCGATGCTGCAAGCACAAGTGCTGGATAATCGACTGGTCGCCACCAGTGCCGACGACGTGCTGGTCGACCGCATCGTGCCCGGTGCGCCGCTGGTCATCGCCTTCGGCTTCGTCTCCTGGACCACGCGTCCCGCCTTCGATTTTTACGGGCGCCTGAGAAAGCTGGAGCAGGCCAGCGGCCAGCACCTGAACAAAATCCTCGTGCGCGACTCCGGCAATGCCTGGTATCACCGCCAGATCGCGGGCCTGGGTGGCCATGTGGATGAAACGGCGCAGGCCTTGCGCGAGCTGGTGCGCAGCATGGCGCCCAGTCAAACCACCACCATCGGCCAGTCCATGGGCGCGTACGCGGCCGTCATGTATGGCTTGCTGCTCGATGCGCAGAAGATCGTCGCCTTTGGCCCCTTGTCCTTCCTCGACGTGCAGCAGGCGCGTTTGTACCATGAGCTGCGCTGGCTGCCCGTGATGGAGTCGCTTGCGCAAGACCCGCCGCCCTCCGGCTATTACGACCTGGCGGCCCTGTGCCGCACCAGGGCGACCGAACATACGCAGATGCACCTGGTGTTCGGCACGCGGCCGGACGTGGCCAGCGCGGGAAGTAGTGCCAGTGCGAGCGCCAGCGAATCGGTCAACCTTGACGCCATGCACGCGCAGCGCCTGGCCGCGTTCGGCCGCTGCACCCTGCACCCATTTCCCCATTCGGGCCATGCGGTGGTGCAGCACCTGATCGACACGCAGCGCATCAACGGCTTGCTGGCCAAATGCATACTCGGTCTCACCTTGGCCCCCGAGGCCATGCCGGAGATCGGCGCCGCCTGGCAGGACTGGGTGGCGGAAAACCTGCGTCTCGGCTGCGCCGGCGAACAGCTGGTGGCGGTGCTGCAGCAGCACGGCTTTTCGCTGGCCAGCAGCATGGCTGCCGTGGATGCCGTTCGCGCCGCGCCGAAAGCGCCATGACGCCGCAGTTCGAACTCGATACCCTGAAAATCCGCATCGCAGCCCCTGAACTGGCGGCGCTCGACTTGCGCGTGCGCGTACAGCGCGCGCTGCGCCAGTTGATACTCGATGGCGTGCTGGCGCCCGGCCTGCGCCTGCCGGCCACGCGCACGCTGGCGCAATCGCTGGGCGTGTCGCGCGATACGGTGGAAATGGCGTATGCGCAGCTGCGTCTCGATGGCTATCTGCGACGCCAGGCGGGATCGGGCAGTTTTGTTTCGGAGTCGATCGGCGCGAGCTTGCTGGGCAAGCCTGCGACCACGCTGCCGCCCTTGTCCGCGCAGCCGGTGGCCCTCAGCGCGCGCGGCGCGCACATCCTCGCCAGCGGCGGCGTGGCCGACCAGCAGAGCGTGAAGGCGTTTGCCACGGGCTTGCCGGAAACGCGCGCCTTTCCGCTCGACGTGTGGGAGCGCTTGCGGCGCCAGGCGGCCGGCGAACACCGGGCCAGCGTGCTGCTGCATGGCGACCCGCAAGGGGCTGAGCCTTTGCGGCAAGCCATCGCCGACTATGTGAACCTGGAGCGGGGCGCGCGGGCCACGGCCGGCCGGGTGCTGGTGCTGAGCAGCACGCGCCAGGCCCTGTACCTGTGCGCGCAGGTGCTGGCCGACGCACATGACCCCATCTTGATGGAAGATCCCGGCTATTTTGGCGCCCGCAAGGCTTTCGAGATGGCGCAATTGCAGGTTGTGCCCGTGCCCGTCGATGCCGATGGCTTGTGCATCGGGCACTTGCGCGCGGACCGCAGCGGGGCGAATACGATTTACGTCACGCCGTCGCATCAATACCCGATGGGCGCCACCCTGGCGCTCGAGCGTCGCCTGGCCCTGACTGCCTGGGCTGCGGAGCGCCAGGGTTGGATCATCGAGGACGATTACGACAGCCAGTTTCACTATGCGGGCTTGCCAACGGCTTGCGTGCAGGGGCTAGACACGCAGCAGCGCACGATTTACCTGGGCACCTTCGCCAAGTCGCTGTATCCGGGCCTGCGCCTCGGCTACATGGTGCTGCCGCCCGCGCTGGTGAAACCGATGACGCATGCGCGCAGCATCCTCGATGGTCACACGCCGCAACTGGATCAGCTGACACTGGCCCGTTTCATCGCCGACGGCCATTTCGCGGCCCATGTGCGCGCCATGCGCAAGGTCTACGCCGTGCGCCGCGATGCGATGGCGCAGGCCGTGCAGCGGCACTTGCCGCACGTGGTCACGGCGCAGCTGCCGCCGGGCGGCTTGCAGATGCCTTGCTTGCTGCATGAGGGCAGGGACGAGCTGGAAACGGTACGGCTGGCGGCGCAGGCGGGCATCGTGCTGCCGGGCCTGAGCCGGCTGTATGCGACGCCGCCGACGCGCGGTGGCTGGCTGCTGGGCTTTGCGGCGCTCACGCCGCACGAGATCGACAGCGACATCGTCCGCCTGGCCCGCGCGCTAGGGTGAACGCTCAAGTGGTCTGTTGAATGTGTGGAAATTGGCCTGCTTGAGCAGTCCATGTGAGCGCTAAGATGCCCTTTTTGAACCTCAGGCAAGGGCACACGCATGCAGACAAGTTCCACATCCTCGGCGGTAATCGACAACAGGCGCCAAGCGCGCTGGCGCGACCTGGCGTCTCCCACCATGGCGGCCTGCATTTCCGTCCTCGTCAACTATGGCGGCACCTTTGTGCTGGTGTTCCAGGCGGCCCAGCTGGCCCAGCTCAGCGCCGCGCAGACGGCGTCCTGGGTCTGGTCGCTGAGCATCGGCGTGGGCGTGACGGGCATCTGGCTCAGCTACCGCTACCGCGCGCCCATCATCACGGCCTGGTCGACGCCCGGTGTGGCCTTCCTGGCCACCGTCATGCCGCACACGCCGTACGCGGAGGTGATCGGCGCGTACATGGTATCCGCGCTCGCCTTCATTCTGCTGGGCATGTCGGGCGCCTTCGAGCGCCTGGTGCGGCTGATTCCTGGCGGCATCGCCGCCGGCTTGCTGGCCGGTATCTTGCTGCAGTTTGGCGTGAATGCCTTCGGCGGCGCCAGCGCCGATCCCGTGCTGGTGGTGGTGCTGCTGTTGTCGTATGCCGTGCTGCGCCGTTTCACGGCACGCTTTGCCGTGGTGGGCATCATGCTGATCGGCCTGGCCCTGCTGCTGGCGCAGGGACGCATCGATGCGCATGGCATCGAACTGACCCTGGCCGCGCCCGTATTCGAGATGCCGCGCTTTTCCGTAGCGTCCCTGCTGGGCGTGGCGCTGCCCCTGTTCCTGATCACGCTGACGGGGCAATACATGCCCGGCATGCTGGTGCTGCGCAATGACGGTTACGGCGTCAGCGCCAATCCCATTTTGACGGTGACGGGCCTCGGTTCGCTGCTCATGGCGCCGTTCGGCGCGCACGCCTTCAATGTGGCCGCCATCACGGCCGCCATTTGCACGGGCAAGGATGCGCACACGGACCCGGCTAAGCGCTATGTCGCGGGGCTGGCGTGCGGCGTGCTGTACATCCTGGTGGGCGTCTTCGGCGTCACCCTGGCCAGCCTGTTCATGGTCTTGCCGCGCAGCTTCATCACGGCGCTGGCGGGCCTGGCCCTGCTGGGCGCCATCGGCAACAGCCTGGCGCAGGCGATGGCGGACGTGCGCATGCGTGAAACGGCGTTGATCACCTTCCTGGCGACGGCCGCGAACGTGACCTTGCTGGGCGTGGGCGGCGCCCTGTGGGGGCTGGCTGCCGGACTGGCGGCGCATGGGCTGATGCATGGCTGGCGCAAGGCGGCTTGACAGCGGCATCGCCAGATAGCTTGCCCATTTTTCCGCCCGCCGCATACAATTGCTGCCGCCCGTGCCCATTGGCACCCTGTTATCGAACGATCTGAACGATGCCCGAGATCACTTCCCTGGCGCAGTATGTGCTGGCGATCACGCCTGCCTTCCTCGTCTGCACCGTCTTGCTGCTGGTGTTGCCACGTACCGTGCCACGCTCGGTGCCGCTGCTGCGCGTACTCGTGCACATCCTGTTTTTCGTGCTGGCGCGCGATGCGATGACGGCGCATGGCTACTGGCAGGTGGCGGCGGGCGGCTTGCGCTTCACGGCGCCGCCGCTGGTCTTGCTGGCGCTGGGGGCCGTGTCGCTGGGGCTGGTAGCAAGTACCTGCTGGCTGGAAAGCGAGGCGCGCCGCCAGATCCGCTGGCTCGGCATGCACCCGGCCCTGTCCGTGCTGCTGGGCGTGGCGGGCGCCGCCCTGATCATCGCCCTGGCGACGGGCTTGAAAGCCCTGTCCGGCTTGCCGTCCCTGGCGCCCGTTTCCCCATCCGCGCTGCCCTTGCTGCTGGGCTTTGCACTGGCGGCCAACTGCTATGAGGAATTGCTGTTCCGCGGCTTGCTGCAGCAGCACCGCGCGCCTGGCTGCCAGCCTGGCACGCGGCGCTGGTATCGGGCTTGCTGTTTGGCCTGTGCCACGCCTTCCTGGCCACCACCGTCACGCAGGTGGGCGCGCCCATCCTCGTATTTGCCGTGATCGAAGGCGTGGTGGCGGGACTGGTATATTGCCGTGCCGGCTTGCTGGGCGCGTCCCTGGCGCATGGCCTGGCGATTTTTGCGCTGGCCGCCGGCTGGGTGTGAATCTTGTTGTTTACTTTCACTATTAATGAAAAGCGAGAAAACGATGCCTGTCAGTTCCTACCTGAATACCCGTCCCGTCCTGGGCGAGCGCGTCTACCTGCATGACACGGCGCAAGTGATCGGCGATGTGCAGATCGGCGACGACTGCTCGATCTGGTGCAACAGCGTGCTGCGCGGTGACGTGAACCGCATCGTCATCGGCGAGGGCAGCAATATCCAGGACTTTTCCATGGGCCATGTGTCGCACAAGAATGCGGCCAAGCCCGACGGTTCACCCTTGACCATCGGCAAATACGTGACCATCGGCCATTCCGTGATCTTGCACGGCTGCACCATCGGCGACGAATGCCTGATCGGCATGGGCAGCATCGTCATGGATGACGTGGTGGTGGAAAAGCACGTGATGCTGGGCGCGGGCAGCCTGGTATCGCCCGGCAAGGTGCTGGAAAGTGGCCACCTGTACGTGGGCCGGCCCGCCGCCAAGGTGCGCCCGTTAACCGAAGCGGAGATCGCCTACCTGCGCTATTCGGCTGAACACTATGTGCGCGTAAAGAACAATTACCTGGCCGGTGGGGACGACGCCTGATCGCCAGCGCGATCAAGGCGGCGCAGTTCCGGCCGCGGCGCCAGGTCTTGCGGCAGGCGCAGGCCGGACACCAGGCCCATGCGCCGCAAGAGCAGCAGTACCCACCAGCCCGGGTCCCATTCGCCCGGCAGCAGGCCCAGTTTGGCTGAACCCGGATATGCGTGATGGTTGTTGTGCCAGCATTCGCCCATGGTCAGCAGCGAGACCAGGCGGATATTTCTCCCTTGCACGGCGGCGCCATGGACCTCAAAGTGCATCTGCCCATGATTGTGGGCGAAGTAGCCGATCAGCCAGTGACCCAGCACGCCGGCGCTGATACGCGCGCAGACGCCCCAGCAAACCAGGCCCCAGCCGCCCCAGGCGAAGAACAACAGGGCCCACGGCAGTTGCTGCAGCATCCACGTTGCTTCCAGGAAACGGTAAAAGCGGTCGTGCGCGATGCGCGGCTCGATGGCGATGTGCGGCGGGTGGGCCAGTTGCAAGCGGCAGTGGAGTTGCCACCAAGCATCGCGCCAGAAACTGGCGCCGTGGCGCAGGTAGGAGTGACAGCCAGGCAGGCGCTGGGCATAGTCGCGCAGCTCGTGCTGGCGCAGCAGGCCCAGCGGGCCGCTGAGTCCCACCAGCACGCCCAGGTACACCAGCAGGTATTCCAGCCATTGCGGGCAATGAAAGCTGTCGTGGATCAGTTTGCGGTGGCTGCCCAGCGAATGGCCGCACAGCAGGACGATGGCCGTGCCGGTCACAAACAGCAGCAGGCCGGTCCAGCTGAAGGCGAGCAGGGCGCCGACAATGGCGCCAGCCAGCATGGTTGCCAGCCACAGCGATTGCACTGGCGCATAGCGCACTACGCCGTCAAGCACGCTGTCGGCGTGCGTGGCGCGGGCGCGGTGGCTGTCCAGGCTGACCGCCGTCATCAGGCCTTGGGGGCCGACGACGGTTGCGTGTACTTGTCGAAGTTGGTGATGTAGTCGTTGAAGTTGTCGGTCAGCATGCGCTTGTACTGTTCCGTGAAGAAGGCCACGGCGCCCTCCTTCTCTTCCTGCATCTTGGCCACGTCGTTGCTCTTGCTGGCGACGAGGAAGGCGTTGAAGCGGGCAGCCGCGTACAGCAGCGAGGTGGCCACTTCATTGCCGCCGCTGTGCATGCATTGTTCATTGGCCAGGGCGATGACCTGGTCGGCGCGTTCCCAGAATTCCGGGCCCGGTGCTGGTTTGGTGGTTGGTGTGGTCATAAAAATCCCTCATGAAAGTGCGCGCCAGTCTACACAGGGGGCCGCAGGCTGTCCAGCCGCGCGCCGGTCAAGGCGCTTGCAGGATCTGTTCGACCAGCACGGCCAGCGGCGGGCGGATATCGAGTACGATGCCGGCCTCGTCCGCTTGCAGGGGCTGCAGGGTGGCCAGCTGGCTGTCGAGCAGGCTGGACGGCATGAAATGGCCGGGGCGTTGCATGCGGCGCTCCAGCACGGCGCGCGGGCCGTCCAGGTGGACAAAGCGCAGGGCCGGGTCGCCTGCGCGCAGCACGTCGCGGTAGGCGCGTTTCAGGGCCGAGCAGGAGACGACAAGGCCGCTGGCTTGCGCGCGGGCCGTGGCGATGCGCTCGCGCAGTGCGGCCAGCCAGCCGGCCCGGTCGGCATCGTCGAGCGGCACGCCGGCCGCCATCTTGGCCACGTTTTCCGGCGGATGCACGTCGTCGCCTTCCACATACGGCACGCCCAGCGCGCTGGCCAGCAGGCTGCCGACGGCGCTCTTGCCGCAGCCGGACACGCCCATCACGACCCAGCGCAGGGCGGGCGCGCCCATGCTCAAGGCGCCGAGACGATGACGGTGACGCGGCGGTTTTCCGCCTGGCCCGCCTTGCTGGCGTTCGAGGCCACGGGCTTGCTCATGCCCAGGCCCTTGACGACGATATTGCCGCGCGGAATGCCCGCCACGCCCATCGCATCGGCCACCACGTTGGCGCGCGCCAGCGACAGCTTGTTGTTCAGTACTTCGGCGCCTTCATTGTCCGTATGGCCTTCCACGCGCATGTGCGTGATGCCCACTTTCAGCAGGGCGGCGCTGATTTTCTGGATGGCGGCCCGGCTCGGCGCCGTCAGGCTGGAGGCGCCAAAGTCGAACAGCAGCTTGTCGGTAAAGCTCAGTTCCCAGCCTTCGTCGGTCTGGTTAAAGCCTTGCTCCTTCAAGGTGGCGACTTGTTCGGCGTTGAACAGCGGTTTTGTCTCTGGCGTGCTCTGGCAGGCGGCCAGCATGCCCAGCATGAACAGACCGAGGAAGCCGCGGCGTAATTGCTTGTAGATGAATTGCATGGTGTTGCTCCTTGATTCAGGGGTGGGTATGGGGTTGCGGCAAGCGCGCTACCTGGCGCGTGCCGCGCTGTACCTGCTTGGCGCGGTACATGGCTTCGTCCGCCGCGCCGACCAGCGAGACGGCATCGATGGCGTGATCGGGGAAGACGGCCACGCCGATGGTCAGCGAGCTGACGATGCTGTTGCCAGTGGGCAGTTCAATGGCTTGCGCCATGGCGGCGATGATGTTGTCGGCGATGTGCATGGCATCGCTGCTGTTGCGCAGCGGCTTGAGCAGGATGGCGAATTCGTCGCCGCCCAGGCGCGCCACCAGGTCGCCTTCGCGCAATTGCTGCTTGATGCGCGCGGCGATCGTCACCAGCACGCGGTCGCCCGAGGCATGGCCGAAGGTGTCGTTGATGTATTTGAAACGATCGCTGTCGAGGAACAGCACGGCCACCTTGCCATTGCCTACCCGCGCTTCGAGGATGGCGCGTTCCAGCTCCGCTTCCATGAAGGCGCGGTTCGACAGGCCCGTCAGGCTGTCGTGGTTGGCACGGTGCGACAGCGAGGCGTTTTCCTTCTGTAGATGGCTTTGCCACGCTTCCAGTTCGTCGAGCAGGGCGTTGAAGTCGTCATTGATCTGGTTTAGTTCGGCAATATTGGCCGGCGGCACGCGCAGTTCGAACGAACGGTCGCACCGCACGCGGTGAGCCGTTTCCGCCAGGTGGCGCAGGGGTGACGTGATCTCCGTTTCCATGCGGCGCGACAGGCGCACGGCGACGACCAGGCTCAGCACCAGGCAAGCCAGCAGGCAGGAGAGGCCGCTGAGCAGGAAGGGTAGCAGGCTGCGGCTGTGCGGCACCAGCGTGATGCTGCCGATAACCTGTTCATTGCGCGTGACGGGGAAGGTCAGCGAATCGGGCAGCATCCAGCCCGTCAGCGCGCGTTCGATGTAGTAGCGCGTGCCATGTTCGCCCCGTTCCCAGCGGGCCAGCACCTTGCCGGCCATGTTGCTCACCTGCGCCTGATCGATATCTTCATTGACGCCGATCAGGGCCAGCGCTTCTTTGGCGGCCATGGAGTCGCCAAAGACGACGGCCCCCTCCACCGTGTAGCTCATCGAACGGGCCACCAGGCGCAGGTTCTGGTCCGAATACACGCGCAGCGCCAGCAGCGCCACGGCCGTCAGGGTCAGGCCGGCGGCCAGCACGGCGATCAGCGACACGCTCAGGTGGGCGCGCCGCAGCACGCTGTCGAGCGTGGGGCGGGGTTTGCGCGCCAACTGGGGAGGCATGCTGGCCCTCATGGCGGCGGTCCCTTGCGACGTGCAATTTGCAAGGCGTTCGGATGCACGCGCAGGCCGCTGCGGGCGATGGCGTCGAGGTTGACGTCAAAACCGATCTGCGCCTCGGAGAGGCGCAGGCAGAACATGGTGCCCACGATGCAGGACGTGCCAGGTTCGGCGACCGATAAAATCGGTTTGCCAATGATCTGCGCCAGCAGATGCTCGCGTTCGCCATCGGGCAGGCTGCCCAGGTAAATGACGTCGCATTCGCCGGCCGCGGCTGCTGCCGCCGGGATTTTCACGCGGATGCGCTGTCCCAGGCTGGAGGCGGGGGTGTCGACGATGGCCGCGCCATAGCGGGGCGCGCCGAGCATGCAGACGCGTACTTCCGGGCGCGCCACGGGCCAGCGCACATAACTGATGATGCCAAACAGGACCTGGGCCACCTCGGCCGGCCGCCTGGCGTCGGCCGCCGCGCCCGTCTGCGCCCACGCCGCGCACGGCGCCAGCGCGCTGCAGGCGAACAGCGAGGCCAGCAGCACGGCGGCGAACAGGGCGGGCAGCGCGGTGCGCTGCCGGTGGCATGGGGAAGAGGGCACGGCGTCAGGTGTCTTTATTCAGGTCGGGACGGCTACTCACATCGCTACTCATCAGCACAGACTCTACGGAAGTCCATGCTGAAAGTAAATCATGGCGTTACGCCATACAACCTTGCATTATAAACACGAATGTGAAAACTTGCATTCCTTGCCATGAGAATTGCTTATCGACACAGGCGCGGCGGGCCAGAGTGTTGTTATTCTTCCAGTGTCGCTTCCAGCAAATCGATTTCGCGCAGCAGGCGCAAATGGATGGCGTCGTCGAGTTCGCCCGAGATGCGGCGGCGGAACAGTTCATCGCGCTCCGCATTCAGCGCTTCCAGGCGCAGCGCGCGCTCGGCCTTGGCCAGTTCCTGCAGGCGCGTCGCCTCGTCATTGCTGCTTTCGCCGTACGCGAGGCGGCGCCGGTAGGCTTCGATCAGGCGGTTGGCCGCCTCGGTGACGACTTGCTGCTTGTCATTCTTGTCGATGCCTTCGCAGACTTTTTCCAGCCGCGCGATGGCCGCTTCGGCGGCAGCGGCGCGGGCATTGCGCTCTTCCGTCGAGCGGCGCGCGGGCGGCGCGAACACCAGGCCCTTGGTCAGCAGGGGCAGGGTGACGCTGGCCAGCAGCAGCGATAGCAAAATCACCCCCATGGCCAGGAAGATGACCAGGTCGCGCGCGGGAAAGCGCGTGCCGTCAGGCAAGAACAAGGGCAGGGTCAGGATGCCGGCCAGGGTCAGCGCGCCGCGCACGCCCGCAAACGACGCTACCAGCAGCAGGCGCAGGCTGGGGCGCGCCAGCAGCGCCGCATCCTTCGATTCGCCCGGCATTTTCTTGTGGTGCTTGAACAGGGTCAGTTTCATGGAAATGAAGACCCAGATGAAGCGCATGAAGGTCAGTCCCACCGTGATCGCGATGACGAACAGGGGCAGCTTCCAGGCGCTGCCGGCGCCCACTTCCATGGACGCGGCGGGCAAGCCGGCAACGGTGGCGGGCAGCTGCGCGCCCAGCATGACGAAGATCACGCCATTCAAGACCAGTTGCACGGTATCCCACACGGCCTTGCGCTGGGTGCGCGTGGCGGCCAGCGGGCGGCCGATCAGGTCGGCATAATGCATGGACACGCCCGCCGTGGCGGCGGCCAGGATGCCCGAGCCGTGGATTTGCTCGGCGCCCAGGTAGGCGGCAAACGGAATCAGGATGCTGATGAGGATTTGCAGGCCCGGTTCTTCGCCGACTTTGCTCACCAGCCATTTATTTGCCAGGCCCACGCCCCAGGAGATGGCCAGTCCGATGACGATGCCGCCGCCCGCTTCCTGCAGGAAACTCAGCGAGGCGGCGCCGATGGAAAAGCCGCCCGTCATCATGGCGCCCACGGCAAACGTGAAGCAGACCAGGCCTGAAGCGTCGTTCAGCAGGGACTCGCCTTCGAGGATGTGCATCAGGCGCGGCGGGATGGGATTGCCGGCCGCGATTGCCGAGACGGCGACGGGGTCGGTCGGCGAGAGGATGGCACCCAGCGCGAAGGCCACGGCCAGCGGCACGCTGGGGATCAGCCAGTCGATGAAGAAACCCATGCCCAGCACGGTAAACAGCACCAGGCCGATGGCCAGCATTAGGATCGAGCGCGCATCGGAAAAGAAGGCGCCCTTGGGTATGCGCCAGCCGTCGAGAAACAGCAGCGGCGGAATGAAGAGCAGGAAGAAAATATCGGGATCGAGCGGCACTTGCACGCCAAACAGGGCCAATCCCGTGCCGCCAGCGATCTGGATCAGGGGGAGCGGCAGCTTGACCCAGCGCGAGCGGGCGATGAAGCCGCACAGGACGACGCTCAGGACGAGGATGAGGATGATGGTAACGGTATGCATGAAGGGAGCGGCGGCGTGCTGAAACGCTGATTATAAGGCGCAGCCTGCCTGCGGCACGGCCTGCGTGCCATTGCGTACATACAACAAGTCACAATCGCGGTAAGATTGTCACTGTGGCCCTGTCGCCGCCGCCGTTGGCCGGCGGCTGGCCGCCTTGCTTTATTGCTTTGCTTTCACCCTGGCCTTTACTTTTCATTGGTTCCTGTTTTGCTCAAGAAAATCTTCACCGGCCTGCTGCTGTCGCTGGCATTGCTCGCCGTCGCGGCGCTGGCCGCCTACTTGTATTACTGGCGCCCCGCGCTGGCACCCATCGATCCGCCTGCCGCCACGGCGTTTTCCCCGCAAGTGGTGGAAAAGGGCCGCATTCTGGCCGGCATGGGCAATTGCGCCGCCTGCCATACGGCCAGGGGCGGTGCCGATTACGCGGGCGGCCACGGCCTGGCCACGCCGTTCGGCACGATCTACGCGACGAATATCACGCCCGACAGGCAAACGGGCATTGGCCGCTGGTCGCTGGCCGCCTTCCAGCGGGCCATGCGCGAAGGCGTGGGCCGCGATGGCGCCCACCTGTATCCCGTCTTTCCGTACACCCATTTCAACCTTGTCTCGGACGCCGACCTGACGGCCCTGTACGCGTATTTCATGACGCGCCCGGCCGTGTATGCGGCGGCGCCCGCCAATAGCGTGCCTTTCCCCTTGAACCTGCGCCCCTTGCAGGCGGGCTGGAAGATGCTGTTTTTCAAGCCTGCAAGCTTTCAGCTGGATGCCGCGCAAGGCCTGGACTGGAACCGGGGCCGCTACCTGGCCGAGGGACTGGCGCATTGCGCGGCCTGCCACACGCCGCGCAATGCGCTGGGCGCCGAGCTTGCCGGTTCATCCTATCTGGGCGCGGCCATCGATCACTGGTACGCGCCGGCCCTGACCAGCGCCAACACGGCACCGCTGCCGTGGACGCAGGATGAACTGTATACCTTCCTGCGCACGGGGGCGACGGCCTTGCACGGCGTGGCGGCCGGGCCCATGTCAGCCGTCGTGCACGAAGGCATGGGCGCTTCGCCCGATAGCGATATCCGCGCGCTGTCCGTGTATTTTGCCGGCGTGGCCGGAGTCGAGCAACGCCAGGTCGATACCGATACCGTGGTGAAAGCCGGCATCCAGCGCTCGCAGCGCGTCAGCCTGGTCGACAACGACCGTGGCGCCAGCCTGTACGTGGCCGCCTGTGCGTCGTGCCACTCGAACAGCGATGGCCGGCCCGCGGCTCTGCGTCCGGAGCTGAGCCTGAACAGCGCCGTCAGCGCGCCCGATCCCGCCAACCTGATCCAGGTGATACTGCACGGCTTGACCAAGGATGAGGCCATGCCCGGCGTGCTGATGCCCGGCTTTGCCGCCTCGCTGACGGACAACGACGTGGCCCAGCTGGCCGCCTATCTGCGTCGTAGCCGCAGTCACCAGCCGGCCTGGACGAACCTGGAAGCGGCCGTGGCGCGCACGCGTGCCGGCAAGTAATTCTTGAAAGTTTCTTATGTGTAACGCTTATGTATAACACTCATGTATAACACTCATGTATAACATTATCGTCAATGGCCAGCCCTTCGGCACCGAGGTCGACGCCGAGACACCCCTGCTGTGGGTGCTGCGCGACGAAGCCCAGCTGAAAGGCACCAAGTTTGGCTGCGGCATCGGCATGTGCGGCGCCTGCACCGTGCATGTGGATGGGCGCGCCATGCGCGCGTGCATCACGCCGATTGCCGCCGTCACCGGTTGCGCCATCACCACCATCGAAGGCCTCTCGCCCGATGGCACGCATCCCCTGCAGCGGGCCTGGGTCGCCACGCAGGCGCCCCAGTGCGGCTATTGCCAGTCGGGCCAGATCATGCAGGCGGCCACCTTGCTGCGCGACTATCCGCAGCCGACGGATGCAAATATCGATGCCGTGATGAGCGGCAACCTGTGCCGCTGCATGGCATATGTGCGCATCCGCAAGGCGATCAAGCTGGCGGCCGGCATGCAGGAGGCGCCCGGTGTTTAAGTTGCCGAAAGAAAATTCTGCTGCCCGTCCCCCTTCTTTGGGACGGCGCGGTTTTCTGATCGCCGCCGCCGGCACGGGTTTTACCCTGGCTTTCTTGCGCGCCGACAGCTCATTGGCCGCCGGCAAGGTGGCGCCCGTGCCGCCGGTCAAAGCCAGCGCGCCCTTGTTCGATCCCGGCATCTGGTTCCAGATTGGCCCCGACGGCATCGTCACCGTCAACATCGCCAAGGCGGAAATGGGCCAGCACATCGGCACGGCCCTGGCGCGCATCGTTGCCGAGGAACTGGAAGCGGACTGGAACAAGGTGCGCCTGCATTACGTGGACACGGACCCGAAATGGGGCTTGATGGTGACGGGCGGCAGCTGGTCCGTCTGGCAGAATTTCGACCCCCTCAGCCGCGCTGGCGCGGCCGGCCGCCTCGCGCTGGTCGAAGAGGGTGCGCGTCTGCTGCGCGTGCCCGTGTCCGCCTGCCACGCCAGGCTCGGCGTCGTGCATGGCCGCGGGCGTTCGATCAGCTATGGCGAAATCGTGCGCCGTGGCAAGCTGGCTCGCCAGTACACGCCCGGGCAATTGCAGGCCATCGTGCTGAAGACACCGCAGCAGCGCAGCCTGATCGGCCAGCAGGTGCAAGCGCTGGACATCCCCACGAAAATCAATGGCACGGCCGTGTACGGCATCGATGCGCAGGTCGAGGGCATGCTGTATGCGCGCCCGAAGATCCCGCCCACGCGCTACGGTTCGAAAGTGGTCTCCATCGACGACTCGGCGGCAAAAAAGGTGCAGGGGTACTTGCGCTCGGTGGTCTTGCAGGACCCCAGCGGCACGGTGCCCGGCTGGGTCATGGTGGTGGCCGAGACGTATGCCGCCGCCATGCGCGCTGCCGACCTGGTGCAGGTGAAATGGCGGGCCGGCGCGGCCGCCCATGTGTCGGAACAGGATATCGTCAACTATGCCACCAAGCAGCTGGCCGACGCCAGCCTGGGTGCCCGCGTGGTCGATGATGATGGCGTGGAGCAAGCGTTCAAGGATGCCAGCCTGCAACTGGAACGCCATTACACGACCAGCACCGTGCTGCATTTCCAGCTGGAACCGGTGAATGCGCTGGCGCAGGAAATCGACGGCGTCTGGCACATTCATGCGGGCAATCAATGGCAATCGTTGATCCTGCCCGTGCTGGCACAGGCGTTGAAGGTGCCGGAGAGCAAGGTGATGCTGCATACCTATCTGCTCGGTGGCGGCTTCGGGCGGCGCCTGAATGGCGATTATTGCGTGCCGGCCGCGCTGGCGGCGCAAGCCGTGGGACGTCCCGTCAAGATGATTTGCACGCGGGCCGACGATGCCCGTTTCGATTCGCCCCGTTCACCGTCCGTGCAGCATGTGCGCATGGCCTTCGACGACGAAGGCAAGGTCTCGGCGATGGTGCACGAAGCCAGTGCGGGCTGGCCCACGCAAGCCATGATTCCCGCCTTCCTGGCCAAGGATAAGCAGGGTCATCCGTACGACCCGTTCGCCATCGCCGGCGCCGACCACTGGTACACGGTGGGCGCGCAGCGCGTGCGGGCCGTGTCGAACGACCTGGCCAACAGCAGTTTCCGCCCCGGCTGGCTGCGTTCCGTGGGACCCGGCTGGACGAATTGGGCTGTGGAAAGTTTCATGGATGAAGCAGCGCAGGCGGCCAAGGTCGATCCGCTGGCGTTCCGTTTGTCGCTGCTGCTGGCGACGGGGCGCAACGCGGGCAGCGCGCCGAATGCCGTCGGCCGCGCCGCGCGCCTGGCCCACGTGCTGCAGCGGGTGGCGGACAAGGCGGGCTGGGGCACGGTCATGCCGCCCGACACGGGCCTGGGCATCGCCGCCACGTTCGGCCAGGAGCGCGACATGCCCACCTGGACGGCGTGCGTCGCCCGGGTGAAAGTGGACCGCAGCACTTGCATGG
The DNA here is from genome assembly GCF_051380665.1 of Janthinobacterium lyxosi. Lineage (NCBI taxonomy): Bacteria > Pseudomonadati > Pseudomonadota > Betaproteobacteria > Burkholderiales > Oxalobacteraceae > Janthinobacterium > Janthinobacterium lyxosi. The sequence continues at coordinate 113,634 of NZ_JBNYXM010000005.1, forward strand.
TGAAAGTCGAAAAACTGTTCATGGTGATCGACGCGGGCAGCATCGTCGACCCGGACGGCGCGCTGGCGCAGGCGGAAGGGGGCGCGTTGTGGGGCGTGAGCATGGCCTTGCATGAGGGCACGGCTTTCCTGAATGGCGAAGTGAAGGATACCAACCTGAACACCTACACGCCCCTGCGCATGGCCGACGTGCCCGAGCTCGACATTGAATTCGTTGTCAGCACGGCAACTTCGACGGGTATGGGCGAACCGCCCACGACGGCCGTGGCGCCGGCCATTGGCAACGCCATCTTTGCCGCCGTGGCCTCGCGCGTGCGGCATTTGCCGATCCGCCCGGAAGCCGTGCTGAAGGGACTGGACCGGCACGGCGCCGTGTAGTCTTGCCTTGCTGGTGGCGATGCGCGAACGGCTGCGCAGGAATGGCCGCAGGCTGCTACACTGAGGATTGCCGCTCAGGGCGCGCAGGCGGCGCCCGGTCCGGCAAAATCAGCGCAATAGCAGCGTGATTTTCAGCCCGATTTCAGCTCGATAGCGGAGGCAGCCATGCAAGAACAATTTGTCAGCATCACGGCCGATGAACTTCAAATGGACGGCGTGCTTGAAATGCCAGAGCGCCCGGTGGGTATCGTCCTGTTTGCCCACGGCGCGGGCGCCGACAGCGACTATTTGGGCGCCTCCAGCCACGCCACTTCCCAGGATTTTTTGCGGGCGGGCATCGCCACCCTGCGCTTCGACCAGGGCGGTGTCGGGCCCGGCGGCGGCAGCAATGGCCACGCTTATTTCGTGCGCAGCGATATCGTGCTGCTGGCGCGTCAACTGGAAAAAGCCCTGGGCTGGCTGCAAATGGACGCTTCCACGCGGCGCTTGCCCTGCGGCTTGTATGGTTATGGCACCAGTGCGGCTGTGGTGATGCAGCTGGCGGCCTGGCGCAGCGCGGAAATCGCCGCGCTGGCCGTCTGCGATGGCCAGGTGGAAATGGCGGGCAAGGCGGCGCTGGAAAACGTGCGCGTGCCATCGCTGTTGATCGTGGGCGGGCGCGACCCCGATGTGGCTGGCCTGAACCGCATGGCTTTTGCCACCTTGCGCTGCGACAAACAATTGGAACAGATCGCCGCGCCTGGCGGCCCCGACACGCGGCACCAGGCGGCCCTGCTGGCCACGGACTGGTACACGCGCCATTTCAACGGGCATACCAGCACGGCGCAATAGCGCAATCAGGCAAGGGCGTCAGGCCACGGCGCGCAAGTTCTTCGCATGGAAGCGTACATGCTCTTCCATGAAGCTGGCGATGAAGTAATAGCCGTGGTCATAGCCGGCATGGCGGCGCAGCCGCACAGGCTGGCCGGCGTCGCGGCATGCCGCCTCGAAGACGTCGGGGTGCAGTTGTTCGGGCAAGAACTTGTCGGCCAGGCCCTGGTCGATCAAGATGCCTTCGGAAAATAGTGCCGGCTGACCCTGCAGGCCGCGCATCAGCGCGCTGGCGTCATACTGCTGCCAGCTGGCCTCGTCGCTGCCCAGGTAGCCCGAAAACGCTTTCTTGCCCCACGGACATTGGCTCGGTGCGGCGATGGGGGCGAAGGCGGACACGGAGCGGAACAGTTCAGGATTGCGCAAGGCCAGCACCAGCGCGCCATGGCCGCCCATCGAGTGGCCGAAAATGCCCGTGCGTTGCGCATCGATAGCCAGTTCCTGTTCCAGCAGGGCGCGCAATTCCAGCAGGTAGCTGTACATGCGGTAGTGGCTGCTCCACGGCGCCTCGGTAGCATCCACGTAAAAGCCAGCGCCCGCGCCGAAATCCCAGGCATCCGTCTCGCCCGCGATGTTGGCGCCACGGGGGCTGGTATCGGGCGCGATCAGGATCAGGCCTTCTTCGGCCGCCACGCGCTGCGCGCCACCCTTGATCATGAAGGTTTCTTCCGTGCACGTCAGGCCCGCCAGGTAAAACAGGGCAGGGCGTTTGGTGTTGACCACGCTGCCTGGCGCCGTGTCCGGAATGAAGGCCGAAAAACGCATGGGCAAGCCGATGGCGTGCGCGTCGTGGCGATAAAAGCGTTGTACGCCGCCAAAACAGGCGTGTTCACTCAACAGTTCCAGCATGAATTCTCCTCGTCAATCCCACAGTATAGCCAGAGCGGCGCACCGCTGACACGGGATCAGCCCAGCATGGCCGCTAGTGCTGGCAAGATGTCCTGTGCCGGCGCATCGGTCTTGAATGCCAGCAAATGGTCGGCGCGCGTCTTGCCCAGGTTGATGGCGGCCACGGGCTTGCCCGTCTCGGCCGCCATGCGGCACAGGCGAAAGCTGGAATACACCATGACGGAGGAGCCCACCACCAGCAGGGCACTGGCGGCGTGCATCTTGCTTTCGGCCTCGGCCGCGCAGGCGGCGGGCACGCCATCGCCGAAAAACACCACGTCGGGCTGCAGGGTGCCGCCGCAGCGGGGACACACGGGCAGGTGGAAGGTGGCCAGCTGCGAAGGCTCCAGCAAGGCGTCGCCATCGGGCGCCGGCGTGGCCGTGGCTCCCAGCAATTGCGGATTGTCGCGTTCGAGCTGCTCCTGGATCAGGCGGCGCGTATGGCGGGCCTGGCAATCGAGGCACACCACGCCATGTATGCTGCCGTGCAACTCCGTGACGGCATCGCTGCCCGCCAGCTGGTGCAGGCCATCGACGTTTTGCGTGACCAGGGCGCCGATGTGCTGGCGCTGCGCCAGTTGCGCGATGGCCAGGTGACCCGGATTCGGCGTGGCGCGCGCCAGGGTGGGCCAGCCCACCATGCTGCGCGCCCAGTAGCGGCGGCGCACGGCTTCCTGGCGGCGAAAATCGGGGCCTTGCACGGGCGCGCTGCCGTGCCGCACGCCTTCCGTGTCGCGGTAAGCGGGAATGCCGGACGCCGTGCTGATGCCGGCGCCCGTCAGCAGCAGCGCGTCGGGATGGCGCTGCAGGAACTGCGCCAGCTGTTCCAGGGCGGGATCGTCGCTGGCGCTCTGCAGGCTGGCTGAGGGAAAGTTTTGCATGATGCGCCATGCTAACTGAAAAGCACGGCGCCGTTGCAAGGGCAGTGTTTACTCCAGCTTCATGCCGAAACGCTGTAGCCGCGGCTGCCAATGCTCGTCGATATTGGCCGAGACGAGGATGCGCTCGGCCTTGCCGATCAGCAATGCGCGTGGCACGAAGCCGAAATAGCGGGAGTCGGCGCTGTTGTCGCGGTTATCGCCCAGCATCATGAAGTGGTCTGCCGGCACCGTCACGGGGGCAAAGCTGCGCGCCGCGCCCGTGATTTGCGGCAAGACCTGGATGCGATGCTGCTCGGTCGCATTGCGCTCGCTGATGCGCTGCGCCGTCAGCTGGCCCACGTGGGCGATGGTTTCAGGCGCCGTATCGAGCGTCGTGTACCGGGCGGGCTGGCCATTGATGACCAGCTCTTCATTGCGCATTTCCACCGTGTCGCCGGGCAGGGCGATGATGCGCTTGATCAGGCGCGTGCCATCTTTCGGCGAGGAAAAGGTGACGATGTCGCCCCGCTGCGGTTCGCGCAGGCGCTGCAGCACGATATCGGTGAGCGGCACTTTCAGGTTGAAGGCGAGGCGGTTGACGAAGACCACGTCGCCTTCGAGCAGGTTGGGGCGCATGGACGCCGAGGGTATCGGATTCCAGTCCGCCACGGCCGTGCGGAACACGCCGAACAGCAAGAGAAACATCAAAAAACCTTTGTTGGCGCGCATCCATGTTTTCATGTTGGCTCTTTCGCTGGGCCGTGCCCGTGTGTGTGAGGGAGGCGCCATTGCTGCTGGCGCCCTGTCACGATGCACGGCGAGGCTGAAGCCAGTCTTAAATCAGGTATACGCACGACCGGCGGCGCGGTCCTTGTTGCGTGCAAGCGTCAGCAACGAGGCTATTTGAACGCCTTGATGACGGCATCGAGCTTGACCTTGAGCGACTTGTCGTGCGCGTGGATGGCCGGTACTTCACGCTGCACGCCGAGCAGCTGGTAGACGGCCGTCTGCGCTGCGCGCACCGAGTATTCCACCGTAAACACAACATCATCGGCGATTTCCACGAACTGGCTGACGAAGGCCAGGTTGACGGAGTTGGCCGGCACGGGCAGCGGGCGGTCGCTCTTCGCGCGGGGCATGAACATGCTGGTGATGTAGGGCATGCGGCAGGGAATGCAATTGGCCGTGGCCATGATGTCGAGATCGAAGTTCAGATGGCCGCACAGCTCGCGCAGGATTTCCTCGCCGCTGCATTCGGACATGGGCTTGGCGACGAAGTTGCCGATGCGGTCGGGGTGCAGCGCATAGCCCCAGAATATTTGCACGCCCTCGGGCTGGCCGGCGAAATGGGGCTGGTGCGCCAGCACGACGGACATGAACCAGTTGCTGTCCTTGAAGGTGACGAGACCGCCCGTGCCCGCGCTGTTGCCCGTGAATTGTTCCATCCTGTCAAAGAAGGCGCTGTCCTTCAAGGTGACCGTGTACGAGGCCCAGTACGATTCGGGGATGCTGCTGTTGAAGGCGGCTGGACGGCCCAGTTGCGGGCGGCCCTCGGCCAGCTTTTCCCACAGGCGCCAGCCCTGGCTGTCGTGTTTCGTGCGCTTGGCCGGCGCGCAGTGCATGTTGCCATAGCTGGAGGCATCCGTCATCGAGGCATTCTGGAAAAAAACCAGGTCGCCGGCGACGACGGGGATCACGTCGGCCAGGCCGCGCCGCTCGCAGTGCAGGGCGGTGGCAGTCAGGCGGCCTTCGGATTCTTGCACCTCGATATCGGTCACCGTGCAATCCATGATGATGTTCACGCCTTGCCCTTGCAGCCACGCGACCAGCGGACGCACCAGCGAATCGTACTGGTTGTAGACGGTGCGCTTGACGCCGGCCAGGGTTTCGATGCGCGAAAACTCCATCATGAAACGGTGCAGGTAGCGCTTGAATTCGACGGCGCTATGCCAGGGCTGGAAGGCAAACGTGGTGGCCCACATATACCAGAACTTGGTGTCGAAGAAGTCGGGCGAGAGCCAGTCCGTGATGGCGCTGCTGCCCAGCGTGTCTTCGTCCGCTTCCGTCAGCTTCAGCAGTTCCAGCCTGTCCTGCATGGAAAAGCCCATGCTGCTGACATCGACCTTGAAGCGGTTGCGGTCGACCAGGCGCGCGCGCGAGTGGGGAATGTGCTGTGCATTGAAGGCGATGGTTTCATCGTAGACGCTCTGGCCCGCATGCTCGAGCGAAGGGATGCTCTTGAACAAGTCCCAGGTGCACTCGTAGTTATCGGTGGTCAGCATGCGCCCGCCGCGCAAGGTGTAGCCATCCTCGGCATTGCCGCCGCCATCGAGGCTGCCCCCGGTCACGGGCGATGCTTCGAAGATGGTGATGTTGCTGCCTTGCATGCCGCCGTCGCGTATCATGAAGGCGGCCGCGGCCAGCGAGCCGATGCCGCCGCCGACCAGATAGGCTTTTTTGTCTGTATTGCGCATGTTTTTCCCCGAGTGTGAGTGCATCCGCGTGCGCGAAAGGCCGGCAAGCGGCACGGCCGATGCCGTAGCATATTTGCCTATTTTACAATATCAGGGGAGAATTGCCTGCTCAATAGAGCAATTGCTCTGTTTTATCGGGCGCCAGCCTGTTCCTTGCGCCGTTCAAAGTACAGCAAATCCGGCCAGGTTTTGCGGCCGCGCCGTCGCTTCCAGGCGCCACAGTTGCAGTGCGCCGCACGCTACTTCCAGCAGCAGGGCGACCACGCGCGTGGCGTAGCCGCGTCCGCCGAACTGTTCGCCGATATGGAATGGTGTCGGAAAGCGATGCGCCATTATAATGAACTGGCGCATTTCGCCGCACATGCTTGAATTTATGAAGGAACAGCATGCTGTCCCATATTTGCCTTGGCACCAACGACTTTGCCCGCGCCTATGCCTTCTACACGGCCCTGCTGGGAGAACTCGATTTGATCGAGAAATTTCATGATCCGGCCCAACCCTGGGCGGGCTGGATGGCGCGGGAGGCGCCGCGCCCCCTGTTCGTGCTGACGACGCCGCATGACGGCTTGCCGGCGACTCCCGGCAATGGCCAGATGACGGCCTGGCTGGCGGCCAGCCGCGCGCAGGTGGACCGCTGCCACCAGGCCGTGCTGGCGCTGGGCGCCGAGTGCGAGGGGCCGCCCGGCTTGCGACCTCATTACCACGCCCATTACTATGGCGCGTATTTCCGCGACCTCGATGGCAACAAGCTGTGCGTCTGCTGCCACGCAGAAGAATGAATCGGAGAATGCCTTAGCGCGGTCCCCAGATGTCGTCTTCCGTCCAGCCCAGTTCCAGGAAATCCTGCGCCCGCTCGCCAGCTTCGCCTGCGCAATAGAATTCGTCCAGCTGGGGCGGCGCGATGCGCGTGCCGGCCAGCATGGCGTGCACTTGCCCACGGTGGTGGATCTGGTGCTGGAACAAATGCGCCAGCAGACGCTGGCGCGTGTCGACTTGCGGCGTGTCGCGCAGGATCGTCACGGGCCGCGCCAGGTCCGCATCGCACAGGCTGCGGCAATGGGCGATCAGGCGCAGGTCCGATGCGCGCTGCGCCGCGTGCAGCGCGGCGCAGTCGGTAAATGGTTCATCCTGTCCAAAAAAGACATAGCAGTCGGGATGGGGCGCTTCGCCGCGCAGTTCGCGTTCGAGCGCGTCGAGATAAAACCAGTCGCATGTGAGGATGTGATTCAGCGTGAACTGGATGGTGGGGAAAAAACTGACGCGCGTGGCCTGGAACTCGGCCTGGGTCAGCTGCCCGCAAGCTTTCAGCAAGCGGTGGTTGGCCCAGGCGTTGTTGTACGCCTGGCCGGTGACATAACGGGCCAGCAGATTGTTCATGATGTACCTTGCAAGGCAGGGGAAGCTGCGAGAGCGCCACTGTAGCACTTTGCGGAAAGTGGACCAAGCCGGTCACGCCGGCCGCACCGGTACTGCTGTCATCAAGTAAAATCGCGCAGCGGATGTCGCGATAGTGATGCATAAAGGTTTGGAAAAGCAAAATGGGTTGGATAGGAAAATTACTGAACGGCGGCGACGAAAAAAACAAGGCTGCGCCAGTCACGGCAGCGGCGGCGCCCGAGATGATACGGCAGCCAGCCAGCATCACCGAAATCGATGCCATCTATTACCGCTGGCTGGCGGCCGCCGGTTCGGCGCAGGCTTCCGCGCAGGCCGAACAGCAGATTCTGGACGAATTGACGCGCCTGGCCCGTGAACCGATCGCTGGCGCCGCGCTGGTGCCGCGCATTCCGGCCATCATTCCGCAGTTGATGCGTACCTTGCAAAATGAAAACATGAGCGCGGCCGAGCTGTCGCGCCAGCTGGCCCAGGACGTCTTGCTGGTCGCCGAGGTCTACCGCGAAGCGAACCGGCCCCGCTACCATTCGCGCTACAACGCCAGCCCGTCGATCAACAACATGGAAGGCGCCATTATGCTGCTTGGGCAAAACGGCATGCGCATGCTGCTCGCCCGCGTCGCCTTCCGCCCCATCGTCAGCATGCAAAGCGGCGGGTTGACCATACGCACGGCGCCGCTGATCTGGCGCCAGTCCGAGAAATGCGCGCTGGCGGCCAACCTGGTCGCGCCGGCAATGCAGGCAAACGCCTTCGACGCCTATCTGGCGGGACTGATGGCCAATGTCGGTCTGGTGGTGGCGTTCCGCCTGATCGACCAGATGCATGCGCCCGATGCGTTTCCGCAATCGGACGCCTTCATTGCCCAGGTGTTTGCGCAAGCGCGCATCCTGTCGGTACGGATCGCCGAATTATGGGAGTTTCCCGCGTCCGTGACCAATGCGATCGAGCATGCCGGCGTCGATGCCGATACCGATCCGCAGGCGCAAGCGCTGGCGCTGGGCGATCGCTTGAGCAAGCTGCGCATGCTGGTCGATACTGGCCGTTTTCCTGCCGACGATCCCTTCGTGATGGCCGGACTCGGCAAGAGTGAGCTGCTGGTGTTTGACAAGCTGGCAGACGACGAGGACGACGAGGAGTGATGCCAGCTGCATGCAGCGGATATCACTCAGCGCGCAAAATAGAGTTCGTGCAGGTGATCGAGCTCGACCTCGGAAGCTGCCTGCGACAGTGCCACTTTGCCGCTCTGCATCAGGTAGACGTGATCGGCCACGCCCACGGCGCGCGCCGTGTTTTGCTCGACCAGGATGATGGTGCGACGGCCGTCGTTCAGGCGCGCGAGGATCTCGAACAGCTCGTTGACCACCAGCGGCGCCAGGCCCAGCGAAGGCTCGTCGATGATCAAGAGTGACGGGTCGGACATCAAGCCCCGCGCCATGGCCAGCATCTGCGCCTCGCCACCGGACAGGGAACCGGCCAGCTGGCGGCGACGCTCCAGCAGGCGCGGGAACATGGCGTAGGCTTCGGCCAGGCGCTTCGGCATGTGGCTGCGGTGCTCTTTCGGGAAGGCGCCCATGATCAGGTTTTCTTCCACGCTCATGTCACGGAAGGTCATGCGGCCCTCGGGGATCATGGTGACCCTCGCGTCGCTCATCTTCCAGGTGGGCGTGCCATTGATGCCCACGCCATCGAGCGCGATGCTGCCCGCGCCCACGGGCAGCAGACCCATGATGGCGCGCAGCAGGGTGGTCTTGCCGGCCCCGTTCGGGCCGATGATGGTGGTCAGCTTGCCCTTCTGGATGGACAGCGACACATCCCACAGCACATTGATGGCGCCATAGCCGGCGCGCAGTTTACTTATTTCAAGCATGGACGGCTCCCGTGTAGCTTTCGATGACGGCCGGATCGCGGAAGACGGCGTCCGGCGTGCCGTCGGCGATCAGCTGGCCAAAATTGAGCACGGCCACGCGCTGGCACAGATTGCTGATGGTCTCGATGTCGTGCTCGATCATGACGATGCCCACGCCAAAGGCGGCGTGCAAATCCTTGAGCATACCCATGAAACGGCGCTTGCCGTTCGTTTCCAGGCCGGCCAGCACTTCATCGAGCAGCAGCAGTTTCGGATTGGTAGCCAGCGCCTTGGCCACTTCCAGCGCTTTCAGTTCCGTCAGCGCCAGTTCGCTGGCCGCGTCGCGCGCGGCCTTGTCCGCCAGGCTGGTGAAATCGAGGATTTCATCGATCTTGCGCATGTCCACCTTGCCGGTGCCGAAGCGCTGCGCCACGATCAGGTTTTCTCGCACCGTCAATTCATGCATGGGCTGCGGAATCTGGAAGGTGCGGCCCAATCCCAGGCGCGCGCGCTGGTACATGGGCGTGGCCATGATGTCGCGCCCCTCGAAGCGGATGCCGCCGCTGGTGGGGCGCACCAGGCCGGAAATCGCATTGAACAGCGTGGTCTTGCCGGCGCCATTCGCGCCCACCAGGCCGATCACGTCGTGGCTACCCACGTTCAGGGAGACGGAATCGACGGCCGTCAGGCCGCCGAAGCGCACGCAGACATTATCGAGTTCAAGCATGTTGTTTCTCCTTGCCCAGCGCTTTTTTCAACCATTTTTGCAGCAGCGGCAGCAGGCCATTCGGACTGAAGACGATCATCGCCACCAGCAGTACGCCCAGCACCAGTTGGTGGCCCGTGGGGATCAGCGACTTGAAGATCAGCTGGTCCACCAGGTAGACCACCACGGCGCCCAGCACGGGACCGAGTATCGTGCGGTAGCCGCCGAAGATGGCCGCCACGATGGGCAAGGTCACCCACAGGCTGTTGAAGGCGTAGTCCGGTTCCAGGAAGTTGATGTAGTGGGCGTTGAAGGCGCCGAACAGGCCCGCCATGAAGGCCGACACGAGCAGCATCGCGCCTTTCAGCAAGGTGCTGTTGACGCCGACGACGCGCGTGGCGTCTTCGCTGTCGTGCATGGCGCGCAGGGCGATGCCGTAATGGCTGGCGCGGATGCGGCTGTAGGCGAAGGCGCATGCCACCACCAGGGTCAGCACCACCAGGTAGGCGCCCGTCTTGCTGGCCAAATCAAAGCCGAAGACGGTGGGCAAGGTGGGGATATTGTTCACGCCACCGGCGCCGCCCGTGACGGCACTCCATTCCGTGGCCAGGATGCGGAAGATGTGGGCGTAGGCGAGGATGGCCAGCGCAAAATACGGCCCGCGCAGGCGCAGCACGGGCAGCATGATGATGGCGGCGATGGCCGCCCCCGCGCCGCCCAGCAGCATGGCGGCAAACACGGGCAAGCCCAGTTTCACGGTGGTCAGCGCAGACACATACGCGCCCACGCCAAAGAAGGCCGCATGGCCGAAGCTGACCATGCCGCCCAAGTTGCCCAGCAGGGCCCAGGACATGGCCACGCCGCCAATGACCAGGGCTGCCACCACCATGCTCATCACATACTGGTTGCCGCCCAGGGCCAGCGGCACGGCGATATACGCGGCCAGCAGCAAACCAGTCGTTGAAATCAGTGTTGAGCGCTTCATCCGCGCCTCCGTTGTGCGCCGAACAGGCCGTTCGGCATGATGAACAGCACCAGCAGGAACAGCACCATGCCGGACAATTCCTGCAGCGCGGAGCTGGCCAGGGTGACGGTCAGCGCCTCGGCCACGCCCAGCAGCACGGCGGCGATCAGCACGCCGGGGATCGAGCCGATGCCGGCGAGGACCGTGATGATGAAGGCTTTCACCGTCAGCGCGCCGCCGTAGGCAGGCTGGATCACGCCATAGCTGAACAGGGCGACGCCGGCGAAGGCGGCCAGGATGCCGGCGACCAAAAAGGAGACCAGTTCCGTGCGGCCCGGGTCGATGCCCATCAGCTTGGCCGCATCGCGGTTGCTGGAGACCGCGCGCACGGCGCGGCCATACCAGCTGGTGGCCAGCCAGCGCCACAGGGCCGCCATCAGCACCAGGCTGACGCCGAAGAAAATCACTTCGCTGCGCATGCTGAAGAAGGGGCCGATCTCGATGCCTTCCTGCAGCCAGCTCGACGAGGTCGAGCGGATGTCTGCCTTCCATACCAGCAGGATGAAATTGGTGAGGATGACGCCGATGCCGTAGGTGAGGATCAGCGAATTGATTTCGCGGTCCTTCTTGATGCGGCTGACGATCAGGTACACGCCCACGGACGTCAGGCTGACGATCACCAGCGCGATGGGAATGGCGAACATGGGACCGAGTCCCAGGCCCGATTCGACGCTGTAGGCGATGTAAGCGGCCAGCAGTACCAGTTCGCCGTGCGCCAGGTTGATCACTTTCATGGTGCCGAAGACCAGCGCCAGTCCCAGTGCGATCAGGGCGTAGGAGCCGCCCTGCAGCAAGCCCGAATACAGGGCTTGCAAGATTAATTCTGTCATGTCGTCATCCCGTCAGGCAAGCTGGCGCATCGTGGATGCTGCGCCAGCTTGCCGTTCATCGGTGCACGCCCGGCGGGCGTGCGCGTGTGCAGGGGGCGGCTGCCGTTTACCAGGGCAGGGCTGGATAGGCCAGCTTGCCCGTGGCGTGTTCCTTCGGCCAGACGATCACCACCTTCTTGTCCTGGTGCTGCGCCATGCGGTGCACGAAGTTCAGGTTGTCGCCATTGGCGGCGAACTGCACCCGGCCGATCAGGGTTTCGCGGTCCGTCTTGCGCATCTCCTCGGTCACGCCGCCTTTCTTGAGCGTGCCCTTGTCGGCCGCGCGCGCGATGGCTTCGAACAGCAGCATCGACTGTACGTAGCCGAACTGGCCCAGGTAATCCGGTTCCTTCTTGTACAGCTGCTTGTAGGCGTCGCTGAAGGCTTTGCCGTCGGCTGTCTTGAATTCGGTGGGGAAGGGCAGCAGGGCCGTGCCGAACACGTTCGGCATCAGGTCGGGGAAGTCGGCCGCCATTTTCGGCGTGGCCAGCGACCATACGCCCACCATGGCCTTGATCTTCGGCTTCAAGACGCGGGCGGCGCGGATGATGCCCACGTAGTCGTTTTCGTAGCCGACCATGGCCACGACTTCGGACTTATCCTGCAGCTTGATCTTGTTGATGATGGGCTTGAAGTCGGTAATGGCCGGGTCGAACGAGTGCGTCGTCACTTTCACGCCCCTGGCGGCCAGGGCCTTTTCCACGTCTTTCGCCAGGCCCGTGGTGGCATCCTTGGTCGAATACACGATGGAGACGGACTTGGCGCCCACATCCTGCAGCAGTCCCAGCATGGCTTTTTCGTAGCCGGCCGTGTTATTGATGCGGAAAAAATTCTTGCGTCCGCTGGCCACCAGGCTGTCGTCCACGCCGCCCGAAGTGATGTAGACCAGGCCCAGTTTGTTCGCCGTGTCCGAGGCGGGCGAGATATTGTTCGAACCATAGCCGCCCGTGATGGCCACCACGCCCTGGCTGGCCAGCTTTTCCACGGCGGCAATCGCCTTGGCGGGCGCCGATTCGTCGTCGACGGTGATGATCTTGATGGTGTGCTTGCCGTTGGTCTTGTTGAAGACCTCGGCCGCCACCATGATCCCTTCCTGCATGCCGGCGCCGACCCGCGCCAGGTTGCCCGTCAGGGGGATTTCCGCGCCGACCAGGAATTCGTCGGCGCTGGCCTGCGTTATCCAGGCGCTGGCAACCAGCGCTGCCATGGCGATGCGTGTGTAGGTGCGTTTCATCGTGTCTCCTCCGGTGATGTGGCGTGGTTTTATTGTCGTGTCTGATACAACATGCTCAACTTATCGTGCATTCTGCGCCATTTGCCGCAGCTGCCCCTTTAAAATCTTGCCCGTGGCAGCCGCCGGCAGCGCTTCCATGACGATAATGGCCGACGGGCACTTGTAGGGCGACAGGGTCTGCGCCAGATAGTCCTGCAAGGCCTGCACCGTCACGGGGTGCTGCGGGTCCAGTTCCACATAGGCGATGACGTCCTCATTGCCATCGTCCAGGGTGCGTCCCACCACGGCCGACTGCACCACGGAAGCATGGGCGTTGAGGGCCGTTTCCACTTCCAGCGGATACACATTGAAGCCGGAGCGGATGATCAGCTCCTTGGTGCGGCCGACGATGAACAGCGCGCCGTCCGGTTCCTGGCGCGCCATGTCGCCCGTGTTGAGCCAGCCGCCGTCGCGCATGGTGGCCGCCGTCATGGCCGGCTCGCGGTAATAGCCGGCCATGACGTTCGGCCCGCGTATCCACAATTCGCCCGCTTCGCCCGGCGCCACGTCCGCGCCGGCCACGTTCACCACGCGCACTGCCACGCCGGGGATCGGCGTGCCGACGGAACTGTCATGGCGCGGCGCATCGATCCGCGTCTGGCTGATGGTGGGCGCGCTTTCCGTCATGCCGTAGCCATTATGCAGCGCGGTGCCAAGCAGCTTTTCCACGTCGTGCTTGAGCGACGGCGCCAGCGGCGAGCCGCCTGCGTAAGCAAAGCGCAGCCGCGTGGGCAGGGGAGTGCTTGCGCCGCCCAGGGTTTGCAGCAGCTTGGCGTACATGGCAGGCACGCCCTGCACGATGGTCAATTCATCGTCCTTCAGCGCGGCCAGCAGGCCATCGACGGAAAAGCGCGGCACCAGGTACAGGGCGGCGCCCGCATACAGGGTGCCCAGGGCAACCGAGGCCAGGCCGTACACGTGCGAAATCGGCAGCACGCCGTAGGCGCGGTCGGTGCTGGTCAGGCCCCGCAAGGTGCTGGACACGGCGGCGATGAACAGCAGGTTTCGGTGCGTCAGCATCACGCCTTTTGACTGCCCCGTGGTGCCCGTCGTGTAGATCAGCGCGGCCACCTGTTCGTTGCCGGGCACGCAGGCTTCCGCGACGGTGGCCTCGTTCAAGCTGCCCGCCAGCAGCTCGCCCATGCCGTCGACCTGGCATGGCGTTGCGCCGCGCCGCGCCGCATGCGCGGCCGCCTCCGGCGAGGCGCCGGCAAGGAACAGCAGCCGCCGCGCGCTGGCATGCTCGGCGATGGTGTCGATCTCGCGCGCCGACAGGCGCGCATTGACATTGACGATCCACGCATCGATGCCGGCGCAAGCGAAGATCAGCGCCACCTGCAGCGCGCCGTTTTCGCCCACCACCATCAGGCGGTCGCCGGGGCGCACGTCGAGGTTGATCAACAACTGCATTGCATTTTCTACACTGTGCTGCAGTTGGGCGTAGGTCCAGCTGCGGCCAGCTTCATGCAGCGCGGGCGCGTCCGGCGCGCGCGCCGCCCAGTAAGCGGGAATGGCTGACAGGCGCGCCGGCAAGCCGGCCAGCAGGATTGGAATATCCATCGCGGCTTCCATCACTTTTGCGCTGCCTTGATCATGTTGCGGGCAATGACGATCTGCTGGATCTGCGTCGTGCCTTCGTAGATGCGGAACAGGCGCACGTCGCGGTAGAAGCGCTCGGCCGCGTATTCGCTGATGTAGCCGGCGCCGCCGTGGATCTGCACGGAGCGGTCGGCCACGCGGCCGCACATTTCGGAGGCGAACAGCTTGCAGCACGACGCTTCCGTCGAGATGTCTTCCTTGTTGTCGCGCCGGCGCGCGGCGTCGAGCACCATGCTGCGCGCGGCGTAGATCTCGGCCTTGCTGTCGGCCAGCATGGCCTGGATCAGCTGGAATTCGGCGATCGGTTGGCCGAACTGCTGGCGCTCCATGGCGTAGGCCAGGGCGTCGGCCAGCATGCGCTCGGCCGCGCCCACGCAGACGGCGGCGATGTGCAAACGGCCCTTGTCGAGCACTTTCATGGCTGTCTTGAAACCCACGCCTTCCTTGCCGCCGATGATGTTCGCGGCTGGCACGCGGCAATTTTCAAAGATGACGTCGCAGGTATGCGCGCCTTGCTGGCCCATCTTTTTATCGATTTTCCCCAGCGAGAGGCCTGGCGTATCCTTTTCCACGATGAAGGCGGAGATGGCCGAGGCGCCCCGCTTGACGGGGTCCGTGCGCGCCATGACGGTAAAAATGCTCGCTTCGGGCGCGTTGGTGATATAGCGCTTGCTGCCGTTGAGGATGTAAAAATCGCCATCGCGCACGGCGCTCGTGCGCAGCGATGCCGCATCGGACCCGGAACCGGCTTCCGTCAGGGCGAATGAACCGATGATATCGCCGGCCGCCAGTTTCGGCAAGTAGTGCTGTTTCTGCGCCTCCGTGCCATCGATGACGATGCCTTGCGAGCCGATGCCGTTGTTCGTGCCGATCAGCGAGCGGAAGGCGGGCGAAGTGCGGGCGATTTCAAAAGCGACCCTGACTTCCTCTTCCATGCTCAGTTCCAGGCCGCCATAGGCTTCCGGGATGGACAGGCCGAACAGGCCCAGTTCACGCATCTGCGCCACGATGACGGGCGGTATCGTATCCGTTTCGGCCACCAGCGCCTCGTTCGGCACCAGCACTTCGCGCACGAAACGGGCGATGCTGTCGAGCAGGATGTTCAGGGTTTCTTCGTCGCGTATCATCGGGATCCTCGGAGGCGATGTTGAGAGGGGGCGCGCAGTCTAACCGCGGCCCAGGTTTTTTTCCACTGTCTTGACCAGGGCGACCAGGCGCGGTCCCAGGTCACCTTCGAGTTTTTCACGCGACAGCAGGAAGGCGGGGCCGCCGCAATTGAAGGCCATCACCTGCTCGCCGTCAAAGCCCAGCATGGGCACACCCACTGCATGCACGTCGTTCTGCCATTCGCCAGCCGAGATGCAAAAGCCCCGGTCCTGGTAATCCTTGAAGCCTTGCTCGATGCCGGCCTTGATGCGCGGCCAGCGTTCCGTCTCGTGCACGCGCGCATGGTCCATCAGGTAGTCGCGTTCGGCCTGCGGCAGGATGCACAGCAGGGCCTTGCCCATGGCCGTCGTCATCAAGGGAATGCGCGAGCCGACATCAAGGCGCAGGGTGACGTTGGCGCTGCTGCGACAGGTTTCCACGTACACCATGCTGAGACGATCGCGCGTGCCCAGCGAAACGGAGGCTTGCGCATGTTCGGCCAGTTCTTCCATCAGCGGGCGCGCCATCTTGCGCACGTCGAGGTTCGACAGCATGCGGTAGCCGAGGGCCAGCACACCGGCGCCCAGCTGGTACTTGCCCAAGCTGTCCGAGTAATTCAGGTAGCCCAGTTTGGTGAGGGTGTAGGTGAGGCGCGAAATCGTCGGTTTCGGGATGCCCGTGCGCTTGGCCATGTCCGCGTTCGACAGGAAGACTTCGCCGGGGCGGAAGCACCGGAGCACTTCCAGGCCGCGTGCCAGCGCGTTGACGAACTGGCGGTCCTTGCCTTCCTCGTCATCGCTGAAAACGATGATTTCCGGATCGGCTGCGGCTTGAATATTTGTCATATTTACATCCATTTGCTGGCTCCCTGGAAATCAGTTTGCCTAGCCAAATTCGACGTGTCAACCGTTTTGTGAAACATTCGTTCGCACAGCGAAATGCTGCGGTGCATGAAAAAGGTGTGAAATTTGACTAGCGCAGGTGTTTCCGGTCTTGTTGCTTGAGCATCGCTATATACCTCTGTATATTGCGCTGTTGGGTGACGGCCGCTGCAGACGTGGCCGCTTTTTTGAATATCGCTATATAAGACGGTATATAACGTATATAACGAGAGTGGAAAGAACAAGACGATGTTGAAACAGGTAATGGCAGGCGCTGTGATGCTGGCGCTGGCGCAGATGGCACTGACGGCGCAGGCGCAGCAAACGGCCGGCAAGGATGAGGCGGCGCCGTTCGTGCTGGGCACGGTGACGGTGATCGGCCAGCGCGACCAGCTGGGGCAAGTAGGCGAGCAGCCAGTGGGCTCGCAAGTGAGCCGCGCCGAGATGCGCCGCTTTAACCGCGACAATGTGGGCGACGCCCTCAATTTGCTGTCGGGCGTGTCGCTGTCGACCAACTCGCGCAACGAAAAAACCGTCGCCATCCGCGGCTTCGATGCGCGCCAGGTGCCGCTGTACATCGACGGCATCCCCGTCTACGTGCCATATGACGGCTATGTCGATTTCAACCGCTTCACGACGGCCGACCTGGCCGCCATCCAGGTGGCCAAGGGTTACAGCTCCGTGGCGTATGGCGCCAATACCCTGGGCGGCGCCATCAACCTGATCTCGCGCAAACCCGCAGCGCGCCTGGAGGGAGATACCTCCATCGGTTTCGGCTCGGGCAGCGAGCGCCAGGTATCTGCAAACGTGGGCACCAACCAGGGCCTGTGGTATCTGCAGGCGGGCGTGTCGTATATCGACAGCGACGGCTTCCCCCTGTCATCCGACTTCCGTCCCACGGCCACGGAAGACGGCGGCATGCGCAACAACGCTTACCGCAAGGACCATAAACTGTCGTTCAAGGTGGGCTACACGCCTGTGGGCGGTGACGAATATGCACTGAGCTACTACAAGCAGCATGGCGAAAAGGGCCAGCCGCCATCAGCCAATCCCGTCGGCGCGCGCTACTGGCAATGGCCATACTGGAACAAGGAAAGCGTGTATTTCGTCTCGCAGACGCGCCTGGGCGAGGCCGAGCGCCTGAAACTGCGCCTGTACCACGACAGCTACGACAATGAAATTACCTCGTTCACGAACGGCAGCTACGCGACCCTGAAGACCAGTGGCCAGGGCAGCGTCAGCGGCGGGCGCAGCATCTATGACGACCGCACGAATGGCGGCGCGGTGGAGCTTGAATCGTTCCGCCTGGCCGCGCACAGCCTGCGCGTCGTCGCCAGCTACAAAGCCGACGAACACCAGGAACGCGACGCCAAGGGCGTGCGCACCACCTGGTACAAGGATGCCCTGTGGACCTTGGGCGCGGAAGACAGCATCGCCCTCAATGCGGCGACCGAACTGTCGCTGGGCGCCTCGCGCAATGCGCTGCGCCCGGACACCGTCTACAGCGCCGGCAATGCGTATACCTTGCCGAGTAATCAATCGGCCACGGACCTGCAGGCGGGCCTGTTCCACAAGATCGGTCTTGATGCGCGCGTGTACGCCACCGTGGCGCGCAAGTCGCGCCTGCCGACCCTGAAGGACCGCTATTCGCAACGCCTGGGCACCTATATCGAAAATCCGGCCTTGCGCGCGGAAGAGGCGATGAATTATGAACTGGGGTATCAAGGAAACTCGCAGGGCACCAAGGTGGAAGCGGCGCTGTTCTACAGCGACGTGAAGGACAAGATCCAGAGCGTGGCGAACGTGTCGGGCGTGCGCGCGCAGATGCAGAACGCGGGCCGGGCGCATATCAGCGGCGTGGAACTGGGCTTGCGCGGCAGCGCCGGCGCCTGGCTGGACTTCGGCGGCAATTACACCTACACGGAGATGAAGAACGTCAGCGACCGCGCCATCCGCCTGACGGACGTGCCGCGCCACAAGCTGACGGCGCACGCCGTGCTGCACGCGGCGCGCCAGGTCGACGTGGTGGCCATCGCGGAATCGAACAGTGGGCGCTGGGTCTCGAACACTTTGGCACTCGGTGGTTTTACGACGCTGAACCTGAAGGCCGTGTACCGCCCCTTGCCGGCATTGACGCTGGAAGCGGGCGTGGCGAACCTGGGTGACCGCAATTACGCGCTGTCCGACGGTTTCCCCAGCGCCGGGCGCACCTGGCTGGCCAATGCACAGTACCAGTTCTGATTTTTTGACTGTTCAATGAAAGGACATAGCATGTTCAAGAAAATATTTGCTGCTTGTACAGCGGCTTCGTTGCTGGCGGTGGCACCGGCGGCGTGGGCGGCACCCGCTGCCGCGCGCGACAACATGAGCCACGCGCTCGCCGTGACGGGCATGGTGGAAACGCCGCTGACCCTGAAGGTGGCCGACCTGCGCCAGCTGCCGCCCGCGAATGGCGGGGAAATCGCCGTCACGCGTCATAACGGCGACAAGGCCGAGACCATCACCAGCTACAAGGGCGTGCGCCTGCGCGACATTCTCGACAAGGCGGTGCTCGATGCGCCGGGCCATAACGACGTCAAGAAGCTCGCCATCATCGCCACGGCGACGGATGGCTATGCGGTGGTGTTTTCCTGGGGCGAGCTGTATAACGCGCCGGCAGGCGAGGGCGTGATCGTCTACTACGAAAAAAACGGCAAGGCGCTCGACGACAACGATGGTGAAATCGCCCTCATCTCGGCAAAAGACATTCGCACGGGTCCGCGCCACGTGAAATGGTTGAATGGCATCGAGGTGCGCAAGCTGGTAGATTGATCGACGCCAGCATGTGAACCTTTTTATTTGCTGCGCGCGAGGGGCGCCGCTTCGCAGCGGCCCCGCGTCATGGGGAAATCGATGGTGGTGAGTTTACCCTTCAAGGTACCGGTGATACTGGCATGCAAGATGCGCTCGCTGTCGTGGCGGTAGATGATGCGGCTGGGGAAGTCATTGTCCAGGTTGGCGAAGATGAATTCATTCGGCTTGTCCTGGCGCAACAGATTGAACACCACGGGCGGCTGGCCCGACGGCTGCACGATGTAGGCCAGCTGGCCCGGCTCGGTGAGGCGGATCTGCACGAATTCAAAGGCCGTCGTCTTGCCGCCCTTGACGGTGCGGCTGGTGCCGAGGAGGGTGCCGCCGGCGGCCGTGCTCCATTGCTCTCCGGAACCGGGCTCGGCGCCATCGACATTCCAGCAGCCGGCCAGCCAGGCCAGCCTGTCCACGGTTTCCGGCGGCGGCACGGTTTTGTCGGCCGCCTGGGCGGCGCCCATGGTCAGCAGCGCTGCCAGCAGGGTGGGGATGAGTCGTTGCATGAGGTCTCCTGTCGTCGAATCGCTCTGCGGGGCAGGGCGCTCCGGCGGTGTTCTTGCTTGGTGCTGTTGGTAAGGACTATTCTTTCGGACTAATGCGCGGCAAGACGACGGCCAGGGCGGTGCCGCCTGGCGGGTTGGCCGTCAGGCTCAGGCTGCCGCCCAGGTAATGCACGCGCTCGCGCACCGAGCGCAGGCCGTGCTTGCTCATTTCGACGGGCTCGCTGGCCGGCAAGCCAGTGCCGTTATCCTTGACAGTCATCATCAGCGCTTCGTCGTTGTCGTCGATGATGATGTCCACCTGCGTGGCATGGGCGTGCGTGGCGATGTTGCTGAGCGCTTCTTCCAGGGTGCGCAGCAGGGCCACGCCCACGTTGCGAGGGCAAATCAGTTCATCTTCGGGCAGGCTGCAGCGCACGGTGATCTTGTGCTGTTCGGCAAATTGCGCGGCCAGCTCGCCCAGCGCCACATTCACGCCGAGAAACTCCAGCTTGTCGTTCCACAGCTTCATCTGCATTTGCCGATTGGTTTCAATCACATTCAGCAGCAATTGCTTCATGGTCGCCGCACGGTCGAGCAAGGCCGCTTCCTGCGGCATTTTTTGCGTCAGCAGCGACAGGTGCATGGTCAGCGCCGTCAGCGAGGAACCGAGACTGTCGTGCAACTGGCGCGACAGGGCGCGCCGTTCATTGTCCCAGCTGGTGTTGACATGACCCAGCAACTCGCTGAGATCGGCGGCGCGTTCCGCATCGGCCTGGGCCGTTTCCTTGTTCGGATCTGTTTGTGCGGACATAGCGCCCCGTGAATGGTGAAAGGTGAGGACCAAATTCAAGTGGTGGATCATACATGAGGATTTCATCGCGGGGCGCATGGATGGAAAATTTCTGTCTTTTCGGCAATTTTAATCTCCTTCCATCACTTTTATATCATAGGCAATATTATCGTTTGCGCCAGGGAACACTGTTCCCGTCGTTACGTACGGCTGCGCACATACCGGGGCGCCGCGCGCTGCCATAGTGGGGTCATGCATTCTCCCCATGCAGCATAGCCGCCATGCGGCGCAGGGTGCAGCACCGGCCCGCTTACCGAAACGAAAGGACATGCCATGAATATCGATACCATCGTCGACCAGGAATATGCCGACAAAAGCTTCCGCGACATCGTCAATGCCCCCATCAGCGCCCTGCGCGGCGTCAGCGCCAAGGATGCCAAGGCCTTGCAGCAAGCGTTTGGCGTGAACACAGTGCGCGAGCTGTCCAACCTCAATTTCGTCAAATGGGCCAGTGCGCTGGCCATCCTGGCCGATGAAGAGGGCATGAGCGGCGAAGAGCGGGCCAAGGAAGAGCTGCTCGACGACGCCGTGGAAATGACCTTCCCCGCCAGCGACCCGATTTCCGTCGATGCCGGCATCACGCGCATCGAAGTGGCGCCGGACACCGTGAATGCGCAAACGGACCACCAGCATGCGGGCCAGCATGAAGTGACGGCTGGCAAGAAATAAAGTGTCTTGCCCATAAAAAAACCGGCTTGCCGGTTTTTTTACGTGGTGCGCGGTAAGGGCGCTCAGGCGATCGAGGGGATGCTACTCTTTTGCATGTTTATTTGCGGCACGATCACCTCGTGGGGTGAGCAGCAAAAGCGGTTCTTGCCGGCGCGCTTGGCTTCATACAGTGCCGTGTCGGCTGCGCCCAGCAGGGACTCGACGGTACTGGCGTCGTCCGGGTAGATGGCGATACCGATGCTGGTCGACAGGCGCAAGGTCAGGTCATTGATGAAATACGGTTCGGAAATGACTTCGATCAGCTTGGCGGCCGGTTCGCGCGCGTCGCCCTTGCCGGCCAGGTTGCCCAGCACGATGACGAATTCGTCGCCGCCGATGCGCGCCACCGTATCTTCCTTGCGCGACGCGCCCACCAGGCGGGCCGCCACCATTTTCAGGATGTCATCGCCATAGCCATGGCCGTAACTGTCGTTAATGGCCTTGAAGCCGTCCAGGTCCAGGTACAGGATGGCCGACTTGCCGCGGCTGCGGGCCGATTGCAACAGGGTGTGCTCGATGCGGTCTTCCAGCAGGCGCCGGTTCGGCAAGCCCGTCAGGGGGTCGTGCAGCGCCAGCTCCTGCTGCTGCTTGCTGTATTGCGCCAGTTCCTTGTACAGCAGGCGCACTTCCAGCATGTTGTGGATACGCTTGTGCACTTCCATCAGGTCGAAGGGTTTGCTGATGAAGTCGCGCGCACCCGCTTCCAGGGCGGCGATCTTGAAACTCGGTTGTGCCGTCAGGGCCAGCACGGGCAGGTAGCCGCCATGCTCGATTTCCTTCAAGCCTTTCATGACCTGGAAGCCATTCAGCTCCGGCATTTGCAGATCCAGCAAGATCAAGTCGTAACAATGTTCCCGGTGCAGGGGACAGACCTGGGCCGGACGCATGGTGGCCGTGACATTGGTATAGCCGGCATCGCGCAGGATTTCCAGCATCAGGTCGACATTGTCGGGCGAATCGTCGACGACCAAAATTTTGGCTTTCAAAATTTCATCTTGGCTGGGCATGTAGGGTCTCGGTTAATACGGTCTATGCAACGCTGGCTTCTACCGCAGCGAATGGGCAAACGGCGCGGCTGACGGCGGCGGGAAATATAGTAGCGCCTTGCAACAAGATAGGGCGCACAACAGAGCTTGACCTCGCTTCTGCCACTGATGGCAGCCAAGGCTGCCTGTCTCCTGCCTGCCGCGCAGGTGTCTGCATTTCAGTGTAGCAAACTTCAGCTTAGTTGCTTGTAGGACAGTGCCGCGTCTGAAAGTAGGAAGGCCAACCCACAAAAATAGTCATTTTATTCTGCACTATGTATTTCTTTATATCATCTTTTTAAGGGCGGGGCGGTGACGCGCGTCGCGGCCAGTTGCGCCACGGCCGCCACCAATTCGGCCGGATCCAGCGGCTTCGAGACCCAGGCCTGGAAGCCGCTGGCCAGCGCCCGCTGGCGATCCTGCGGTTGCGCAAACGCCGTCAGCGCCAGCGCGGGCAGCCGGGCGGCATCCGGGGAAGCGTGCGCGCGGATGTGCGCCAGCAAGTCGAAACCGTCGGCATCGGGCATGCCGATGTCGCTGACCAGCACATGGGGATGCACCTGCTCCAGCAGTTGCAGCGCTTGCGCCACGCTGGCGGCGCCATGCACTTCGGCGTGGTTGTCGCACAGGATGCGTTGCGTCAGTTCGCGCGCATCGGCCTCGTCATCGACCAGCAGCACCCTGACGCCGCGCAAGTCAGGGCTGGCGGATGAGATGCTGCCCGCCTGGCGCGCGGCAGCGGCCGGCGTGTCCAGGGGCAGGTGCACGGTGAAACTGGCGCCCTGCATGTCGCCGGCGCTGCTGGCCGTGACCGTGCCGCCATGCTGCTCCACCAGGTGCTTGACGATCGCCAGTCCCAGCCCCAGGCCGCCATGCCGGCGCGTGGTGGAGGCGTCGGCCTGACGGAAGCGGTCGAATACGTGGGGCAGGAAGTCTTTCTTGATGCCTACGCCGTTGTCGGCCACCGTGATGGCCAGGCGGGTGGTCTCGCGGCGCATGCCGATATCGACCCGTCCCCCTTGTGGCGTGAACTTCAGGGCATTCGACAGCAGGTTCCAGATCACTTGCTGGATACGGCCGGGGTCGGCCGTGATGCTGCCCGCATCGCTGGCGATGTTGCTGTGGATGGCGATGTGTTTGGCGTCGGCCGCCGGGCGCAGGGTTTCGATGGCCGAGGCAATGACGCTGGCGGGCGTGAGGGTTTGCAGGTCGAGCAGCACCTTGTCGGAGGTGATGCGGCTCATGTCGAGCAAGTCTTCGATCAGTTGCGCCTGCGCGCGCGCATTGCGTTCGATGCTTTGCAGGCCACGGTGCAGGTCGGCCTGGTCCCGCGTGCCGCGCCGCAGCACCTGGGCCCAGCCCAGGATGGCCGACAGCGGCGTGCGCAGTTCGTGCGACAGGGTGGCGAGAAAATCATCTTTCAGCTGATTCGTGCGCTCAGCCTCGGCGCGCGCCTCGCGTTCGCTGTCGAGCAGCACCTTGCGCTCGTCGGCGGCGCGCGTGGCGGCTGCGTACAGGCGTGTATTGTCGAGTGCGACGGCGGCCTGGGCTGCGATGGCAGAGACGATGCGTTCGCTGCGCGCGCTGAACATGCCCGTCTGCGGATGGCCCAGCAGCAAGCGCCCCAGCAACAGGCCCGAGCGCGAGCTGACGGGCAGGCTCAGGCAGCTGCGCAGCGGCGGCGCGCCGTCGGCGCTGGCGTCGGGCGCGGTCTGCAAGTCGTTCTGGCGCATGGCCGGTCCCTGGCGCAATTCCACCGCAATGGCATCGGCCTGGTGCAGGCTGGTGCCGTTCACGGCGCGCGCCGCCGGGTGGGCCTCGCCCGCATCGTCATAATAAAAGGCGCCGAAGCGCGCGCCGCTGATGCGCGTGGCCGCATCGACGGTTTCCTGCAGCAGGGCAGGCAAGTCGAGCGTGCCGGCCAGGGCCGCGCCCGTGTTATTGAGCAATTCCAGCACGCGCGTCTCGTCGCGCAAGGCTTCCTGCACACGCTTGACCTGGTCGACGTCGGTGCTCGTGCCAAACCAGCGCAGCAGCTGGCCGCCCCGGTCGCGCACGGGGTTGGCGCGCGTCAGGAACCAGCGGTACTGGCCGTCGGCGCCACGGATGGGAAATTCCATTTCAAAGGGGGTGCCGTCGCGCAAGGCGGCCTTCCAGCCTTGCAGCATGGGTGGCAAATACTGCGCGTCATAGGCAATGCTCCAGCCCTCGCCCACCATCTGTTCCGCGCTGGTGCCCGTGTAGTCGTGCCAGCGCTGGTTGTACCAGGTAATGGTGCCGTCGAAGCTGGCGATCCAGGCCAGTTGCGGGATGGAATTGGCCAGCGCGCGCAAGTCTTCTTCGCTGTGGCGCAAGCTTTCCTCGGCCGCCTTGCGCTGGCTGATGTCCTGGATATACGTGGTCAAGCCTTCGCTGGACGGGAAGATGCGCACTTCCAGCCAGCGCCCCAGTGGCCGATACAGCAGCTCGAAACTGCAGCTGTGCTGCTGCGCCATGGCGCGCCGGTACGCCTCTTCCAGTTGCGTGCCCTGCAAGTCGGGGCAGGCTTGCCACAGGCTGCTGCCTGCCAGCTGGCTGCCGGGCGGACGCTGCGGCGCGAGCATGTCGGCGCCGCGCGTATTGATGTAGCGGATGGTCCAGTCGTGGTCGAGCAGGCAGAAGCCGTCGGTAATGCTCTCCAGCAAGTTGGTCAGGCGCTCGTCTGACAGGCTCAGCGGCGCTGATGGAGGTAGCAGATCTTGCTTGCGGTCATGCTTAGCCATCGGAAATCCTGCAACGGTGAGTCTGCCGCACAGGCTGTTGCCCCGCCGGGCCGCCATCGCTAAGCTCAGTGAGTGGGGCATGATGAAACTGCCTGCCGTCATGCATGAGGGGAATCACAAGCGCCCCTGTCTGGCCGGTATTGTAGCCCCAAGCGGCGCGTCGCCACCGCACGCTTGCGTGCCGCCTGCAGATAGCACTGGACAGGCGGGAAGGCAGTCCCTATAATCCCGCTTCTTTCGAGACAGCAACTTCTCGATGCGCTGGATGCCACTGTGAAAGCAAGTGTGTCCATCGATGAAAGGCGTAGGCTTTTCGGCAGTGAAAAGAGGCTTGGTGGTGCGGGGCGGTATTCTGCAAAATCAGCTAAGCGATTGAAAAATCGAACTTTTCAAAGCGAAATGAATACGCTATAATGTTTGCCTGCGCGGCTGTAGCTCAGTTGGATAGAGTACTTGGCTACGAACCAAGGGGTCGTGGGTTCAATTCCTGCCAGCCGCACCAGAATACTGAAAATCAGGTTTTGCCTGGTTTTGTTGTAAAAAGTTTGACCTCCATGTTGTTAATGGAATGTTGTAGAAGTTTTGCGGCTGTAGCTCAGCTGGATAGAGTACTTGGCTACGAACCAAGGGGTCGTGGGTTCAATTCCTGCCAGCCGCACCAGTATTACCAACATCAGGTTTGCCTGGTTTTGATGAAAGTTTCAAGCTTCGCGCCGTCCGGCGAAGTGTGTCAGAGTTTGCGGCTGTAGCTCAGCTGGATAGAGTACTTGGCTACGAACCAAGGGGTCGTGGGTTCAATTCCTGCCAGCCGCACCAGTATCAGCAGTAAAGAAAAACCCGGAAAGGTAGCTTTCCGGGTTTTTTTCGTCCTGACGGCAGGCAGGCAGGGGCCATGCCAAACGGCCTGGGTAATTGTGAAATATCCGCACTGCGCCCTTTGCCATTCTGCAAAGCCCTGCTATAATCTTGTCTTAGGCGGCTGTAGCTCAGTTGGATAGAGTACTTGGCTACGAACCAAGGGGTCGTGGGTTCAATTCCTGCCAGCCGCACCAGAATATTGGGGGTCAGATTGTAAAATCTGATCCCCTTTTTCGTTGGTGTGCCCGGCATGGGCGTACTCTTGCGATACCGGCCGCTTTATCCAATGCGCTTGCCAGCGAGGCGGTACTGCAGACGAAACGTGCGCGGCGTGACTTGCCTGGCGGCGCGGAACTGGCGGTTGAAATGCGCCAGGTTGCGGTAACCCGCCTCTTGCGCGACGACGGCGATGGCCAGATTGCTCTCGATCAGTTGTTGGCAGGCGCGGCCGATGCGCAGCCGCGCCAGGTACTCGCCCGGTGTGCAATGCGCGTGGCGCTTGAAACAGCGGTGGAAGGCGCCCAGCGACAGGGCCGCCCGCTGCGCCAGGCTCTCCAGTGCGATATCGTCCCGGAAATGCGCGTGCATGAAATCAAACACGCTGGCCATGCGCTTTTGCTGGCCATCGGGCATCGGCGCCTGCGCTGTTGAGGCCAGCGCCCGCGCGCGCCCATCGCCCGCCAGTTCCAGCAGTACGTCGAGCAGCAGCGGCAGGCGCTGTGGCACGGGCAGGGCCTGCAATTGCAGCAGTTTGGCCGCACTGCGCGCGCTCGTTGCCGGCGAGAAGTGCAGGGCAGGCCCGGCGCGGGCCGCCAGTTGCCGCAAGCTGTGCAACTCGGGAAAACAGGCCGCCAACTGTTCCAGCCACTCGCGGGAAAACCACACGACGACGGCCAGCATGGGCTGCGCGCTGTCGATGCGCTCGCTGGCCGACCAGGTATGCGGCAAATTCGGCCCCAGCAGCACCAGGTCGCCCGGTTCGAAATCGCCCAGGTGGTCGCCGATGTAGCGTTGTCCCCGGGCATTCACCGTCAGGGTCAACTCGAACTGCGGGTGGTAGTGCCAGATGAAGGGAATGGTGTCGAGTTCGCGCCACAGCAAGCCCCAGGAGTGGCCGGCGGGTATCGTGACTTGTTCGAATAAAGGCGTCATTCTGACGTTTTGATGGAGCAAATAGTCAGGATAGTATCAGTATTGGCCGCTCAGCGCGCATTTCATGGCGCCGTGCCATCGCACAATCTGTCTCACACCAACACAGGAGACAGCGATGCAAAACCAGGTTCAGCATGTCAACCCCCAATACGGCGAAGACCGTCCCGGCAACCCATCCGTGGCCTACACGGAACAAACCCAGTTGCGCGACATCCAGAAACAGCTGCCCCTGCGCGTGCTGTCCGCCAGCGACTTCTTGCACTGGCAAACCTACGGCTACGTGATCGTCAAGGATGCGGTGTCGCCCGAGCAGGTGCGCCGCACGAGGGATTTCCTGTGGGAATTCCAGGGACTCGACCAGCACGACCCCGCCACCTGGAACCGGGACCAGCTGCGCGACCACGCCATGCAGGAACTCAACGGTTCCGGCATGGTCGAGGCCTATCACCACCAGACGCTGTGGGATAACCGCCAGACGCAGCGCGTGGTTGACGCCTTTGTCGATATATGGGACCGTGTAGACCTGTGGGTGACCATCGACCGCGCCAACCTGAACACGCCGAACAATGGCAAGCGCAAGTTTGGCGGCTTCATCCACTGGGATGCCGATACCGCGCTCGACCCGCTGCCCGTCAACGTGCAAGGCGTGCTGGCCCTGTCCGATACCTCGCCCGAGAGCGGCGGTTTCCAGTGCTATCCAGAACTGTTCAACAACTTGCTGGCATGGCGCGCACAAGCGCCCAAGGACCGCAACCCGTGGCAGCCGGACCTGGCGACGGTGCCGTACCCGATGGAATTCATCGCCATGAAGAAAGGTGAGTTGTTGATCTTCAACAGCCTGCTGGCGCACGGCATCCGCCCGAACACCTCCACTGACCAGGTGCGCCTGGCACAATACATATCCTTCACGCCCGCGCAGGAAGACAAGCTAGCCTTGCGCGACTGGCGCGTGCAAAGCTGGCGCGAGCGCAGCGCGCCGCAAGGCTATGCCTTTCCCGGCGACCCCGAGGAAAAGGAAAAGCTGCGCTATCCGCAAGCGCGTTTGAGCGAACTGGGCGAGAAAATCCTCGGCGCGCGCGCCTGGTAAGCCACGCCCTGTCCGGCAGTCTTGCCTGCCGGATAGACAATTGCGGGCAAATGCACGATCATGGTCCGACTTGCCATCGACCGAGGAAACGCATGAGTATCATCACCTGCATCGAAGACTTGCGCGTGCTGGCCCAGAAACGGGTGCCGCGCATGTTTTACGACTACGCCGATTCCGGTTCCTGGACGGAATCGACGTACCGCGCCAACAACAGCGATTTCGCCAGGATCAAGTTCCGCCAGCGCGTGGCCGTCAACCTGGAAAACCGCAGCCTGGCTTCGACCATGGTCGGACAGGTGGTTTCCATGCCGGTGGCCCTGTCGCCCACGGGCTTGACGGGCATGCAGCATGCGGATGGCGAAATCCTCGCGGCCCAGGCGGCCGAGCGCTTCGGCGTGCCGTTCACCCTGTCGACCATGAGCATTTGCTCGATCGAGGACGTGGCGGCAAACACGACCAAGCCGTTCTGGTTCCAGTTGTATGTGATGAAGGACCGCGAATTCATCAACCGCCTGATCGATCGCGCCAAGGCGGCCAAATGCGGCGCGCTGGTGCTGACCCTGGATTTACAAGTGCTGGGCCAGCGCCACAAGGATTTGCGTAACGGCCTGTCGGCGCCACCGAAATTGACGATTCCCAACATCATCAACATGGCCACCAAGCCGCGCTGGGTGGCGGGCATGCTGGGCACGAAACGTCGCGGTTTCGGCAATATCGTCGGCCACGCCACATCCGTGTCGGACATGTCGTCCTTGTCGGCCTGGACGCAGCAGCAGTTCGACCTGAGCCTGTCGTGGGCGGACGTGGAATGGATCAAGCAGCGCTGGGGCGGCAAGCTGATCATCAAGGGCATCATGGACCCGGAAGACGCGCGCCTGGCCGTCAACAGCGGCGCGGACGCGCTGATCGTCTCGAACCACGGCGGGCGCCAGCTCGATGGCGCGCAATCGTCGATCGAAGCCTTGCCCGCCATCGTCGACGCCGTCGGCAGCCAGATCGAAGTGCACATGGATGGCGGCATCCGCTCGGGCCAGGACGTGCTCAAGGCCGTGGCCTTGGGCGCGAAAGGTGTGTACATCGGCCGCCCTTTCCTGTACGGCCTGGGCGCCATGGGCGGCCCGGGTGTTACCAAATGCCTGGACATCATCCGCAACGAACTCGACTTGACGATGGCCTTTTGCGGCTTGCGCGACTTGCAGCATGTGGATAAAAAAATCCTGCTGCCGGGAACGTTTTAAGCTTTTATCCGCACAATATCAAAACCTTCCGACGCCTGGGGCGGCACGAATTGGCGCGTGATGGCGTCAAAATCAGCGTCGCTGGTGGAGAAGGGGTGCAGCCCGCTGGCATTGCGCTGGCGCAAGCGCGCCTTGCATTCGTCATCTGGCACGTCGAGGTAATGCAGCACGTGCGGCGTGCCCGCCTGCTGGAACAGTTCGCGCATCCAGGCGCGGCTGGCCGGCGTATTCGCGGGAAAATCGAGGACGACGGACACGCCCGCCTGCAGCATCTGCAGGCACAAGGGGGCGATGGCCGCGCGCAGCCGCGCCGCGCAAGCCACGTAGTCGGCCAGGCTGGCGATCTGGCCCGGATACAGCTGCGCCAGCAAGCTGTCTTCGCTGATGCGCACGGTATGTGGTGCTTGCGCAAGCTGGCTGGTCAAGGTGGATTTACCGGAAGCAATCTTGCCGCACACGAGGTGCAGGGTGGGGGAAGCGTTGGAGGTGGAAGTCGGGGACATGGTCGCTCGCTAAAAAGAAATAAAGCCTGCGAGACGTCTTGACCAGTTGTTGCATATCAAAGCCGCCTTGCAGGCGGCTTTGGCAATCTCATTTCTGCCCAGCCACCCTCGTTGGAATGGCGGTAATAATGGAGGGCAGGGGGCGGTATGTCGATTGCATGGAGCAACAATGCCATGCGATGGATGGCGCTGTCAATGCCGGCGCCTTATTGGAAGAACTGTTTGTACTGCGCATACGATTCCAGCCCCATGCTGGCGCGGCGCTGCTCCAGATGCTGCGGATCTGCAATGGGGAAGGCGACGCTCTTGCCGTCGCTGCCCGTCTGAAACTGGCTGCCGTACAGCTGTGGCAGCTTGTCATTGGTCAAGTCGCGGTCGATCGTCAGGGCCAGCCTGGACGGCGTAATTTCCCATTGTGCGGCCGCCACGCGCATCAGGGCCAGGCTGCTTTTGAGGAATGCACTTGATCCATGCTGGGCGATCAGCCAGGCGCTGCCTGCCGCCTTGTAGCCGACCATCGTTTGCGTGGGCCAGCCTTTGCTGGCGATGATCTGTCGCAAGCGCGCTTCGTTCCTCGTGTCCGTCTCGCGCATGCGCTGCCGTGCCTGCATGTCGGACCCTGTCGCCGGCCAATCCGTGCGCGCGGCCACATCTTCCTTTTCCATGGCCAGCAGTTCCTGCGCCAGTGCGGCTTCCGGCACCGCAGCCCGATACAGCAGGATGTCCGGCGCGCCGGCCGTGGCGGCGTCGTGGATGATCCTCGGTTCCGCTTCCCATTGCGGCGCCCGCAGGACCAGCGCCAGCAAGGTGCCTTCCGGCACGTCGATGCGGTAGCGGCCGTTTTCGACCTGGCCGACGCTGTATGTTTGGCCAGGGCTGAGTTCGGCAACGATGGTGATGGCGGGCGGCAGCGGCGCGCCGTTGCTGTGGATGGTGCCGCTCAGTTCGAAGGCGCCCGCATGGATGCTCCAGCACAGCAGGATGGCGAAGGTCAGGCGTGGCATGGGAATCCGTTCAGGAATGGGGGATGTCGAGCAAAGTCCACGTTTCACGGAATGTGGCCGCATCGAGCGGCCGCGCATGCGGGTCGTCGGGTTGGAACAGGCCGCCGATCAGCATATCCTGGATGGCGCCCGTGAAACCGCCATACGCGGCGCGGCCCCACTGGCGCCGCGTGTGGGCGAAGACGACGGCGTCTTGCTGCGCGGCCAGTTGCGCCAGGGATTGCCGCAAGGTGGCGGCCGCAGCGGGCCCCATGTCCGTGGCGATGGCGCACACCAGGCGCTGGCCAAATTGCAGGGGCTTGCCTGCCCGTCCCAGCAGCGATTCATTGGCCAGGGCGAGGAACAAATCGGGCGCCTGCTCGTCTTTTTCGCAGAGGGTCCAGGTGGGCGCCCACGTCTCCAGGCTCATGAAGCGGGCTTCGCTTGTTTCCGGCGTGTGCGTCCATTTCGCGTGTGATTTGGCGTCCCAGCCCAGGCGACCAAAGGCAATCGGCTTGCCCTTGGGATTGTATTGATGACTGCGCACGCCGGCTTTGCCCCGTGCTTGCGCCACGATAGCATCGAGGCTGGCGGCAAACGGCGTCCATTGCGCCGCCTCCCACAGCGGCGCCGCATCGGGCACGGCCAGCAGCAGGAACACTTCGTAATCACGTGAAAAAAGCGCCATGCACCTTCCTCATTCAATGGATGGAAAATCTTGTCGCAACATTATAGTTGCAGTTGTGACATGGCGGCGCGCTGGCTGGGGCGCAGCAGGTAGACGCCGTACAGGCACAAGGGCAGCACGGCCAGCAGGGCGATATACGGCAGGATGGACACGCCATCCTCGGCAGGGTTCGGCAAGGTGGCTGTCACCAGCGCGTAGTCCCACAGTCCATGCACGAGCACCATGGGCCATACCGAACGGGTGCGCAGGCGGATGGCCGCATAGCCGACGCCCTGCAAGGTGGCGGCGACGGCTTGCCACAGGGCGCCGCTGACGTCGCCCGTGGCCAAGCCGTTGGCCGTATGGGCCAGGCCGAATAGCGCCGAGGACATCAGGACGGCGGGCCAGACGGCATACCGGTCCAGCATGCCCTGTAGCAAGATGGCGCGGAACATCAATTCTTCCGAAATGGCCACCAGCGCCGCA
This sequence comes from Janthinobacterium lyxosi, assembly GCF_051380665.1. NCBI lineage: Bacteria > Pseudomonadati > Pseudomonadota > Betaproteobacteria > Burkholderiales > Oxalobacteraceae > Janthinobacterium > Janthinobacterium lyxosi. Next base: position 145,490 of record NZ_JBNYXM010000005.1, read on the forward strand.
TTGCAAGCCACGATCAGCAGCACGCGAGGCTGCGGCCAGCCGCCCGCCCAGGCCAGTAACAGCATCAGCAGCGCATACAGCAGGGGCGGCCAGACCAGCCACAGTGTTTTCAGCGGCGGCGCGCACAGGCCCGCCGCGCGGCGCCGGTCGGACGCCAGCAGCAGCGCCAGCGCGAACAGTGCAGCCAGCGCCCACGACAGGCCGATGCCGCCGGGGCCGGCGGATTCCAGCCAGCGGCCGCCCATTGTCAAGGCCAGCCAGACGGCCAGTGCGACGATGGCGAGCGGCATGGAGAGGTGGATTTTAGGGATGGACATGGTCGGCTTCGGTGTGTGCTGCGTCTTTTACTGCGGGCATAAACGGATCCTGAAGTTGCATCAATGATATGGTCAAAACATTGCCATATTACATTAAAAAACACGGCCACAAAGTTGCCACATCATTATAGTTGCATGGAATAATGAGCATTCGTCCGTTTGCCGTCAGACTGGAGCGCCATGAGCTATAGCAAGACCATCACCACCGAACGCCTGATCCTGCGCAAGCCGCAGCCATCCGATGAAGCGGCGCAATTCGCCATGCATTCCGACCCCGAAGTGATGCGCTATTTCAGCGAACCACCGTGGACCGATGCCAGCCGTGCGACGCGCCAGATTGCCGAGGACAGCGCCGCTTTCGAGAAAGAGGAATTTTTCCGCTTCGCCGTCGAGCTGAAGGCGACGGGTGAATACCTGGGCAGCTGCAGCCTGTTTTCCGAGCACCGCCAGAACCGCCGCGCCGAGATCGGCTACGCGCTGGGTCGTCCGTACTGGGGCAAGGGTTATATGCACGAAGCGCTGTCGGCGCTGCTGGAATTCGCCTTCATCGAGCGCGACCTGAACCGCCTGGAAGCCGATATCGACCCGCTCAACGCCGGTTCGGCCAGCGCCCTGGAACGCCAGGGTTTCAACAAGGAAGGCTTTTTGCCCGAACGCTGGATCGTGGGCGGCCAGGTCAGCGATTCGGCCCTGTACGGTTTGCTGCGGCGCGAGTGGGAAGCGCGCCGCAAGGGCCCCGCGTGAGTTGAGCCGCTGGACTGAGGCTGAAAAGGATGTAAAACGATGAAATCGGCTGACTTGCCCTGTTCCACCCATCCGCTGGTGACCTTGCGCCACCTGGCGCGCGCTGATGCGCCCGCCTGGTATGCGTACTTGGCCGACCCTGTTGTCGTGGAACACACGAGCTGGGACTTGCGTTGCGTCGATGATCTGCAGGCCAATTTCGATGACTACGCATCGGTAGAGCCGTCTTCGCCGCTACGGCTGGCCGTGGTGCTGCGCGAGGGCGGCCAGCTGGTCGGCACGATCGGCTTCAATGCCATTTCCCCGCAGCACCGCACGGCGGAAATCGCCTACGACCTGGCCCCAGCTGTATGGGGGCAGGGCGTGGCCACGTCCCTCGCCGCGTCGGTCGTGGACTGGGGCTTCCAGCACCTTGGCTTCCTGCGCATCCAGGCCACTGTGCTGGAAAGCAATGAACGTTCGATCCGCGTGCTCGAACGCTGCGCTTTCGAGCGGGAAGGCTATCTGCGCTGCTACCGGCAAATTCGTGGAAAGTCCGGCAACTTCTGGCTGTATGCGCGCATTGCCGGCGTGCGATGAGCAAGCTACCCTTGAGTATCCTGCTGGTGGAAGACCACCTGGCCATCGCGCGCCAGGTGCTCGACTTCCTCGATGGCTTGCGCTGGCAGACCGACCATGCGGGCACGGGCGCGCTGGCCGTGCAATTGGCCACGCGCAATAGCTATGACGTGGTGTTGCTGGACCTGAACTTGCCCGACATGGATGGCTTGCAAGTGTGCCGCGCCATCAAGGCGGGGGCGCCCAGCAATGTGCCTATCCTGATGCTGACGGCGCGCGACGCCTATGAAGACAAGGCGCGGGGCTTTCGCGATGGCGCCGACGATTATTTGACCAAGCCGTTCGACTTGCGCGAACTGGCCTTGCGCTGCGAAGCGCTGGCGCGCCGGCAGCAACTGCACGTGCACCAGGAAATGCGCGTGGGCCCCTTTACCTTGCAGACGCGTGCAGGGCGCGCCCTGTATGGCGATGCGGCGCTGCCATTGACGCAGACGGGTTTTAAAATTTTGCTGCTGCTGTGCCGTGAATACCCGCACGCCGTGTCGCGCTCGGCCCTGTTGCAACAGCTGTGGGGCAGCCAGCCGCCCGACAGCGACGCCCTGAAATCGCACATCTACGCGCTGCGCAAGCAGCTGGAGTTGGTTGGCGGGGCTGGCGCGGCGGGTGTGCTGGTGACCATACCGCAGCTGGGTTACCGCCTTGCCTTCGACTCTGCGGCGTCTCCATGAGCAAGTCGATCCGGCAACGCCTGTTCGCCGCCCTGGCCGGTTTCACTGTCCTGCTGTGCCTGTGTTACACGGGCCTGGCGCTGGTGATCGCCTACGTGACGGAAGATATGCTGGTGCAGCGTCTGCTCGAGCGCGAAGCGGCGGCCGTCAGCATGCGCTGGCAGCAGCACGGCAAACTTATGCCCTCTGGTAGCGACCTCATCACGGTTTACGGCAGCTACCTTGACTTGCCTCAAGGGGTGCTTGCGCAAGTGCCGTCGTCTGCCCGGCGCGGGGAGGTGTTTACCACAACGGGCCAGCACTATCACGTGCTGGCGCTGGACCTCGTTGCCGCGGGCCAGTCGCGGCGCTCGTATTTGCTGGCCGACGTGGCGCCCATACTGGTGGTGCCCCGCCTGGTGCCGGAAGTGGGCGGTGTCGTGCTGGGCGTGGCGCTGGCGCTGATCGCCTTGGCCTTGCTGCTGGCGTACTGGCTGGCGCGGCGCCTCGTGCTGCCCTTGCAGCGCCTGGCCCAGGAAGCGCGCCAGCTGGCGCCCGGCAGCGCCGTCCATTTCAGCGAGCGCGATCGCCCCGACGAGATCGGTTTCCTGGCGCGCCGCCTGGAAACCACCTTTGCCGAGCTGCAGACGGCCTTGCAGCGCGAACAGGCCTTCGCGCGCGACGTCAGCCACGAATTGCGCACGCCGCTGACCTTGATGCACAACACCCTGGCGCTGGCCGATGCGCAGCCCTTGGGCATGCAAGAGCGGGCGCAGCTGGAGGAGGGTGTCGACGACATGCGCGCCACCATCGAGGTGCTGTTCGCACTGGCGCGGGCCGAGCAGCTGCCCGGTGAAGTGGTGGAGTTACGCGGCTGCATCGAGCAATGCCTGCTGCGCCTGCTCGACGAGCATCCTTGGGATGCCAGCCTGCTGACCCTGGAGCTGCCCGAGCGGCTGGAGGTGGCCGGCAACGGGCAATTGACGACGTTGCTGATCAACAATTGCCTGGCGAATGCCTTGTTTCATGGCGGCCCCGCGTGCCGCATCAGCATTGCGTTTGCGCAAGGTTGCCTGAGCATCGTCAATACGCTGCAGCCTGGACAAGCGCAACGCGTCCAGGGTTTCGCGCATGGCCAGAACCTGCTGCTGCGCCTGGCACAGGCCATGCGTTGGGACATAGTTTTCCACCCCGGCGCAATGGAGTACCGCGTCGCCATCATGGTGGCGCAACAGGCATAAAGACGCCGGATTTCACCGCGATTTCACCTGGCCCTGCTTATGCTGGCTGCTCTTTTACATGAAGGGAAGCCCATGAAAATCGCCATCAGCCTGTTGATCCTGTGCAGCCTGTGCACGCCAGTGCTGGCCCAGGTGCAATCGCTGCAGCACAAGGAGGACAAGCGTCGCTACATCGTCTACACACCCGCCGCCTACGACAGCGCGCCGCAGCAGGCGTTTCCCGTCGTCGTCAATTTCCATGGCGGGGGCATGAGCATGGCGGAACAAATGCTGTACACGCAGATGAACCGGGCGGCCGAGCGGCACCAGTTCATCGTTGTGTATCCGCAAGGCATCAAGCAAGACTGGAACGTGGGCTTCGGCATGGATTACCTGACGGGCACGGATGACGTCGGTTTTACGCAAGCCATGTTGAGTAAACTCAAGCAGGATTACCGCATCGATGAAAAACGCGTGTATGCCACGGGCCTGTCGCGCGGCGGCTTCTTTGCCCTGCGCCTGGCGGCCGAGCTGCCCCAATACTTTGCTGCCGTCGCCTCGGTTGGGGCGCCCATGCCGGAACCGGTGCAGCAGCATCACCAGAAGACGGACAAGGTCGGCATGCTGTTGATACAGGGTACGGCCGACAAGGTGGTGTTGTTTGAGGGCAAGGCTGCCAGCTACCTGTCGGCTGAAGATACGTTCGGCTACTGGCGCAGGCACAACGGCATCGACGGCGCCACGCCGCAGCCGCGTCCGATGCCTGGACCTGCTGGCGACGCCACGCAAGTGAGCTGGCTGGAACAGGGGAGTGGTGCTGGCGGCGCCAGCGTGGCCTTGATCACTGTCAAGCACGGCGGCCACACGTGGCCCGGCGCCGATGCCTTCAATATCGGACTGCCCATCGGCAAGACCACGCGCGCCATCGATGCGAATGAGGTCATCTGGGCGTTTTTCAGCCGCCATCGGCGTTGACGCCATGCTAGGATGGCGGCCATCGCTGCAGTGCTATGCGGCAAATGAGGGGAGCATGGTGGCAATCTCGGAAGCTGGTATCGCGGCCATGGCCGAGGCGATTTTCGCCAAGCCTGGTGCGGCCGTGGCAGAAGCGTATTCGGCGCCGGAGCGTGAGACGCTGCATTTTCATTCGGCCACGGAACTGTGCGCGTATGCGGCCAGGCTGGAGGCCCAAGGGGCCAGTCATGTGCTCCTGGCCGTGCATTACCCGGACACGGGCGGGCACTTTTCCCCGCGCCGTATCGCGCTCGACCCGGCCAAGTGCTGTGGCCTCACTTACCGTTACGTGTGCAAAGGCTGGGGCGTCATCCGCGTGTATCTGCACCTGTCCGGCGGCAAGGGCCAGTCATGATGGACGCGATGCAGATCAACCCCACCACCATCTTTTGCCGCTCGCTGGCGCAGCTTTCCGCCATGCTCGACAAGACCGGTACCGCGCCGCAACTGCTGGCGGCGCGTTTGCACCCGGACATGCTGCCGTTTGCCCAGCAAGTGCGTGCGGCCGTGAGCTTTTCCCTGCGCGGCTGTTGCCCGCTGGCGGGGCTGGAAGTGGCCGATTTCAGCGCTGCCGCCAGCTTGCAGGAACAGATCGCGCAGACCATGCGCTACCTCAAATCCATCCCCCCGGAGCGCTTTGACGGGCCTCCCGGGCGCATCTGCCGCGACCGCGCCGGCTTTGCCGACATCGCGCTGCCGGCCGATGCCTATTTGAATTTGTATATTGTGCCGAATTTCTACTTTCACTTCAGCATGGCGTATGCGATCGCGCGCAGTGCAGGCGCAGTTATCGGCAAGGGCGATTTCGATGGCCATCATGCTTATGCACCGGGGTTTTCGTTCGAGACGCCAGCTGCGCCATAGTTCCTACAGTCCCGCATCCTTCCAGGCAGAAAACCCCAGCCGCTTCAACAGCCGGCCCGACAGCCCGCAACTCCAGCAACTCATCTGGATTTGCCGCTGCCGCGCCGGTGCTGCCGCATGCCAGGCTTGCTGGGCGTAAGCGAGCAGGGCCTCACTGAGCGGGGAGGCGTCGGCTGTCGCAGGCAAGCGGGTCATCAGCTCAAACACGCCGTGCGGTGTTTCCTTGATCTGCAGCAAGCCCGCCAGCAGTGCGCGCAGCACGGCGCCGTCGATGGAACCGCTCGCTTGCGTGTAGCGCTGCTGCCAAGATAGATCGCGCGCCTGCCACAGTGCCAGCAGCGGGGACACGTCGGCCGTCCGCAGTTGCCCGATCAGCTCGACCGCCTCGAGAAACAGGTCGAGGCGGTCGTATTCATCGTCGTCGCTGCACAGCAGTTCATCCAGCTCGTGCAATACGCTCATGCCACCACGTTCGTGGGCGCACCCCGTTCAAATGCTTCCACGTTGCCGATCAAGATGTCGGCCAGCTTTTGCATGGCTTCAAAGCTGGCCCAGGCCGTGTGGGGCGTGAGGATGAAGTTGGGCAGGCGCAAATTTAACAGCGGGTTGTCGGGCAGCGGTGGTTCCTTGGATAGCACGTCGAAACCGGCGCCGGCGATCACGCCACGGCTCAGCGCCTCGGCCAGCGCCGCCTCGTCGACGAGGCCGCCCCGCGCCGTGTTGATCAGGAGGGACGTCGGCTGCATGCGCGCCAGCTCCTTGGCGCCAAGGATATTGCGCGTCTTGTCCGTCAAGGGCAGGTGCAGGCTGAGCACGTCGGAAGTGGCCAGCAATTCGTCGAAGGTCACTTGCGTCACGCCTTCTTCATCGATGGACGAACGGTTGTGCACGATGACGTGCATGCCGAAGGCGCGTCCCAGCTGCGCCACGGACTTGCCCAGCGCGCCGTAACCGAGCAAGCCCAGACGGCTGCCGGCCAGGTCGCGGATCGGGTGGCCGAACAGGCAGAAGCGTTCGGATGCCTGCCACAGGCCCGCTTCCACGTCCGCGCGATAAGCGACCAGCTGGCGGCGCAGGGCCAGCATCAGGGCCAAGGTATGCTCGGGCACGGTGGCGCGCGCGTAGTCGCGGATATTCGCCACCACGATGCCCCGTTCGCGGCAGGCGGCCAGGTCGAGGATATCTGTGCCGGTGGCGGCCACGGCGATCATTTTCAAGTCCGGCAGTTGCGCCAGCTCGGCTGCGCGCAGCGGTACTTTATTCGTGATGGCGATGCTGGCGCCTTGCAGACGGGAAACTGTCTGATCGCTGCCCTTGGTGTGCGGATACTCTTCCCAGCTGTGCGCGAAGGCGGGCGGGCGCACGGTGGCGATCAGGCTGTCGCGGTCGAGAAAGACGATGCGGTGGGGCGTTGTTGCGGTCATGGCTGGGCCTCGGTCTGGGTGGCGCGCGTGCTGGGAAGGCTGCTCTTGCCCTTCAGTTGCGTGGCCGGGTGGTTGATAAACATGTCGGCGACCCATTCGACAAACACGCGCACCTTGGCGGACAGGTGGCGGTTGGGCGGATAGATCACGTGGATGGGCAACGGGTCGGATTCCCATTCACCGAGCAATTCCACCATTTTGCCCTGTTCTATCAGCGGCGCAAGCATGAAATGCGTCATTTGCACGATACCCAGGCCCGCCAGGCCGGCGGCCGCGTAGGCGTTCGAGTCGTTCAGGGCGATATGGCTGGGCATGGACATCTGGATGCGTTCGCCGGCGCGCGTGAAATCCCAATCAAATGTTTTACCTGTCTTGGCGGAGAAAAAATTCACGCCCCGGTGCTGCGCCAGGTCGTTCGGGTGCAGCGGCGTACCGTGCCGCGCCAGGTAGCCGGGCGCGGCGCACGTCATGAAGTGCAGCACGCCGACCCGGCGCGCGATCAGGTTCAGGTCGCCCAATTCTCCTCCGCGCACGGCGCAATCGACGCCTTCCTCGATCAGGTCGACGGGACGGTCGCTGCAACCGAGTTCCAGCGAGATGTCCGGGTAGCGGGCGAAAAAGTCGGGCAGGGCGGGGATGATCAGTTCGCTGGCCAGGGCCGTGGGCGCGTCCACGCGCAGCCGTCCGCTGGGGCTCAATCGCGTGCGCGACAGCGATTCCTCGGCCTCGCGCACGTCCGACAGGATGCGCACGCAGCGCTCGTAATACGCGGCGCCGTCGGAGGTGATGCTGACGTGGCGCGTGGTGCGGTTGAGCAACTTAACCGACAGGCTCGCTTCCAGCGACTGGATCAGGGTCGACACGGTGGCTTTCGGCAGCTGCATGTTTTCCGCCGCGCGCGTAAAGCCGCCCGCATCGACGACTTGGATGAAAACTTCCATGGCTTGCAGCTTGTTCACTTGATTCCTTATCACTTTATGTGCGATTGTTCGTAATCCTGAACAATCAATTCGTCATTGCACTCTTTATCAGATTGTAGATCAAGTCTATAGTTGTTGTACTGCAGCATAAATGTGATGCCGCAGGAAGTACAACAGGAGAAAAATCATGGGTCATCGGAATGGAATCGTTGCACTGCTTGCTCTCGCTATGAGCTCGCTTGCTCTGGCCGCGATGGTGTCGACGGATGCATACTCGCTGGCGGCGCAAAGCGAAGCCAGTGCTTATAGCGCCCTGACCCATGAGATGGGCGGCGTCGCCCTGTTGTGCCTGAACGACACGGTGCTCGATGCCGCCGTGCAGCCGGTGGTGGCGCAATGAGCTTTGCCGAGACCGCGGCCGAGCTGGCACCTGGCCAGGCGCTGAAGATACGCGACATCCAGGTGCAGGGCGCGCAGGATGCGCTCGCCGCGCGCGTCTACACGGCCGGCGTGCCGGGTGCCAAGCAGTCCAGCCTGATCGTCTTCTTCCATGGCGGCGGCTTTGTCGACGGCGACCTGGACGACGCGGATGACTTCCTGCGCTGCCTCGTGCTGAGCAACCCGGACCACGTGGTGCTGGCCGCGAACTACACGCTGGCGAAGGTGCGGCCATTCCCTGCCGCCGTGGAAGACGCGCATGCCGTGCTGCTGTGGGCGAAAAAGAACAAGTCCAAGTTGGGCTGGACGGGCAAGCAGATGGTGGTGTCGGGCATCGAAGCGGGCGCCAACCTCGCTGCCGTGTGCGCCATGATGTCGCGCGACCGGGGCGGACCGCCTCTCGCGGGCCAGGTGCTGATCATGCCCATGCTCGACCCCGGCCTGTCGACTTGCTCGATGCGCAGTTTGCCCAGTTGTCCTGACCTGGCGGAAGTGGCCGACCAATGCGCCGCCGCCTATCGCGGCTACCTGCCGAATGCCGCTGACCGTACCCATCCGTACGCGTCGCCATTGCAGTCGAGCCGCCTGAAGAACCTGCCGCCAGCCTTGATATTGTCCAGCGAGGACGATCCATTGCGCGATGAGGCTGAACAATACGGCAGCAAATTGATCGCCTGCGGCATCAAGACCACCGTGCGGCGCATGGCCGCCGCGCCGTTGCAGGATGCAGGCGCCCGCAATGAGTGCGCCTGCAAGGTGCAGGTATTGAGTGAAATCGCCAGCTTTGTTGCTGGGTTGGGGCAGGAGCCCGAGTCATGACGCCGCCATCTACGGCACCGCAAAAAAATTACACTAAGCAGTTTACTTATTGAGTTTCGGTTGCTACACTGCGCAGTGTAGTTCCCATCTTGCCTGAGTTGTGCGTTCGCACAGCCAGCTTTGTCGTCCCCGTCCGCTTTTAAGCAGCTGGCGGCCTGTTTACCTTTGATCGAGCGCCGTCGGGCGCCATGGCACCACCATATGCTGCAGTTTCCACTTTTAGCTGGGTTGCTTCCTGCCGCCCATACCATTAGAAATTTTCATAAAACAGGGAAATAAAATGAAAAACGTTCAACAATTTTCCACCTTGGGTACCTTACTCAAGCCCCTGGCTGCCTCGCTCGCGCTGGCAGGACTGGTGGCCGTGAGCCTGGCCGGCTGCGATTCGGCCAATAGCAAGGTGCCTGACGCGCCAGCGGCCGGTGGCCCGCCCATCTCGGCCGCCACCGTGGTGGAAAAACAGATCACGGAAACGCAGGAATTCTCGGGCCGCCTGGAAGCGATCGAGCGCGTGGAAATCCGTTCGAGAGTCGGTGGCTTCATCACCGCCGTCAACTTCAAACCGGGCAGCGAAGTGAAAAAGGGCGAGGTGCTGTTCGTCATCGATCCGCGCCCATTCCAGGCCGAAGTGTCGCGCGCCGAAGGCACGGCCGCTTCGGCCCGCGCCAAGGCGGAACTGGCCAAGCTGGAATTGTCGCGCGCTGAAAAGCTGCTGGCCGAAAAAGCCATCGCCCAGCGCGAATTCGATGAAAAGGCCTCGGGTCTGAAAGAGCTGGACGCCAACGCCCGCTCGGCGCAAGCCGCGTATGAAGCGGCCAAGCTGAACCTGTCCTACACGCAGGTGCAGGCACCGATCAGCGGACGTGCCAGCAAGGCCGAAATCACCGTCGGCAACTTGATCGATGCTTCGGCTATCCTTACTTCGGTGGTGTCGACGGACCGCATCTACGCCAGCTTCGATGGCGATGAAGATACATATCTGCGCGTGGCCGGCACGGCGCAAAAGGGCACGCCCGTCACCGTCAAGGTGGGCCTGGCCAACGAAACGGGCTTCCCGCATGAAGGCAAGCTGGAATTCGTCGATAACCAGCTCGATCCGGCCACGGGCAGCGTGCGCATGCGCGCCACCTTCGCCAATGCCGAGCGCCAGCTGGTGCCGGGCCTGTTCGCGCGCATCCAGCTCGATGGCGGCAATGGCCCTAAGGCGCAAAGCACGGCGCTGTTGATCAGCGACCGCGCCGTCGGTACGGATCAAAGCCGCAAATACGTCTACGTGGTGGGCTTGGATAACAAGGCTGAATACCGCGCCGTCAAGCTGGGCCCGAACTCGGACGGCTTGCGCGTGGTGCGCGAAGGCTTGAAAGCGGGCGAAAAGATCGTCGTCAACGGCTTGCAGCGCGTGCGTCCCGGCGCGCCGGTGACGCCGCAGATGGTGGCCATGGATTTCGACCCGACCGCGCCAGTCGCCCCTGCAAAACCTGAAGCAGCCAAGATCGCTGCTAAAGCAGCATCGACTTCCAAGGAATAAACATGAATTTTTCCCGCTTTTTCATCGACAAGCCGATTTTCGCGGCGGTGCTGTCGATAGTCATATTCGTGGCCGGGCTGTTGTCGATATTCGGCCTGCCCATCTCCGAATATCCCGACGTCGTGCCGCCATCCGTGGTGGTGCGCGCGCAGTACCCGGGCGCCAACCCGAAAGTGATCGCCGAAACCGTCGCCGCGCCGCTCGAAGAGCAGATCAACGGCGTCGAGAACATGCTCTACATGTCCTCGCAAAACACGTCCGATGGTTCGATGATGCTGACCGTGACCTTCAAGATCGGCACCAACGTCGAGCAGGCCGAGACGCAGGTGCAGAACCGCGTGCAGCGCGCCTTGCCGCGCCTGCCCGAGGAAGTGCGCCAGATCGGCGTGACGACCGTCAAGTCCTCGCCCAATCTGACCATGGTGGTGCACCTGGTTTCGCCGAACAAGCGCTATGACGACATGTATCTGCGTAACTACGCGGTGCTGAACGTCAAGGACCAGCTGGCCCGTTTATCCGGCATGGGCGACATCCAGATCTTCGGCGCCGGCGACTATGCCATGCGCATCTGGCTCGACCCGCAAAAAGTGGCGGCGCGCGGCATGACGGCCAATGACGTCGTCGATGCCATCCGCGAGCAGAATGTGCAGGTGGCCGCTGGCGTGATCGGCGCCTCGCCAGCGAAGAATTCGGACTTCCAGTTGACCGTCAATACCCAGGGCCGTTTGCAGACGCCCGAGGAATTTGGCGCCATCATCGTGCGCACCAATGCCGACGGCGCTGTGACGCACCTGAAGGACGTGGCACGCGTGGAAATGGGCGCCAACAGCTACTCGCTGCGTTCGCTGCTGAACAATAATCCGGCCGTCGGCATGGGTATTTTCGAGGCGCCGAATGCCAACGCGCTGCAATTGTCGTCCGACGTGCGCGCCAAGATGGACGAACTGAAAAAAGACTTCCCGCAAGGCGTGGAATATCGCATCGAGTACGATCCCACGCAGTTCGTGCGCTCGTCCATCGAAGCCGTGATCCATACCCTGCTCGAAGCCATCGCCCTGGTGGTGCTGGTGGTGATCATCTTCCTGCAAACCTGGCGCGCCTCCATCATTCCGCTGCTGGCCGTCCCCGTGTCGATTGTCGGTACCTTTGCCGTGATGCTGGGCTTTGGCTTCTCGATCAACACCCTGTCGCTGTTCGGCCTCGTGCTGGCCATCGGTATCGTCGTCGATGACGCCATCGTAGTGGTGGAAAACGTCGAGCGCAACATCGAGGAAGGCTTGTCGCCGCGCGACGCCACCATCCAGGCCATGAAAGAGGTCAGCGGTCCTATCGTCGCCATCGCCCTGGTGCTGTGTGCCGTGTTCGTGCCGATCGCCTTCGTGCCCGGCCTGTCGGGCGAGTTCTACCGCCAGTTCGCGCTGACCATCGCCATTTCGACCGTGATCTCCGCTTTCAGCTCGCTGACCCTGGCACCAGCTCTGTCGGCCGCGCTGCTGAAACCGCACGATGCGCCGAAAGACGCGCTGACGCGCGGCATGGACATGGTCTTCGGCCGTTTCTTCGCCTGGTTCAACCGCTTCTTCGGCCGCGCCTCGCACCGTTATGAAGCGGGCGTGAAGGGCGTGTTGGGTCGCAAGAGCGCCTCGCTGGGCGTGTATGTGCTGCTGGTCGTTGCTGCCATCTTCACCTTCAAGTCCGTGCCGGCCGGCTTTGTGCCAGCGCAAGACAAACAGTACCTGGTAGGCTTTGCGCAATTGCCTGACGCTGCCTCGCTGGACCGCACGGAAGATGTCGTGCGCCGCATGTCCGACGTCATCAAGTCGGTGCCTGGCGTCGAGTCGACCATCGCCTTCCCCGGCCTGTCGATCAACGACTTCACCAATGCGCCGAACGCCGGCATCGTCTTCGCCACGCTGAAACCGTTCGACGAACGTACTACCAAGGAATTGTCGGGCGGCGCCATCGCGGCCGAGATCAACAAGCGCCTGGGCGGCATCCAGGACGCCTTCATCATGGTCTTCCCGCCACCGCCGGTCAACGGCCTGGGCACCATCGGCGGCTTCAAGATGATGATCGAAGACCGCGGCAACCTCGGCTACGATGCGCTGTACAACGCCACCCAAGCACTGGCCGCCAAGGCGTACCAGACGCCGGAGCTGGCGGGCGTGTTCTCGGGCTACCAGATCAACGTGCCGCAGCTGTTTGCCGACGTCGACCGCGTCAAAGCCAAGCAGATGGGCGTGCAGCTGCAAACGATTTATCAGACCTTGCAGATCAACCTCGGTTCGCTGTACGTGAATGACTTCAACCAGTTTGGCCGCACCTACCAGGTGCGCGTGCAAGCCGATGCCGCGTTCCGTTCGCATGCCCAGGATATCGCGCAGCTGAAGGTGCGCAATAACAAGGGCGAAATGATCCCGCTGTCGTCGTTGATGCGCGTCAAGGATAGCTATGGTCCTGACCGCGTGCAGCGCTATAACGCCTACGCCGCAGCCGATTTCAACGGCGGCGCCGCGCCTGGCGTGTCGAGCGGCCAGGCGCAAGCCGCACTGGAACGCATCGCCAAGGAAGTGCTGCCGCAGGGGATCGCGTATGAATGGACGGAGCTGACCTACCAGGACATCTTGTCCGGCAATACGATGATTTATGTCTTCCCGCTGTGCGTGCTGCTGGTGTTCCTGGTGCTGGCCGCCCAGTACGAAAGCTGGACCCTGCCGCTGGCCGTGATCCTGATCGTGCCGATGTCGATCCTCTGCGCGCTGTTGGGCGTGAAGCTGACCGGTGGCGACAACAATGTGTTCACACAGATCGCGCTGTTCGTGCTGGTGGGGCTGGCGTCGAAGAATGCGATCCTGATCGTGGAATTCGCCCGCGAGCTGGAAGAGCATGGCCGCACCGTCGTGCAAGCGGCGCTGGAAGCATGCCGTCTGCGTTTGCGTCCGATCCTGATGACGTCGATCGCCTTCATCATGGGCGTGGTGCCTCTCGTGTTCTCGCACGGCGCCGGTTCGGAAATGCGCCATGCCATGGGCGTGGCGGTGTTCGCCGGCATGCTGGGCGTGACCTTCTTCGGCCTGTTCCTGACGCCCGTGTTCTACGTACTGCTGCGCACCCTGGCGCAGCGTTTTGAGAAAAAACCAGCCGCCGCTGCTGCCAAGCCTGTCGCCGCGCCAGCGCTGGACCTGGAAGGAGATATATATTGAAAACCAAGGAAATCATCTGGCGTGTCAAGCCTGTGCTGACCGCCATGGCAGCGGCGGTGCTGCTGGCCGCCTGCGCGGCGCCGGAGTTCAAGCAGCCGCAGATCGAGACGCCGACGGCGTTCAAGGAAGCGCAAACCTTGCCGGCCGTGCAGACGGCGGCCGACGGCACGCGCTGGAAACAGGGCGTGCCAGCCGAGCGCCAGGCGCGCGGCGAATGGTGGCTGGCTTTCAATGATCCGGCCCTGACCAGTCTGATCGGCGAAGCCACGCAAGCGAATGCCAACCTGGCTGTCGCCGCCGCCCGCGTCAAGCAGGCGAGGGCGATTGCCGGCATCGCCGAAGCGGACCGCATCCCGCAAGTGGGCGTGAACGTGGGCGGCCAGCGCAACCGCGCTTCCGCCGTGTCGCTCGGCTTGCCGAACGGCGCGCCGGTGGCGGCCACCAACGTCTACCAGGCCAACCTGACGGCCAGCTACGAAGTCGACCTGTTCGGCCGCGTGGCATCGAACGTCAGCGCCTCGCGCAGCGATGCGCTGGCCGTGGAAGCGACTTACCGCTCGGTGCTGCTGTCGCTGCAGGCCGACGTGGCGCAGACCTACTTCCAACTGCGCGCCACGGATGCCGAACTGGCGACATTGGCCCAGACGGTGCGCCTGCGCGAGGAAAGCGTGCATGTGAACCAGCGTCGCTATGACCTGGGCGACATCGGCGAATTCGACCTGTCGCGTGCCCGCACGGAGCTGTCGACGACGCGCGCCGAAGCCATCGGCCTGCAGCGCCAGCGCGCCACCGGCGAGCATGCGCTGGCCGTCCTGCTGGGCAAGCCGGCCGCCAGTTTCACGGCGAGCGTCAACCCGCTGCAGGACAGCGGCTTCCTGCCCGTGATCCCGGCCGGCATGCCGTCGTCCCTGCTGGAACGCCGTCCTGACATCGCGTCGGCGCAGCGCACCATGGAAGCGTCGAATGCGCGCATCGGCGTGGCGAAATCGGCCATGTTCCCGGCCTTGACCCTGAACGCCTCCGGTGGCGGCGCGTCCGATACCTTCTCGGATATCTTCAAGTGGAGCAGCCGCTCCTGGCTGCTGGGCGCGCTGATGTCGATGCCCATCATCGACGGCGGACGTAATAAAGCTGCCGTGACGCGCAGCGAAGCGCAGCTGGAAGAGTCGGTGGCGACGTATCGCCAGAGCGTGCTGGTGGCCTTCGCCGAGGTGGAAGACAACCTGGCCGGCCTGCGCATCCTGTCTGGCCAGACGCAGCAGATCGACGAAGCCGTCGTCTCGGCGCGCCGTTCGGCCGACCTGGCGCAAAAGCTGTACGACGCGGGTCGTTCCAGCTATCTGGACCTGCTCGACGCGCAGCGCAACCTGGCGGCCATCGAGCGCAACGCCGTGCAGCTGCGCGGCAACCGCGCCGTCACCACCGTGGCGCTGATCCGCGCCCTGGGCGGCGGCTGGGGCGAGACGGAGCCGCAAGTGGCGGCCAACTAGTTTCCCGGCACCGCGGGCTGGAGTGTCCGGCCCGCGGCAAGGGATGCATATCGGGAACGGCGTCGTGCGCTTGCACGGCGCCGTTTTTTTCTGCAAGTTGAATCCGTTTGCGGAAAGGCCGCGTAAGTACTCCTGCAATCACGCAAACGCAGTCATCCAGGAGATAGCATCATGCGCACCTTTCTTCCCGCAGCACTACTTGTCACCTCCATCACTTCCATGCTGGTCGCCAGCACCCCGTTTGCCGCCGACATGACGACCATGGTGGGTGGCCAGAGCATGTTTCCGTCCAAGGACATCGTCGATAACGCCGTCAATTCGGCCGACCACACGACCCTGGTGGCTGCCGTCAAGGCGGCCGGCCTGGTCGATACCTTGAAAAGCAAGGGGCCATTTACCGTGTTCGCGCCGACGAATGCGGCGTTTGGCAAGCTGCCGGCCGGTACCGTCGAGACCCTGGTCAAGCCGGAAAGCAAGGCGACCCTGACGAAAATTCTCACTTATCACGTGGTGCCCGGCAAATACGACTTCAAGGCGCTGACCCGTGAAATCAAGATGCACGATGGTAAAGCCACCTTGCCCACGGCCAGCGGGGGCAAGCTGATGTTCGCCATGAATGGCATGCACAACATCGTGGTGATGGATGAGGGCGGCAATAGCGCCAACATCAGCACCTATGATGTGTATCAATCGAATGGCGTGATCAATGTGATTGACACGGTGCTGATGCCAAAATAGGGGGACGAAAAAAAGACAGGGAAAACCCTGTCTTTTTCGTTTGTGCCGCCTCGATTACTTGGCTGGCGCTGCTGCCGGTGCGGAAGCTGCCGCTGCGGCCGGAGCTGCTGGCGTTGCCGGTGCTGCTTTCTTCGCCTTGTGATGCTTGGCTTTCTTGTGCGCCGCTGGCTTGACTGCTGCGGCAGGAGCTTCGGCCTTGGCGACAGGGGCGACGACAGGAACCGGTGCCACTGGAGCGACTGGCGCGACGGCTGGCGTCTGGGCGAAAGCGGCGGTGGCGAACAGGCTGGCGATTAGGGTGGCGATGACTTTTTTCATTTTAATATCCTTAGTGTATGGTCAGTAAAGTGTGTCGGAATTACTTGGCTGGAGCCGCTTCAGCGGTAGCCGATGCCAGTTTTTCGTCAGCCTTGGCCTTGGTTTTCTTGGCCTTGTGGTGCGCCTTGGCTTTCGTGGTGGCCGCTTCCGCTTTGGCGCTGGCTACGTCCGTTTTGGCGGCGACGACGGCTTTCGCTTCTTTTGCATCTGCTTTCACGACGGCTTGCGCTTCCTTGGCGTCCGCTTTCACGACGGCCTTGGTGTGGGTCGCTTCTACTTTGGCTGGAACCGAGGCTGCCGCGGTGGCATGCGCTGCCGGAGCTGCTGGCGTTTGAGCAAAGGCAGCGGTTGCGAACAGGCCGGCGATCAGGGTAGCAATTACGTTTTTCATGGTGCAGTCCTCGGTGGTGGTTTGTCTGGTATGTCTCTTGGTGTCGGGATGATTCCCGTGTCACTGAGCATAAAACGCGCCCCCGGACGCTTGCGTTGACGGTCATTACAAACGCTTACATCTGCGTGGCATCGGCCTTCAGGATGGCCTTCAGGATGTCTTCCGAGCGGCGCTGTCCATAGCCCTTGCCATACGCGCTGGAAGCCACGCTCACGACCATGCGGCGCGCGGGGATCACATAGATCTTGTTGCCGCCATTGCCCGAGGCGAAATGCACGGCAATCTTCTGTCCGCCGATGTCCTGCGTCTTCGCGTACCAGAAATAGCCGTAGCTGTCGGCGTAGCGGTCCACGGCGCCGATGGCCACGCGCGGCGCCAGCACGGCTTGCAGCCAGTTGGCGTCGATCACTCTCTTGCCGTCAAATAGGCCGTCGTCGAGCACCATCTGGCCGATCTTCGCCGTGTCGCGCGCGCGCAGCGACAGATTGCCCTGGCCTTTCGGGTGGTGTGCCACGTCGCGGCCCCAGCTCCAGCGGGTGATGCCCAGCGGCGCGAACAGCACCTTGGCGGCGTAGTCTTCCAGGTCGGCGCCGCTGGCGTTTTCCACCACTCTGCCCGCGATGTACGACCCTAGCGAGTTGTAGCGGTAGGCGCTGCCCGGCGTTGTGGCAGCCGGTATGGCGCGCACGAAGGCGGCCGGGTCGGGCGCTGCATCGAGCTTGTCTTCATTGCCCGGCGAGTGTTCGTCTTCATCGAAGGCGGCCAGGCCAGAACGCATCGTCAGCAAGTCGTCCAGCGCCACCTTGCCCGCCGGGCTGCCAGCGACTTCGGGCCAGTAGTCGCCCACCGTTTTTGTTGTCACCAGTTGGCCGCGCGCCACGGCCGCGCCCACCAGCAGGGCGGTGATGCTCTTGCCGGTCGAGCGGATGTCGTGCAGGGTCTCGGCCGTCTCGCCGTTGTAATAGCGTTCGGCCACGACGGCGCCATCGCGCAGCACGACGACGGCGCGCAAGTCGCCATGGCTGTCGCGGTCCTGGGCTTGCAGGACTTGCTCCAGGGGGGCGGGGGTGTCTTGCGCGCTGGCAGCGCAAGGCAGGCACAGGGTGGCAATCATGAGCAAGGGCAGGTGGCGCATGGGATGGGCTTCGTGGCGATAGTGGGAGTGCCAGTGTCCCTCATGCGCGCCGTTTTGTCGCGCACAAGCTGGCCTGTTCGATGAAGTTTGCATGAAGGCTCGCCATGCAAAAAGGACAGCCGAAGCTGTCCCTGGTACTGCGGGTGTAGTGGACACGCAAGCGCAGACCCGGCCGGACGCGCTCCCGTGACGACGTTCAGGCTTACTTTGCCGGTGTGGCAGCAACTGCTGCGTCTGCTTTAGCGGCGTCCGCTTTCACCTTGGCCTTGTTTGCCTTGTGATGGGCCTTGGCCTTGGTGGCTTTCGCATCGGCCTTGGCGCTGGCCACGTCGGCTTTCGCATCGGCGGCGACGACCGCTTCCTTGGCATCGGCTTTCACGACGGCCTTGGTTTCCTTGGCTTCTGCCTTGACCACGGCTTTCGTGTGGGCCGCTTCCGCCTTGGCGGGAGCCGGGGCTGCCGGGGCGGCTGGGGTTTGGGCGAAGGCTGCGGTAGCGAACAGGCTGGCGACGAGGGTGGCGATAAATTTTTTCATTTTATTTTCCTGGCGAGTGGTAAGCGATTGTGTGGGGGATTACTTGGCAGCTGCTGGCGCGGCTTCAGCGGTGGCCGAAGCCAGTTTTGCATCGGCCTTGGCTTTCGTGTGCTTGGCCTTGTGATGGGCCTTGGTTTTGGTTGCCGTTGCTTCCGTTTTTGCGCTGGCTACTTCCGTTTTGGCGGCGACGACGGCTTTGGCTTCTTTGGCATCCGCTTTCACGACGGCTTGCGCTTCCTTGGCGTCCGCTTTCACGACGGCCTTGGTGTGGGCCGCTTCCACTTTGGCGGGCACTGCCGGGGTGGCTGCAGGAGCTGCTGGCGTTTGAGCAAAGGCAGCGGTAGCGAACAGGCCGGCGATCAGGGTAACAATTGCTTTTTTCATGGTGCAGTCCTCGGTGGTGGTTTGTCTGGTATGTCTGTTGGTGTCGGGATGATTCCCGTGTCACTGAGCAGAAAACGCGGCCCGCAAGGTTACGGTTGACCTTGTTTACACTTTCTTACAATCAGGCGTTTTAAAAGATGTTGCGACTTGATGTGGTGTTGAAAACGAAAAAAGACAGCCGAAGCTGTCTTTTTATGTGGCGAAAAAAAACGCGGCGGCCGATTATTTGGCTGCTGCGGTCGCTTCAGTTTTGGCTTCATCAGCCTTGGCCTTGGCTTTTTTCGCTTTGTGATGGGCTTTGGCCTTGGTGGCGCTGGCATCGGCCTTGGCGCTGGCAACATCGGCTTTCGCATCGGCTGCGACGACCGCTTCTTTCGCATCGGCTTTCACGACGGCCTTGGTTTCCTTGGCTTCTGCTTTTACCACTTCCTTGGTGTGCTTGGCTTCGGCCTTGGCAGGAACGGCTGGCGTTTGAGCAAAGGCTGCGGTAGCGAACAAGCCGGCGATCAGAGTAGCGGTCAAGTTGACAATGCGTTTTTTCATGGTGCAGTTCCTCGAGAAGTGGGGTTGTAGTTCAGGAGATGCATTTCCCCTGTCACTGAGGCAAAAACGCGCTGTGCGGGAATAGCGTTGACAGCGATTCGGGCTAATTACAAACACTTACATTTGTTGGGGCAGGCACTCTGTTAGCTGGCGTACTGCGCTACGGCCCGCAGCGGCCTAGACTCGATGCCATCGTCACCGCATGGGTCCGCCATGAAAGCCGCCCTGAAAACCTATCAAGCCAAGCGCAATTTCGCCATCACACCCGAGCCTGCGGGTGGTGACGAGGACGTGAGCGACGTGCTCACCTTCGTCATCCAGAAGCACTGGGCCAGCCGTTTGCACTATGATTTTCGCCTGGAATTGGACGGCACGATGAAAAGCTGGGCCGTGCCGAAAGGCCCCAGCTACGACCCGCGCGACAAGCGCATGGCCGTGCAGGTGGAAGACCATCCCATAACCTACGCCAGCTTTGAAGGCACGATCCCAGAAAAACAGTATGGCGCGGGCAAGGTCATCATCTGGGACCAGGGGACGTGGCAGCCCCAGCCGGCCATGCCCGATGCGGGCAAGGCGTTGGCGGCCGGCGAGCTGAAATTCACCCTGCATGGCCACAAGATGCATGGCAATTGGGTGTTGGTGCGCATGAAGGCCAAGGGAGATAAGCGCAGCGAAAAGCAGCCAGCCTGGCTGCTGATCAAGGAAAAAGACGAATATGCCCGGCCGGCACTGGAATTTTCCGTCGTGGACGAGTTCCCCGACAGCGTCAAGAGCAAGGCCCTGCCCAGGCGCAAGAGTGCGGACCAGGCGGCAGCGCCAGCCGCCAGGCTGCCCGCCAGCTTGGCACCCCAGCTCGCCACCCTGGCTGACGCGCCGCCGCCAGACCCGCAAGACTGGATTTTCGAGGTGAAATTCGACGGTTACCGCCTGCTCGCGCGTTGCGATGGCGAACAGGTCAGATTGATGACGCGCAATGGCAATGACTGGACGGCCAAACTGCCGAAGCTGCGGCAGGCGTTGGAAAAGCTGGGCTTGCCGCCAGGCTGGTATGACGGTGAAATCGTCGTCAACGATGCCGACGGCTACCCCGATTTTGGCACATTGCAGCGCGCTTTCGATGCGGAAAGGACCAGCGAGATCGTGTATTACCTGTTCGACGTGGCGTATTTCGATGGCCACGATGTGCGGGGACAGCCGGTCGAGGCGCGCAGGATGTTGTTGAAACAGTTGCTGCAGAGTTTGCCCGCCTCGCCGCTGGTGCGCTTCAGCGCTGCGCTCGATGCTGCGCCGCAGCAGCTGCTGGCCCACGCTTGCCGCCTGGGGCTGGAAGGGGTGATCGGCAAGCGGCGCGGCTCGCCCTACGTCACGCGGCGCTCGGACGACTGGATCAAGCTCAAGTGCGGGTTGCGCCAGGAATTCGTCATCGGCGGCTATACGGCGCCGCAGGGCGCGCGCGAAGGCATCGGTTCGCTGCTGCTGGGCGTGCATGATGAGCAGGGCAAGCTGCGCTACGCGGGCAATGTGGGCAGCGGCTTTGACGATGCCGCCTTGCGCGACTTGCGGCGGCGCCTGGACGCGCTGGCCGTCGGGACGAGTCCGTTTGCGGGCAAGGCGGGCGGCGTGCGCCAGGCCATCTGGGTCAAGCCGCAGCTGGTGGCTGAAGTGAGTTTTGCGCAATGGACCAGTGGCGGTGCCGTTCGCCATGCCGTGTTTCATGGCTTGCGCCAGGACAAAAAACCGGCCGCTATCGTGCGCGAGCGGGCGCAGCGGATCGACAGGGAGACGACGATGCAAAATAAATCCACGCCGGAGAGCGTCTTGCCGGCCAGTTTCAAGGTCAGCCATGCGGACAGGGTGATCGACAAGGACAGCGGCGCCAGGAAGATCGACCTGGTGCGCTACTACGCGCTGGTGGGCAAGCTGATGCTCATGCATTTACGGGGCCGGCCTGTGTCGCTGGTGCGCGCGCCGGCCGGCGTGGGCGGCGAGCTGTTTTTCCAGAAACATGCCGATACCTCGACCATGCCCGGTGTCAAACAGCTCGATCCCGGCCTCGATTCCGAGCATGCCGCCATGCTGGAAGTGGCCAGCGTACAGGGCTTGTTGTCGGCCGCACAATGGAATGTGGTGGAATTTCATACGCAAAACGCGCTGGCCAGCGCCTACGACACGCCGAACCGCCTGGTGTTCGACCTGGACCCGGGCAAGGGCGTGGCCTGGGCCGCGATCCGCGAAGCGGCCGTGCTGCTGCGCGCCTTCCTGACGGAGCTGGGGCTGCCCGCCTGGCTGAAAACCAGTGGCGGCAAGGGTTTGCATGTGGTCGTGCCGATACGCCCGAAATACGACTGGGACACGGTGAAAGCGTTCTCGCAAGCCATCGTGGCGCACATGGCGCAGCACATACCGGCGCGTTTTGTCGTCAAGAGCGGTCCCGCCAACCGTGTTGGCAAGATTTTCATCGATTATTTGCGCAACGGACGTGGGGCCACCACAGTGTGCGCGTGGTCGGCCCGCACGCGCTCGGGGCTGGGCATTTCCGTGCCGCTGGCCTGGGAGGAACTCGACAAGCTGACGGCGGGCGATCAATGGACCGTGAGCAACGTCCACAGCCGCCTCGACGTGGGCAATGCGCCGTGGGCGGGCTATGCGCGCAGCGCCAGGGGCATCGATGGGGCCATGCAGAAGCTGGGATTCACGGCGCCGGCTTGAACGGCAGGCTGGCGCGCCAGTTGCAGGCTATCGATTTGTCTGCCGCTCAATTCGCCGTCCGCGTAGCCGAACAGGTGCTACGCCTGCTGGCTTTCCAGCACGATGGCGCCCGTGGCATTGACCATGACGACGCTGTCTGGTGTCGATTCGAACAGCACGCGGTAGCGCACATCGACGTACCGGGTGGTGTGGTTCAGGCCGCTTTGCGCCTGGCTGGCGGCGTTTTGCGGGAGGCGGACGAGGCCGCGCGCTTGCGGACTGGTGCGGCGGGCATTTTCTTGCCCAGGCTTTGCTGCAGCAGGGCGACCAGGTCGATCACATTGCTGCCGTGAACTTCTGCCGCCTCGGGCGCGGGCGGCGTGATGGTCTTGGTCTGCCTGGCCTTGATTTTCTTCTTGACCAGCGCCAGCACGTCTTCGCGGTAACTGTCGTGGTATTGCGCCGGTTCCCACGTTTCGCTCATGCCTTCCACCAGCGACAGGGCCATCTTGAGTTCCTTGTCGGTAATGCCCGCCGCCTTCAGGGTGTTGCCGGGCAAGTCCAGGTCCGTCGTGGGTCGCAGTTCATCGGCGTAGCGCAGGGTGTTGAGCACGATGGCGTCGTCCACGCACACGAGCGCGCACAAATGCTGCTTGGTGCGCATGACTACGCTGGCGATACCCACTTTATTGGCCCTGCGCAAGGTTTCGCGCAGCAATGCATAGACTTTCTCGCCGCCCTTGGCGGGCAGCAAATAATACGGATGTTCGTAAAAGGTCAGCGCTACCTCGACCGCATCGACAAAGGTCAATATGTCGATGGTTTGCGTGGCCTTCACATTCGCCTGTTTCAAGTCTTCTTCGGACAGCACCACGTACGCATCCGTTTTGTATTCATAGCCCTTGATGATGTCGTCCCACTCGACTTCCTTGCCCGTCTTCTTGTTGTAGCGCTTGTAGCCGATGGGCGCGAAGTCGCGCCGGTCCAGCATGGATAAATCCAGTTCATGGTCGAGACTGGCTGAAATCAGCTCGACGGGGATATGCACGAGGCCGAAGCTGATGGCGCCTTTCCACAATGCCCGCGCCATGGCCTAGTTCCCCACGCTGCCGGTGACGGGCAGGATGATGCCCGTGATGTAGCTGGAACAGGCGGGCGAGGCCAAAAAGACGTAGGCGGGCGACAATTCCTCGGGCTGGGCCGGGCGGCGCATGTCCGTGTCCGCGCCGAATGTCTGGATGTCCTCGGGCGTTTTGTCGGCCGGGTTGAGGGGCGTCCAGACGGGACCCGGTGCAATGGCGTTGACGCGGATGCCCTTGTCGAGCAGGTTGCCGGCCAGCGCCATGGTGAAGGCATGGATGGCGCCCTTGGTGGTGGAATAGTCGAGCAAGTGTTTGGACCCTTGCAAGCCCGTCACGGACCCCGTGTTGATGATGGAGGCGCCGCGCTGCAAATGGGGCAGCACGGCCTTGGCCATGTGAAAATAGCCGTAGACATTGGTTTTCATGGTGAGGTCGAAGCGTTCCTCGCTCAGGTCGAGCAGCGATTCGGCATGTTCCTGGAAGGCGGCGTTATTCACCAGTATGTCGATATGCGTGAACTTGTCCAGCACCTGGCTGACGGCTTGCTGGCAAAATCCCTGCTCGCGCACGTCGCCGGGGATCAGGAGGCAGCTTTGCCCTTCCGCTTCCACGTAGCGCTTGGTTTCGTTGGCGTCTGCATGTTCGTTCAAGTAAATGATGGCGACATCCGCCCCTTCGCGCGCGTACAGCACGGCCACGGCGCGGCCAATGCCCGAATCGCCACCCGTGATGATGGCCACCATGCCGGCCAGCTTGCCGCTGCCGCAGTAGTCGGGCGCCAGGAAGCGGGGTTTCAATTGCATCTGCGCTTCGATGCCGGGTTTGGCCAGGTGCTGGGCGGGCAGGGGAGGGGCAGGCTGGTTGCGGCTACCCGTCTGCACAGGCTGCTTGCTTTCCTTGCCTGGCTTGGCGGCATCGTGCTGCTTATCTTCCTGATCCTGCTCCTGCTGGATGCTGCGCTGCAAGTTACCGGCGGACTGGTCCTTGTTCTCGTTCATGCTGGCCTCCGTGGAAACGAAGATCCAGTATCGGCGCGGCACCCGCATCCAACGGTGCGCTTGCTAACAGAGTGGCGAAAACAGGCGTAAAGTTATATGATGATTGACATAATTACGGGAGGGCAGCATGAAAGTGAGCAGGGAACAGGCGGCGCTGAACCGCGAGCGCATCGTCGACGTGGCGGCCAGGTTGTTCCGCGAAAAGGGTTACGACGGCATCGGCGTGGCCGACCTGATGAAGAATGCAGGCCTTACGCATGGCGGCTTCTATGGCCATTTCGCGTCCAAGGAAGACTTGATGATCGAGGCGTGCCAGCATGCCTTGAATCAGTCGCTGGAAGGCTGGCGGGCGAAGATCGCCAGCGACCCGCAGCACGCGCTGCCGGCCATCATCGACAATTATCTGACCACCAGGCACCGCGACCAGCCCGGCGGCGGCTGCCCGGCGGCGGCCATGGGCGTCGATGCGGCGCGCATGTCGCCCGGCGCGCGTCCCGCTTTTACCAAGGCCACGCAGCAGCAGTTCGCGCTGCTGCAGGATTTGCTGTCCGACGGCGCGCCAGAGCAGCGACGCCGGCAGGCAATCGCCACGTTTGCCGCCATGGTCGGCGCCATGGTGCTGGCCCGTTCCGTCGATGAGGAGGCCCTGTCGGCAGAAATCCTCGATGCCGTGAAGGCGCAATTGTTGTCAGACTGAGCACGGCAGCCAAGTACCCCCTGTCAGCCGGCCTCGTCGCATGATAGGCTTCGGTTTTCAGATTTTGGGATTACATCATGCTGTTTTGGCTCAGGCAATACCGGCGTCCTCTGTTGGCCGGGGACATCACTGCCGGTATCGTTGTCGCCATGATGATGGTGCCGCAAGGCATGGCCTACGCGCTGGTGGCCGGCTTGCCGCCCGTGGTGGGCATCTACGCCAGCATCTTGCCTCCCGTGCTGTACGCCTTGTTCGGCAGCAGCATGACGCAATCGGTGGGCCCCATGGCCATCGTCTCGCTGATGACGGCCGCCGCGCTGGCGCCGCTGGCCGACCCCGGTTCTTCTTTATATATCGTCCTGGCCGCTCAGCTGGCCTTCATCAGTGGCCTGGTCCTGCTGCTGTGCGGCGTGCTGCGCCTGGGCTTCATGGCCAGTTTCCTGTCGCGCCCCGTGATCAGCGGTTTCAGCAATGGCGCCGCGATCCTGATCATCTGGGGGCAAATCACGCCCTTGCTGGGCGCCACCTGGCCCCACTGGCATGCGCCCAGCCTGGTCCTCGGCCTGTCCGGCCTGCTGTTCCTGTGGCTGGCCAAACGGTACGCGTCGCGTCTGCTGCAGCGCTGCGGCTTGAACAAGGTGGCGGCCGACGTGGGCGCGCGCCTGGCGCCCATGGCGCTGGTGCTGGCCGGCATCGCGCTCGTCGCCTATGGCGGCCTGGAAGCGATGGGCGTGCAGACGACGGGCCATGTGCCCAGCGGCTTGCCCGGCCTGAACCTGGCCACGTCCGGCGCCCATTGGCGCACCCTGCTGTCGCCGGCGCTGCTGATCGCCTTCATCATCTTCCTGATGAGCATGTCCGCCGCCCAGACCCTGGCGCAAAAACGCGGTGAAAAACTGCATACGAACCGCGAACTGCTGGGCCTGGGTGCGGCCAACGTGGCCAGCGCGCTGTCGGGCGGCTTTCCCGTCACGGGTTCGATCTCGCGCTCGGCCGTCAATTTCCAGGCGGGCGCCAACACCCCCTTGGCCAGCATCATCACGGCCGGTTTGCTGGCGCTGGCGCTGGTGGCGCCCACGGGCTGGCTGGCGCTGCTGCCGCTGCCCGTGCTGGCAGCCACCATTATCTTTGCCGTCAGCAGCCTGCTGGACTGGGATACCTTGAAACTGTCGTGGCGCTACGACCGCAGCGATGCGCTGGCCCTGCTGGCGACCACGGCCGGCGTGCTGGTGCTGGGCGTGGAGGCGGGCGTGGTGATCGGTGTGCTGCTGTCGATGGGTACCCTGATCTGGCGCGCCAGCCGCCCGCACATCGCCGTGCTGGGGCGTATCCCTAACAGCGAGCACTTCCGCAACGTGGGGCGCTACGAGGCGCAAACCCTGCCCGACGTCTTGCTGCTGCGCATCGATGCGGGCCTGTTCTTCGGCAACGTCGAAGCCGTCACCGAGCGCGTGGAAGACGAATTGCGCGGCCATCCGACGGCGCGCCACCTGGTGTTGGTGCTGTCGGCCGTCAACCAGATCGACAGTACGGCCTTGCTGGGCTTGATCGAACTCAACAGCGCGCTGGCCAAGCGCGGCATCAGCCTGAACCTGGCCGAAGTGAAAGGGCCCGTGATGGACCGCTTGCGCCAGAGCAGCCTGCTGCAAGACTTGAGCGGCAAGCTGTACCTGAGCACGGCGTTGGCGACAGCCGACTTAAGTGGAGGAAACACATGAGCATGGAACTGAATCTGCACGGCGAGCCGCGTGTGATCGATAGCATCCTTGCGCTGGAACAGGCATTGCAGGAAGCGCGTGCGCTGGCACAGTGCGAGCTGTGGCTGACCCTGGCCACGGACGCGGAACAGGGCCCGGCCCTGTGCATGCTGCGCAACGGCGGCAACGCCTGGCTGATGTATCTGTCGGGGCAGGACGACCTGAGTTTTCATACACTGGGTGACGAGGAGGAGACGGGGGAATGCAGCTACCTGCTGTCGAATGGCCAGGTGGACGAGTATCCCGAAGCATGGTGCGTGGAGGTGGAACAATGCCAGCGGGCTTTCGTCGCGTTTTTCAGGACAGGCGGCGCGCGGCCGGCCGGCATCGCGTGGGAGGCGGATTGAGATGCCGCAAACCATCATCGCCGACATCGGCCGGGACTTGCTGGCCGCGCTGGACGCCAGGGCAGGTTTGCTCACGCTGCGCACCATCCTGCTGCGCTACAAGGCCAGCGGCGTGACGGCGGCGCAAGTGGCCGCCTTGCTGCACGAACTGCGTCCCGCCACGCAGGAGGGGCCGCTGGAAGACGTGATACTGGACGCCCTCGATATGGTGACAGGCTGGTGCGGGCCGCAGCTGCGGGTATGGGACGACCATGCATCCTGAAAAAATCAGGCAAGTGACACAGTTGCCGGCGCAGCAACGCTACGCTTATTGCGTGCGCAAGGTGGCCGATACGCAAGAAGTGTGGGGCTTGTACCACGACGGCTGGGCCACGGCGCAAGTCGACGGCAAGGTCGCCATCCCGTTCTGGCCGGAAGCGGCATTCGCGCAAGCGTGCGCCAGCGATGACTGGGAACATTTCCAGCCACGCGCCATCGCGCTCGACGATTTCTTGAACAAGTGGCTGCCTGGCATGGCGAGCAATCACCAGCTGGCTTCCGTGTTTCCCGTGCCGCAAGGCAGCGCCAGCATCGCGGCGCCTGCCGATTTGCTGAGGGATTTGCAAGATGAATCAGAGCAATATGAATGAGGGCAAGGAACGCCTCGACGCCTGGTACGACGGCTCGGCCATCTGCCTGATCGCTGTGGGTGCGCAGGGCGACCCGCTGGATCTGGCCGACGACGAAGTGCGCGCGCTGATCGCGAAACTGCAGCACTGCCTGGCCGAGTCCGAAGCTGCTGCCACGGAAGACTGACGCCTCAGGCGGCCGCCAGCGCCTTTTCCATCGCCACGCTGGCCAAGCTGATACCGCTCGGATGCGCATACGCTTCCTCGCGCAAGGAGGCAAAGCCCGCGGCCCGGTAAAACGGCACGGCGTTCAGCGATGCGGACAGCTGCAAGCGTGCCATGCCGCGCTCACGCGCCAGTTGCTCCAGCGCCGCCAGCAGGCGCTTGCCAATGCCCATACCCGCGCGCGCCGGATCGACAAACACGGCATCGACTTCGTGTTTATCCGCATCCAGCATGGCGTAGCCGACAATGGCCTCGTCCTGCATCGCCACGATGCCGCCACCCGCGGCCAGCATGGCGGCATACGCAGGCGGCACGGGCGTGGCCGTCCAAACGGCAATTTGCTCCGGCGCATAATGCGTGGCGCAACTGACGCGCACGGCCACCGTGCGCAAGGCCCACAGGGCGTCGATGTCAAAGGGCAGGGCGGGGCGCAGGGTGACGGTCATGGAAGCTTTCCAGGCAAAAGGAGCATGCTAGCGCAATGGCTTGCATCACGCCAGCAAGAGTGCCTGCCGTGTTTGTCCACTCATCACTGCGCTGGCTTGTCCGGATCGAAGTAGTACGAACCCGGCGGCGCACCGGGCACTTTCACCCGGAACTTCAGGCCGGACAGCAGCTTGTCCCATAGGGCGATCGCCTCCTCGTCGGTCAGCGACGCGGCTTCGGCAGCGCCGACCATGTTGTGGGCAACCTTGGTGTACATCTTGACTTCCAATACTGACGGATTTGCGATGTCTTTCGGCTTGCCTACCAATGCCCATTCAAAATCATGGACGCCATCGGTACGACGTATCAGCGACTCTTCGCCTTTCCAGTGTTGAACAGTGCGCTTGCCTTCGCGTAGCAAGGTGCGCTTGGGATAGTTATTGCCTTGCGTTTTTTTTGCGTCTTGTATGCGACTGAGTAGTGATAGTTCTCCACGCAACCTTGATTCAAATTCTGTCGGCGGGTAGTCACCGTATGCATCCTTATTTGAACTGATGGAGAAAGTAACATCTGGCAAGCTGGGTAAATAAATACCCACGTCGTCTATTTCTTGATATCTATACTGATTTTCACTCATGAATCCATGCTCTACGCAAAGGCCTGGCGTGGCCGGAATTTCTTCCGTAGCACGCAAACGCAGACTTTTTGCTTGAAGGAATTGTCTTTCCGCTGTTGCTCTTTCGGTGTCGCCATCACCTACAGCATCGCCTATTGCAAATATGAAATCTCCTTTATTTATTAAGGTTCGGTAAATTATAAAATTAACTTCTTTGGCTGAGTTGCTATTGTAGTATCGAAGTTGCCAACTGTTTTCTATTGGACCATTACCATTGTAAATAATTTCAGGGGAGATGTTCAAGGATTATATTTTTTTTAAATCAATTTCTGCTTGATATTTTAAATTGTCCTGGCCTCCTTTAAATAAATCCACTGCCGAATTCCCGACTATTAATTCTGCTTCGCTTGGCAGATTTAAAAGGTATCTACCAAAGCATATTTTTTTTGTCTTTTGGAATAAGTTTTCTATTTTCCTTATTTCTATGGTGGTTTCGTTCATTTTTTTTGCCTTATGTATTTTTCGTGGGTCAATCTCATTTGCCTCTGTTTGGATTGATAGAATAGAAATGATGAGCATGAGGATTTTTTTATAATTTGGCATACTCATTCCCATTTTGCTGTTTTTGTAATTTGCACAATTGAATAAAGCATAGATGCTAGGACATGTGGATGAGTATAGCTATTTTGATGTTCATATCCAGTCCCAACTTTCTCTCCATGGACAAATTTTTTTCCAGGTATGTGTTTTGCTGAGCGATCCGATGGGACGGTTTCATCGCCAGCCGAATTTGCCGGTTGTAATGTTAACTTCAAAACACGTGTTCCCGCTTGTATGGTGAGGTTACCTTTTGCGTCATCAGTCAGTAGTTTCCATTTGTTTGGTGGGGGTATTGTATTTTCTTGGGTGGCTGATTTTTTGATTTCAAAACCTTCAATGACTTTGAATATTATTTCTCCATAGCTTAGAAAATCTTTGGATGCGCAATAGCTTGCGTATGTATTTGGATGAAATATATTCTCTATTTCATTTAGTAAGGAAGAGGCATCTTTCAATCGTTGCATGACATTGTCGATGCCTCCTCCTTTGTTAAGCGGAATATTTGCCGGGTTCACCCACGAAGGATTTATTAGCCTCCACCAAGCATTCGCAGGTTGCAGGTAAATACTCTCCAGTGCACTATCCTTATCTCGTGGCCAACTCCATAGTAATCTATCACTTGTGTCAACAACTTTGAGCCACTCTTGACCATATG
Source organism: Janthinobacterium lyxosi (assembly GCF_051380665.1). NCBI lineage: Bacteria > Pseudomonadati > Pseudomonadota > Betaproteobacteria > Burkholderiales > Oxalobacteraceae > Janthinobacterium > Janthinobacterium lyxosi. The sequence continues at coordinate 175,479 of NZ_JBNYXM010000005.1, forward strand.
CTATGCCGGGCATCATCTCTAGAGGTGCTTGTGTATTTGCGAGAATCGCGGTGGCGTGTTCGCCGTCAATGCCAAGAACTTGGGCTGCGAGAGTATTTAATGGGCCACTTTTTTCCTGAAAACCGAAACGCATGCGTTTGTATGCACTGGCGGCCCCTAAGGTAGGCATCACGTTATGATATATTCCAAGTACTTTTACATTCTTGTCATTAAGCATATTTCCATATCTAGGATGCATTAAGGCTCTGGCGAGCAAACCTCCCATACTATGTGTGACGAGAATGACCTCACTGCATTTGAAGCCGCATTTCTGATAGCCTATTACTATGCCGCGTATGCGTTCGGCAATAACAGCGGCAGAAATGGCATTGCTCTGTAGGAAGTTGTATCCCAACGCATGAACCGGATACCAACATGGAGTAAGCTTTAGCATGTCAGAATTTTCAATTGGTGTTCCGGGAGGACCGCCAAATTCTTTTGGATCTTTTATCAAAAGCTTGGCAACAGACGGATAGGCTTGTTGACCATATGAATATTTGCCGCTGGCTTGATCGGACGGGTCAATTTTCCAGTGAGGTAAAACTTGCCCTTTTTTTGTTATATTATTCATGAAAAATTCTGTTTTTTGAAGCATTTCGCCATACGCGCCGGCGAAAAGAACTTCACTCCATCCACGCCACCGTGCAATATGTGCTGGCGTTTCACGTATCTCACGGGGGATAAATCTTTCCGTCACTCTATGTTTTTTAATCGCATCTACCTGTGCATTTTTTTTAGCACTAACAGAAATCAATGGGGGAACTCCAAGGAAATCATCGGGAACGTTGTTGTGACGTACATCGGATCCTTTAGTGACGTCTCCACCCGGAAAGAAACGTTCATTTGCAATTGAATATTGATAGTACTCAACTTCAGTTTCATTCGGATCAAAAGCTAATTGTCGATCTCTGGGCGACGCACTCCTGAACCAACCACCTAAACCGCTACCGGTTGCAACTGCCAAATTTCCAGATTTGTCTACCATATCATCAGGCCTCCACGATCTGTTATCCGTTCGTTTCAGATAATCTTGACGTTTTTTTGTCATTCTTAAATTGCTACCCATAACCCCAGGTAAAAATATGATAGGAATAATTTTCTTAGGTGGAATAGTAACGTCATGACGAATTGTATCTATAATTTCAGTCATATTGACGGTGTATTCAGCCCATCCGCCAACACTCTGCCGAAACTCGCCTTGATGATTGCCATGCTCATTCGAATCCGTATCGTTACTCATGGCAGTTCGCCTTTGTAACGTATCGTGTAGCTATCCATGCCGTCTCCTTTCTGTACTGGGGTGAGCCCGTCACGGCTACTCTTTTCACTGATTCTGTGGCCATCTTCGCGTATTAACTCAAAGGCTATATCGGGGGCGGGTGTGCCATCGACTTCCAACAGCCGGACGGCCTGGTCAAAACGGGTTACGGGCCGCTCGTTGAATTCCTGCGACACGCTCTTCGGCGCCAGGGTTTCCAGGTTGCCGTTGAAGAGCACAGGGGATGAGGTGAAGAACTGCACCTTGTCGCTGATTTCCAGCATGTGGTTGGCGCCGTGCAGGCGGACGCCTTTCCTGCCTTTGATGTTGACCCAGTCAGCTTCGCTGATCAGCGACAGCACTTTCTGGGCGAGGATTTCGACCTCGTCGCTGTGCGCCTGGATGGACACCTTGCCGCTGGCGGCGATCAGTTTCATGCCGGCCTTGTGCACGAACAGGCTGAAGGTCTTGGCGATGCTGGCAAACATGCTGTCGCCGCTGGCGAGTGAAATATGCTTGCTGCTGGTGAGCGCCACATGCTCGCCGGCGGCCAGGTGGATGGACTGGGCCGTGCTCAGTTCGATGCCGGCCGGACTGGCCAGCAGCAGATGCGCTTCGGACAGCTCCGGAAAATCGCCGCCGGCGCCTTTGATAGCGGCGTTTTGTTGCTGGATAGATTCGGCGACGGCGCCTTGTTGTGCGGCGCTGTCTTGTGCTCCCGCGTCGACGGCCATGCCGGCCAAGCCTTGCTGCAGCTGGCGTGCCTGCCCCAGGCGGGCCTGTGTTTCGTCGAGCTGTTTGACTGATCCCGTTCCTGTTGATGTTTCTGTGGTGATCAGCATGCCTTTGGCTGCACGCAGGGCGCCCCAGGCGTTGCTGGTCAATTCAAAGCCCACGCCGCGCGCCTCCTTGCGGCCGGCATTGTCGTCGATGCGGGTGATGTTGCCCAATGAAAGCCGGCTATCCTGGTGCTCGCTGCGCAGCTGTGCCTGGATCGCCCCCTTGGTATCGTCGAGCACGAGATGGTTGGCGCTGCGGGCACCCAGTTCGCGGCTGCGCAAGCCGGACAGGGCACGCTGCTGCGGTAATTGCCACGGCGGCGGATTGGCACTGTTGTAGACCACACCAATGACGATGGGATAGTCGATATTCCCATCCTGGAATTGCACAACGACTTCCTGACCTACGCGCGGCAAGGCGATTTGCCCCATTTGCGGGCCCGCCATCGGCATCATGACCCGTATCCAAGGCGAGCTGCGCTCATCGAATTCACCCAGGCGGTCCCAGTGAAATTGGAGGCGGATGCGTCCCAGTGCATCGGTATGGATTTCCTCCCCGGCCGGCCCGACCACCAGCGCCGTCTGCACGCCGGCAACGATGCATGGCGTGCTGTTGTAGCCACGGCCCGGCCGCCAACGGATCTCCCGGCGCACGCACACCATATTGTTGACATAGTGGGAAGGGGCGCTGGGACCTGCTTGATAATTGTTGCTGGCGCTATGCACCACTGACACGATCAGGTATTCGCGTTCGGCGATACTGTCGGGGCGCTCCTGGCCGGGCTGGTAGCGTTTCTCTTCGGCGCTGAAATGTCCATCGAGCCGGAAACAAAGGCCAGGCTGTGCGCCACGGTGATTGCCGGCCGCTTCGAAGTACTGGCGCAGATGGTCGCTTTCTTCCATGCGGCGCTGTGCCAGAGACTCCCCATCATCGACATTCTTATAACCGTAGGCCCCTGTGTTTTCATACAGTTCGTGGGCAAATACATCACCCTGACGATTCAGGGAGTAGCCGCTGGCGAGGCGTGGCTGTGGATTTTTATAGTCGAAACTGGCCAAGGTCAGCTGCCCGGAGCCGAGCCGGCGCACGGCTTGCCACTGTTGCAGGCCATCGTCTTCCATGGAGCCCGATTCGGATTGGAAACGCATGGCGCCGTCGCCAGATGCTGTGGCTATCATGTCAGCCAAGGTGCTGTTGTCTGCCAGCCATAAGGTATGGCCATCGGCGCGGTGCTCGTACCAGTAATGCCAGCCCAGCGCCTCCCAGCGCCGGTGCAGGTGGTTGTAGTCGGTTTCATTGTGCTGGTTGGCGCAAGTGACCTGAGGATCTTCGCCATGGATGCTGGTTTTCCAGTCGCGCTGCCCGTAGTGCGCAAACGTCGTTACGGTCAGCTGCATCACGCTTTGGCCATGAAAGGACACATTGTCCTGACGCAGCCGGGCGAAGGCCAGCCATGGTTGCAGCACCATGCGGTACCAGGCAAAGCCGCCATCGGCGCGCAGCAGGCAAAATTCGCCCACATAGCCGTTAAAGTGGCGCAGCGTGCCATCGTCGCGCACCATTGAAATGGTCACCATGCGGCCCATCATGGCCTTCAGCGCAATATGTGCGTCATCGGACAGCAGTTCGGCCTCGAAACGGAAGTCGCGCGACACTTCTTCCCTGGCGCTCAGCGAATTGACCAGCAGGATGGCGCCGGCCGGTCCATCTTCATGGGGGAAATCGATCTTCAGCAGGCGCCGTTCTTGCGCGGCGAGATCGAAGGCCGAAAGTGCCGCCTGGATGCTTGCATGCATGGCCTGCCTCCGCTATAGCGATGTGATCAGGTGCGCGCCACAGGCGGTGGCATCGCCGTCATAGGCGTACGGCTTGCCCATGTGTTTTGCGCCGGCACCATCGGGCGTGATCGGAAAGCTGCCCTTGCACTTGGGGCAGAAGGTTGTGTCATCGGCCAGCGCCGCCGTTTTCCCCATCACGGTGCTGCCGGACGATGCGCTGGTGACCTTGCCGCCGTGATCGGTTGCGTCTCCGAGCCGGATGACGCCGCGTCCCGCATGTTTCATGCTTGCCTCGCTTTCCAGGTATGCATTGCTCAAGCCAGCTGCAGTAGATAGCGCACTTCGGCGCCGCCTGCCTTGCCTTGTGCTGTCTGCAGAAACGTCGTCCAGCCAAGGCGCCGTCTTTCTGACGGATTGGAACTCAGAAGCAGGGGGGTAATGCATGGCGGACTCAATATCAGCCGCACTTCATACTGCAAGTCTGGTACGCCAAACAGCGTCAGCATTTTTGCCAGTGCCGCCGCGCCTGTGCTGCGCGGCAGAAAGCGTTGCAGTCCGGCGGGATCCAGCGGCCCGATATGCAGGCAGACGCGCATGTCCTGGCGCCAAAGCCGCAGGCCAACGGTTGCGCCGCGCGCCAGGGTAAAGTTGACACTGCCTAGCAGGCTGCGCCGATTTTTTTCCAGATAGTCCCAGCCACCGACAAATTGTTGCAGGGCGACTGGTACGCCGCAGTACTCGGCCAGCACGGGGCCAATCGCTTGCGCGGAGACGGGACGGCAGCGCAGCTGACCCGCGTACCAGGCCGCCACGTCCTGCGTCACGGCATCAGGTTCGGCGCTCGACGGCAGCGCAGTGCGCTGCACGCCGGCCAGTGCCAGCAGCAAAGGCGATTGTGCTTCTTTTGCCTGGGTCTGGAGCGTCGATTCCAGTCGATACTTTTCCCACGCCTGGTAATACAGCACGACCATGCGGTGTGAAAAGATATCGAGGAAGGCCGAGACGCCAGCGTCTTTGCTCGACAAGCGGTAGGCGGCAATGCGTTCCGAGTGGTGCAGGGGCAAGGTGCCGCCGACGCCCAGAAAACGCATGAACGTCGGTATCAAAATCAGTTGTTCATTGTCGTCGAGCGAGATCTGTTCAATTTCACTGGCGGGGAAACTCAACGACAGGCTGTTCTTGAAGCGCAACACCTGGCTGAAGGCTTGCGCATGGGACACATTCTGGCTACGTAGCCAGCACAGCAGAATACGCACCGCCTGCACGAACTGGTAGCGGTACGGCTCGGCCAGCAAGTGTAGCATTACACCAGATTCTGCAGTCCGCTTCTTGGGTTGCATCGGATCAGCTCCTCTCCGCTTTGCAGTGACAGCACCACCAGTTCGATGAAACTGTTGATTTGTACATACAGCCCAAGGAAGTGATCGATCACCTGCACAAACAGGTGCATGCCGCTGCCGACGAACGCTTCCTCGTCCAGCGTGATGCGCACCTCCACGCCATGCGCCAGCGAGGTGCCGCGCTTGTGTCGCAGCCATGTCGTGGTCGGCGAGTGCGCCAGCGCGACGATGCCGCTGATCTGGCGTTGCGAGGTGGCCGATTGGGACAAGTCGTAGAGCGTCAGCATTTCGCGCAGCGCCGGCAGGCCTTCCTGCACCAGCGCGTGATGATTCAGCGCCAGATGCGAAATCAGGCGCCAGTGCAGGCCCGCGCCCGGTGAAAAGCGTCGCGGCTGGCTGGGGCGTCGCAGCATGTGCAGTGCAGGTCCGCCGCCGCACGGTTGCAAGTCTCCTTGCGGCTGGCCGTATTTGAGCGCAAGGGGAAGATCGCGGTTACTGCATGTCAGCGACAGCGATAAGCTGGCCTTTTCATGGATCAAGGGATGGAAGTCGCTATCGACCAGCGTGATTTTCTTTTCGTGACCGGGACTTTTAATGGCCAAATTCGTATCGTGGCGTACGATCCAGTAATGGCCTTGTTGCGCCGCACCTTCGCCATGGCGCAGGCTGTACAGCGGGCGAAATTCGGTCAGCGTGCTTTCGCTGCCGCGTTGGCGCAGCAAACGCACCGCGTCGACGGAGACGACTTCGTAACCATGCGCGTGGGTAGCATGGGCCAGCACGGAATAGTCGGTTTTCTGCCGGGTGATGGCGATCGGTACGCCTTCCTGGCGGAAGAGATTGACCGCCGGACTGCAGCCCAGCCTTAAGTTTTCGCTGGAAATGCTGGACAACATGTGCGCCGCAGCGGAATCGGGCCGCAAACCGGCCATGCACAGATGCAGGGCAAAGTGCTGGCTACCGGGCGGCAGGGCCGCACTCAGCGCCGCGATATCGAGGTCAAAGAAATTGAATTTTTCCGGATATGCAAAATACTCGCTCAGGATGCGGTAGGCCGGCTGCGAACGAGCACCGAAAGGTATCAAGGCATCCGTGTCGGCGAAGCCGACAGGTGTCAAGGGCACGGCGGGCAATGCCGTCCATTGCACCGCGTCGATAGACACAAAAGCGCAGACTGTATGCATGAACAAGGCATCGCGCAATGCGGCGGAAAAAGAAGCTTCGCCATCGATGAAAACGCGCAGCGATGCGGGCGCCGCATCGAGATGCCGGATGCCGATGTTCAGCGAGGAAGTGGCTGATGCAGGCAGGCGCACGCCTGGCGGCGCCTTGATCATGGCATCGAAAACCGCACTTTCCAGCACCGTTGCTCCTGTCGACATAGCGTAGATCGTCTTGAAACGGCAGCGCACGCCGCGCACAGGCGTTGCATCCATTTCACTGCAGGCCGGCAGGTGCAATACGCCCGCTCCAGCCGCCGGGGCGAACTGGTGCACGATCGTGCACGATGGAAAGGGGCGCAGATAATGTGGGAACAGGGCTTCGAACAAGGCTTCGGTAAATTGCGGATAGTCGTCATCGAGCCGTTTTGAGATGCGTGCCGCCAGCATGGCCACCGATTCGATCAAGTGTTCGACGTGCGGATCTTCGCAAGACTCGCCGGACATATGTAATTTGCCGGCGATTCTCGGATAGCGTTCGGCAAACTCACGGCAATGTCGCCGCAGCATCACCAATTCGCGTTCGAAATACGGCAGCAAGTCCTCCATCTCTATTTTCTCTCCCTGGTTTCTTTGCGGCGGAATGGCCAGTATCCGAGCGTTTGCTCAAAGGTAAGTTGCGTTTGCGCAAATAATTGGCCAGGGTTGCTGCGCAACATCAAGGACTTCCTCGCTGACAACATCAGACTGGCAAGGCAGCAAGATTCCAACAGTCAACATGGAGAACGCAATGACATTGCCATCCAAATTACTGTGGTCCGAGGGCCTGGCCATCGGTCCCCAGCAATTCCAGCAGCTGGACCGCTACCATGAAGCGCGTTTGCAACGTCTGGCCTCGTTGATTAATCCCCATTTATGGGGCGTGCACGGTGTCAGCTGGAATGCGGATGCACTGGCCAACAATAGCCTGCGGGCGGACGCCATGTCGCTCGTCTTTCAGGATGGAGAACTGTTTGAAGCGCCGCTTGGCGATGTGTTGCCCAGTGCGGTTGACCTGTCCAAGCTGCCTTCCAGCGAACATAGTTTTACTTTTTATGCCGCGCTGCCCATGTTGCAGGCACATGGCGGCAATTTGAGCTCTGCAGGCGCGCGCTATGTCCAGGCGGATATCGAAACCCCGGATTTGTACAGCGAGGCAGTCAGCATAGACGTGGCTTATCTGAAGAAACGCGTATATCTGCTGTCGCAACTGGACCCCTTGAATGATTACCTTGCCATCCCGGTGATCCGTTTGTACCGGGCTGGCAATGGCAGCTTTGAGATCGATGCCTCCTTCATTGCGCCTGGCCTGACCATCAGCGCCGAGTCCTCGCTGCAGAAAATGCTCGATTCGCTGATCGACCGCATGGGCGCGAAAATTGAGGCGCTGTACAGCCGCCACCGTCAGCCCGGTAATAACACGGTGGAATTTCATGGCGGCGATGTTTCCTCGTTCTGGATGCTCAATACATTGAGCACGGCCAGCGCCACGCTCAGTCATTGCGCCAGTTACCGGCGCCACCATCCCGTGTATTTGTTTGAAAAATTGATGACATTGGCCGGTGGCTTGATGACGTTTTCGAAAAAATACACACTGAGCGACTTGCCGGCTTATTGTCACGATGACGCGGCTCCCGGTTTCGGCAAGCTCGATGGCATCATTCGCGACTTGATCGATACTGTTCTCCTGTCGCGTTACTTCCCGATTGCGCTGTCCAACGACACGCAACAAAACACCCACTACCACGGCTTGCTCGATGCCAAGCGGATTGACCGTCAGACCGAACTCTGTCTTGCGGTAAACGCCGATATGCCGGCGCTGGAACTGGTCGCCACGGTGCCGTTGCAGTTCAAGATTTCATCGCCGGACAATATCGAACTATTACTGGGCCGGGCACTTCCGGGTGCCGAGTTGCGCCATATGGCCCAGGTTCCTGCTGAAGTGCCGGTGCGGCCCAATACGTATTACTTTTCGATCGATAACAAGGGCAGTATTTATGACAGCATGATCAAGGCCCAGGCGATTGCGATTTATGTGCCGTCTGGCATAAAAGGGCTGAAGCTGGAATTGTTCGGTATCAGCGGCACCGCCGCGTAACGCTGCTTGGCCTTGCGAGCGGGTGCATTGTGAAAAGATTGTCCTAAGGAATAGACTTGCCCCTGCAGTTGACGTTATCATGTTTTTGTAAGTGTCGGTGGCTGATCCGTCAGTGCATAGTTGAAACATGGTGACAGGCGGGAGTGAGCATGGGCATGGCGAATGATGCGTGATGTGCCGGGCGGCTTGCGGCCTGGCGGCTGGATGGGCAGGGCAGCGGTGCGCCGCTGCTGCCGCGCATTGCTGCTGGCGTTCTGTGTCGCCGCGGCCCCTGCCGCTTTGCCGGCTTCGGCGCCCGCCGCTGCGCCGCCGCACCAGAGCCAGCGCGTGCTGTTCCTTAACGCCTACGATTATGGCCGCGCCGGCGTGGAATCGTACACGCGCACCTATGTGGCCGCCATGGCCGCCGCGGGTCTGGCCAGCGAAGACATCATGGTTGAGCACCTCAACCTGAATACCCAGGGCGACCCGGCGCTGCGCAACGAAATGCGTGATTTGTTGCTTTTAAGATACACTCAGATGATGGGACGCAAGGCCGACCTGATCATCGCCATGCAGCAGCCGGCGCTCGATTTTTTGCTGTCGGACCTGGCGCCGCTGGCGCGCGGCGTGCCCGTGCTGGCGATTAACACCTCGGGCATGGCCTTGCCGGCCGGCAGCCCGGCTGCCATCTGGCAGCAAAAGGCGAATGTCGATTTTCCCGGTACCCTGGCGCAAGCCATGGCGCTGTTTCCGGAGACCAAAACCATCGTCCTGGCTGTCGGCGTCAGCGAGGCCGACCAGGTCTTGAAGCGCAGCATGCAGCAGGCAGCGCTGGCGTGGCAGGGCAAGGTGGCCATGCGCTACCTCGATAACCTGACCCTGGAGCAGATGCGCTCTGCGGTGGCGCACTTGCCCCCTGATAGCGTGCTGGTGGCGGGCAATGTCAACCGCGACGTGGACGGCAACATCGCCACGCCCGTGCAGTTTTCCGTGCAGCTGGCGCGGCTGGCCAATGTGCCCACCTTTGGCATGTACAACGCGACGGTCGGCAAGGGTATCCTGGGCGGCTCCATCCTGCACATCGAACAGGCCGCGCAGCAGGTGGCGCAGATGTCGCTGGCCGTGCTGGCGGGCAAGGCGCCTGCCGCGCCGGGCGCCTTGCTGCCGCCGGCCCGCCCGGTGCCCATGTATGACTGGGAACAGCTGCAGCGCTGGGATGCCGACATCAGCCGGCTGCCGCCGCACACGCTGTTTTTCAACCGGCCGCCGCAACTGTGGCATGAACACCGCGTCGCCGTGCTGCTGGTGGGCGGCGTCTTCATCGTGATGGCTGGCTTGCTGAGCGCCTTGCTGCTGCAGCGGCGGCGCTTGCGCCGCGCCGAGAGCGAGGCGCGCGAGAGCGAGCAGCGCTTCCGCATCCTGGTCGAGCATGCGCCGGAAGCCATCCTGGTGTACGACCTGGACCTGGACCGCTTCGTCGACGCCAACAGCAGCGCGCAGCGCATGCTGGGCCTGTCGCGCGAAGCGCTGCTGGCACGCGGGCCGTTCGACCTGTATACCGGCAAGCAGCCCGATGGCTTGCCGCTGGGGCTGATGATGGAAGAGCATCTGCGCCGCGCCATGCTGGGCGAGCCTGTCCTGGTGGAGCGCAATGTACGGCGTGCCGACGGCAGCATTTTCCCCTGCGAAGTACGGTTGGTCAAATTGCCCATGGAAGGGCGGCGCCTGGTGCGTAGCGGCATCGTCGACATTTCCGAGCGCAAGCACAGCGAGCAGGAATTGCTCGGCTACCGCGACCACCTGGAAGAACTGGTGCAGCAGCGCACGGCCGCCCTGTCGGTGGCCGTCACCGAGGCCGAATCGGCGAATCGCGCGAAAAGCGTCTTCCTGGCCAACATGAGCCACGAATTGCGCACGCCCCTCAATTCCGTGATCGGTTTTTCGCAGATGATGGCCGATTCGAGCAGCATGTTCGAGGAAGAAAAGCATAACCTGGCCATCATCAACCGCGCCGGTCATCATTTGCTGACCTTGATCAACGACATCCTCGAATTGTCGAAAATCGAGGCGGGCCGCATGCAGTTGCAAACGGGACCCGTCGACTTGAATGGCTTGCTCGACGAGGTGCTCGAGATGGTGCGCATGCGCTCAAGCGACCAGGGCATCGCGCTGCAGCTCGAACGTTCCGGCGTGCCGCCGCTGGTGCGCCTTGATGGCGCCAAGCTGCGCCAGGTGCTCCTGAATCTGCTGTCGAACGCGCTCAAGTTCATCGAGCAGGGCAGCGTGACCTTGTCGCTGGCATGCCAGGCGGACGAAGATGGGCAAATGGCGCTGGCGTTTGCCGTGCGCGATACGGGCAGCGGCATCGCGGAAGCGGACCTGGAGCGCATCTTTGAACCGTTCGTGCAGGCCGACAGCGCGGTGGCGCAGGCCGGCACGGGACTGGGGTTGACCATTTCGCGCGAATTCGTGCGCCTGATGGGCGGCGAGCTGCGCGTCGATTCCACGCTGGGAGCAGGCTCCGTATTCCGTTTCGACCTGCGCGCGCCAGTGCTGCAGCAGCCGGTCATCGCGGCCCTGGCGCCGGGCCGCGTGGCGCGCCTGCCGCCGGGCCAGCGCGGGCGCATGGTGCTGCTGGTCGATGATGACGACAACTGCCGCAAGCTGCTGGCGGGCTTGCTGGAGCCGCTGGGTTTCCAGCTGCAGGAAGCGGCGGGCGGCGCGCAGGCGCAAGCCATGCTGGCGGCGCAGCGCTATGATATGGTGCTGAGCGACTGGCGCATGCCGGACATGGATGGCCTGGCGCTGACGCGCTGGCTGCGCGCGCAAACGGCGCTGGTGCAGCCGCGCCTGGTGATCATGACCGCCTCCGCCTTCGAGGAAGAAAAGCAGGAGGCGCTGGCGGCCGGCGCCGACGGCTTCCTGCGCAAACCGATCGAGCAGGAACATCTGTTCGCCATGCTGGAGCAGCAACTGGGCGTGCGTTTCCAACGCACCGTCGCCGCGCCGCCGCGTGTGCCGGCGGCGGCCTTTGACTTGCAGCAGGCGCTGGGCCAGCTGAGCGCAGCCGAACGGCAGGCGCTGCTCGAATCCGTGCAAGCCCTCGATTTGCGGCGCAGCGCCATCGTGCTGGCCGGGGTCTCCACCAGCCTGCCGCAGTTGTCCGCGCACATCGCCGCCATGCTGGAACAGCACCAGTACCAGGCGCTGTGCGCCTTGCTGGCGCAGCTGGTCAGCGAACCGCAGGGTGAAGGCGCATGACTTTTCACGCACCCAAAGGCGCCCGTCTGGGCAGCGTATCCATCGTGCTGGCCGTCAGCGTGGCGCTGACCTGTGTCGTCACTGCGCTGCTGCTGGTGTTTGCCGTGCTGTTTTACCAGTCCGAACGCGAGCAGCGCTTGCAGCAGTTGCATCGCAGCCTGGCCGTCAGCGCGGACCAGCTGGCCGTGGCCATCGAACTGCCCTTGTGGAATCTCGATGAAAAGCAGATGCAGGCCATCATGCGCAGCATGCTGGGCAAGCGCGATCTGGTGGCCAGTTCCCTCACGCCGGGCATCGGCAAGGAGGCGCTGGTCCTGCGCCGCAATGCGGACGGCGCCATCGACAGCCTCTCCGCGCTGTCGGCCGAACCGGGCTGGCTGGTGCAGCGGCGTCCCGTGACGATGGGTGGACAAGTCATCGGCAGCGTTGCCGTGTATGCGACGCCGGCCCTGCTGCACGCGCAGCTGCGGCAGCGCGCGCTGGGCATCGGTGCCATGATCGTGGCGCTCGACGTGATCCTGGTGGCCAGCATCTGGCTGCTCATGTGGTGTCTGATGCTCAAGCCCCTGAAGGCGATTGGCCAGTACGCCGCAGGCGTCAAGGCGGGGCAGGGCGAAGCGTTCGGTACGCCGCCGAAAGCGTGGTTCCTGGGCGAGCTGCGCACCCTGTACCGTTCCATTCGCGACATGGTGGCGCTGCTCGACAGCCGCTACCGCGCCCTGCAGCGCAGCGAGGAGCGCGTGCAGATGGCGACCGGCGCGGCCAGCATCGGCATCTGGGACTGGAACGTCAGCAGCGACGCATTGCAGTGGGATGAGCAGATGTACGCGCAGTTCAAGGCCGATGCGGCCAGCAGCATGGCGCCGGCGGCCATCTGGCGCGCGGCGCTGGTGCCGGCCGACGTGCCGGCCGCCAAGGCGGCCCTGCGCGCCGCGCTGGGGGCCGGCCTGGCATTCACGCACGAGTACCGCATCTTGTGGCCCGATGGCGCCATCCGCTACATCAAGGCCGATGCCGTGATCTTCCGCGACGGGCGGGGCCAGCCCATGCGCCTGGTGGGCTCCAACTACGACATCACGGCGCACCGCGAGGCCGAACTGGAACTGCTGCGCCACCGCCATCACCTGGAAGAACTGGTGGCCGAGCGCACGAGCGCCTTGTCGGTGGCCGTCAGCCAGGCGCAGGCGGCGAACCGCGCCAAGAGCACCTTTCTGGCGAACATGAGCCATGAACTGCGCACGCCCTTGAATTCCGTGATCGGCTTTTCGCGCCTGATGGCCGCCTCGCCCAACATGCAGGACGATGAAAAGCGCAACCTGGCCATCATCCACCGCTCCGGCAACCATTTGCTCACCCTGATCAATGAAATCCTCGAACTGTCGAAGGGCGAAGCGGGACGCTTGCAGGCGCAGACGGCCGTAGTGGCGCTGGCGCCCCTGTTGCAGGAGGTGATGGACATGCTGGGCATGCGCGCCGAGCAGCAGGGACTGGCGTTGCGCCTCGATTGCGCGGACTTGCCGGCGGCCGTGCTGCTCGACGCGACGCGCTTGCGCCAGGTGCTGTTGAACCTGATGTCGAACGCCGTCAAGTTCGCCGGCAGCGGCGAGGTCACCTTGCGCGTGCGCGGCGAGCGGCGCGATGACGCCACGTGGCGCCTGTCGTTCGCCGTCAGCGACACGGGCATCGGCATCGCTCCGGAGGACCAGCAGCGCATTTTTGAGCCCTTCGTGCAGGCCGACAGCGCGGGACCGAAGGATGGCACGGGCCTGGGGCTGGCCATCTCGCGCGAATTCGTGCAGTTGATGAAAGGCGAACTGACGCTGGAGTCCATGCCGGGGCAGGGTGCCACCTTCCGTTTCAGCATACCCGCGCAGGCGGCGCAGGCGCCAGTGCAGGCTCCCGCGCCGCCGGCCGTGCCGGCGCAGGCGACAGTGCTGCCGGCACTGCAGGCGCAAGACTTGCTGCTGCTGGCCGGGGAAGAGCGCGCCGCCTTGCTGGTGGCGCTGCGTGAATTGAATCTGGCCAGGGTGGCACAGCTGCTGGCAACCCTGCCGGCGGCGGCGGCACCGTTGCTGGCGCCGCTGCAGGCCATGCTCGACCAGCACCAGTACCGTCAGCTGTGCGTCTTGCTGGAGAGCGAGGGTGCGCTGGCGCATACTTGAAAGTGTGGGCTGACAACATCGAATTCGCTGAAAAGACGGACTAAGTGCCGCGCATGGATGGTGCTAAATTGCAATAAAGATTATGATGATAGTACGTAGTTCATCGCAAAGAAATGTCTTGTCCAGCGCGGCAACGGACCGCCGCGCCTCATCCAAAGCTGAGAGAACTGCTACATGCACCGCGATTTTTCGGAAGTAAATTCGAAGGGCGAAGTACTGATCGTTGAAGATACGCCGGCTTCGCTGAAGTTGTTGAGCGATTTGCTGAGCGGCGCCGGCTATGCGGTGCGCCAGGCGCCGAACGGTGAGCTTGCCTTGTGGACGGCCCAGGCGCGCCCGCCGGAGCTGATCCTGCTCGACGTGCGCATGCCGGGCCTCGACGGCTTTGAAGTCTGCCGCCGCCTGAAGGAGATACCGTCCTTGCGCCAGGTGCCGGTGATCTTCCTGTCGGCCCAGTACGATACGGACGACAAGGTGCGCGGCTTTGCGCTGGGCGCCGTCGATTTCATCGCCAAGCCCTTCCAGGCCGAGGAAATCCTGGCCCGCACCGATGCGCACGTGCGCCTGGCGCGGGCACAGCTGCAGCTGGCGCAGGAGCGCGCCAACCTGGAACGGCGCGTGGCCGAACGCACGGCCGAACTGGAGCAGGTGGCCAGCACCCTGGCGCGCGAAGTGCAGATCCGCCGCGCCAATGAAGAATTGCTGCGCCTGTCCGGCCAGGTCTTCGAAGCCACCCAGGACGCCATTTTGATCACGGATCCGGCCGGCGTCATCGTCACCGCCAATCCCGCTTTTACACGCATCACAGGCTATGCGGCGCAGGAAGTGGTGGGCACCGATATCATGCGCCTGCACGCCGAATACACGGGCGAAGCGGTGCTGCTGGCCATGCGCCAGGGCTTGCGCAGCAGCGGCTGCTGGTCGGGCGAGGTGCAAACGCGGCGCAAGAGCGGCGACACCTATCCCTGTTTGCTCAGTGTCTCCACCGTGCATGGTCCGGACGGCGCCGTCGTCAACTACGTGGGCGTCTTCCTCGATATCAGCGAGCGCAAGGCCGAGCAGCATCTGATCGACTTCCTCTCCTACCACGACGCGCTGACGGGTTTGCCGAACCGTGTGCTGCTGCGCGAGCGCTTTGAACAGGCGCGCGCGAACGCCCTGCGCGACAGCCAGCAAGTGGTGCTGATGTGCCTGGACCTGGACCGCTTCAAGAATATCAACGATTCGCACGGCCAGGCCGTGGGCGACAAGGCGCTGCAAGTGGTGGCGCGTTTCCTCTCCGGCTGCGTGCGCGAGGGCGACACCGTGGTGCGCCAGGGCGGCGACGAATTCCAGATCCTGCTGCAGGACGATGCCCTGTTGGGGCGCACGCTTGCGCTGGCGCAAACCATCCTTGCCGGCTTGCGCGAAGAGCTCAGCGTCGATGGCGAGCGCCTGGCGCTGACCACCAGCATCGGCATCGCCATGTGCCCGGCCGACGGCGATAGCCTCGACGACGTGCTGCGCCACGCCGACACGGCCCTGGTGCGCGCCAAGGAAATGGGGCGCGACCATTACGCCTTCTTCACGGAGCGCATGGGCAGCGATATCCGCGCCCGCCTGGCCATGCAGCAGCAGTTGCGCGGCGCCATCGGCCGCGATGAATTCGCCGTGCATTACCAGCCGCAGATGTGTTTGCGCACGGGCGCCTTGCTGGGCGCGGAAGCCTTGCTGCGCTGGGATAACCCGGTGCTGGGCAAGGTGCCGCCCGGCCTCTTCATCGCGCTGGCCGAGGAATACGGCTCGATCACGGCCATCGGCGAATGGGTGCTCGAAAGCGTCTGCGCGCAGATCCGCGCCTGGCACGACGCGGGCCTGGGCAGCATCAAGGTGGCCGTCAACCTGTCCGGTAAACAGTTCGCGCAGGACCGCACGGTGCCTTTCGTCGAGGCGACCTTGCGCAAATACGGCATCGCGCCCGCCTGCCTGGGTATCGAGATCACGGAAAGCACGGTGATGGGCGACCCGGACAAGGCGGTGGCGGCCCTGACGCGCCTGAAGGATATCGGCGTTGGCATTTCCCTCGACGACTTTGGCACCGGCTATTCCAGCCTGGGTTACCTGAAGCGCTTTCCCATCGACGTGCTGAAAATTGACAAATCCTTTGTCGACGACGTCACCACCAGCAGCAGCGACGCGGCCATCGCCCGTTCCGTCATCTCGCTGGCGCACAACCTCGACATGCGCGTCATCGCCGAAGGCGTGGAAACGCGTGAACAGGTCGACTTCCTGACGGAGCACGGCTGCGATGAAATGCAGGGCTATTATTTCAGCCGACCCCTGGCCGCCGCACCATTCACGGCCTTGCTGCGCGAACGGCGCACCTTGGTCGTGGCGTAAGAGCCAGCCCTTTAAGGGGCTGGTTCTAAGCGCTGCGGTGCGGCCGATGCACCATGCCGGTGCGTTCGCTGCAGCGTGGTGCGCAATGCTCACTATTCCTTCCCCTGACGCTGGCACATATCCTGCTTAGGTAGTCGCTTATTTACGCGATTGCCCCGCATGCCAGACAGCACCCGTCCAGCTACATCGAATGACGCCAGCGCGCACAGCGCCTGGCAGGCGCATTTGCGCCTGGGCTTTGCCTGGCACGATGGCGTCAGCCGCCTCGTCGAGCGCATGCATAGCGGCCCTTTGCGCGTGCAAAAGCCCCTGTATCCGGAAGGCGATACCGTCTGCCACGCCATCATCATCCATCCGCCCGGCGGCGTGGTGGGCGGCGATCAGCTGGCCGTCGATGTCACGGTGGGCGAAGGCGCGCATGCGTTTCTCACGTCGCCGGGCGCGGCCAAGTGGTACCGCGCGAATGGCCACGTCTCGGGCCAGCATATCGTGCTGCGAGCGGGCAGCGGCGCTGCCATCGAGTGGCTGCCACAGGAGAGTATCTTTTTCAATCAGGCTTGCGTGCGCCTGCGCCATGAAGTGGAACTGGCGGCGGACGCCAGCTACATCGGCTGCGACATCGTCTGCCTGGGCCGCAGCGCCTCTGGCGAAATTTTTAATAAGGGCAGCATCGCCCAGCAGGTGCAGATCCGCCGCGGCGGCAAGCTGCTGTGGTGGGAGCAGGGCGTGCTGGCCGCCGGCGGCGCGCTGATGGCCAGTCCCCTGGGCCTGGCCGGCCACACGGTATGCGCCACCCTGATCGCCGTCGGCACGCCTATTTCTCCCGCCGTGCTGGCCGCCTTGCGCGAGATCACTGTGCCTGCCGGTGCCGTGTTTGGCGCCACGCAGATGAAATCGCTGATGGTGGTGCGCCTGCTGTGCGGCGATAGCGAGGCGGCGCGCACGATCATGCTGGCCGCCTGGCAGCTGCTGCGCCCCGCCATGCTGGGGCGCGACGCCGTCGTGCCCCGCAGCTGGAACACTTGAACAAGGAAAGACATGGACCTGACTCCCCGCGAAAAAGACAAGCTGCTCATTTTTACGGCCGCGCTGCTGGCCGAACGGCGCCTGGCGCGCGGCTTGAAATTGAATTATCCGGAAGCGGTGGCCTTGATCAGCGCCGCCATCATGGAAGGCGCGCGCGATGGCAAGTCGGTGGCGCAGCTGATGTCGGACGGGACGAAAATACTCGCGCGTGCCGACGTCATGGACGGCATCGCCGAGATGATCCCCGACATCCAGGTGGAAGCGACTTTCCCTGATGGCAGCAAGCTGGTGACCGTGCACCACCCGATACCGTAACCATGTAAGCGACATTTACAGGAGCTCCTCATGACCCCAGGCGAATACAAATTGGAAGAAGGCGAAATCAGCCTCAATGCGGGACGCGCCACGGCCACCGTGGTGGTGGCCAACCGGGGCGACCGGCCGATACAGGTCGGCTCGCACTTCCACTTTTTTGAAGTCAATCCGGCGCTGGCTTTCGAGCGCTGGCGCGCCTACGGCATGCGTTTGAATATCACGGCCGGCACCGCCGTGCGCTTCGAGCCGGGCCAGCAGCGCACGGTGGAGCTGGTGGCGCTGGCGGGCGAACGCAAGGTTTACGGCTTCAATGGCGAAGTGATGGGCGCACTGCAAGACACTCCACCAGGAAAGGATTGAGATGGCCAGCATTCCCCGCAGCGCGTATGCCGAGATGTTCGGTCCCACCAAGGGCGACCGCATCCGCCTGGCCGACACGGAACTGTTCATCGAGATCGAGCATGACTACGCCATCTACGGCGAAGAAGTGAAATTCGGCGGCGGCAAGGTGATCCGCGACGGCATGGGCCAGTCGCAGCGCTGCGCGGCCGAGGTGATGGATACCGTCATCACGAATGCCGTCATCCTCGACCACTGGGGCATCGTGAAAGCCGATATCGGCTTGAAAAATGGCTTGATCTTCGGCATCGGCAAGGCGGGCAACCCGGACATCCAGCCCGGTGTGACCTTGCCCATCGGCGGCGCCACGGAAATCATCGCCGGCGAAGGCCTGATCGTCACGGCCGGCGGCGTCGACACGCATATTCACTTCATCTGCCCGCAGCAGATCGAGGAAGCCCTGATGAGCGGCGTGACCACCATGCTGGGCGGCGGCACGGGACCAGCCGTGGGCACGGCCGCCACCACCTGCACGCCGGGGCCATGGCATTTGCACGCCATGCTGGCGGCCGCCGACGCCTTCCCGATGAACCTGGGCTTCATGGGCAAGGGCAATGTGAGTTTGCCGCTGCCGCTGGAGGAGCAGGTGCGCGCGGGCGCCATCGGCCTCAAATTGCATGAAGACTGGGGCAGCACCCCGGCCGCCATCGACAATTGCCTGTCTGTCGCCGACCGCATGGACGTGCAGGTGGCGCTGCACAGCGATACCCTCAACGAGGGCGGATTTCTCGAGCACACGCTGGCCGCCTTTAAGGACCGCACCATCCACACCTTTCACACGGAAGGGGCGGGCGGCGGTCATGCACCCGACATCATCGCCGCCGTAGGGCAATCCAACGTGCTGCCCTCGTCGACCAATCCGACGCGCCCGTTTACCGTCAACACGCTCGACGAGCACCTGGACATGCTGATGGTGTGCCACCACCTGGATCCGGCGATTGCCGAAGACGTGGCGTTTGCCGAGTCGCGCATCCGCCGCGAAACCATCGCCGCCGAAGATATTTTGCACGATATCGGCGCCATCTCGATGATGTCGTCCGACTCGCAAGCCATGGGCCGGGTGGGCGAGGTGATCATGCGCACCTGGCAGACGGCGCACAAGATGAAGGTGCAGCGGGGGCCGCTGGCGCCCGACACGGCGCGCAGCGACAATTTTCGCGCCAAGCGCTACATCGCCAAGTACACGATCAACCCGGCCATCACGCATGGGATATCCCACGTGGTCGGCTCCATCGAGGCGGGCAAGATCGCCGACCTCGTGCTGTGGAAGCCGGCCTTCTTCGGCGTCAAGCCGTCGATGATACTAAAGGGTGGCATGATCGCCGCCGCGCAGATGGGCGACCCGAACGCCTCGATCCCCACGCCGCAACCCGTGCACTACCGCATGATGTTCGGCGCCTTTGGCGGCGGCCTGAAAAAGTCGTTCACCTTTGTCTCGCAGGCGGCCTACGACCTCGATATCGGCCACCAGTTGAAACTGAATAAATCCGTCATCGCCGTGAAAAACATGCGCGGCTTGCGCAAGCACGACATGCTACACAACAGCGCCACGCCGCACATGGAAGTGGACCCGGAAACCTATGCCGTGCGCGCCGACGGCCAGTTGCTCGTGTGCGAGGCGGCCGCCGTACTGCCGATGGCGCAGCGCTATTTTCTATTTTAAGCAGGAGACAATCATGCTCACTTTGCATACCAAACTGGCGGTTGACGATCATCGTGCCGCCGTTGCCCAACTTGTGCTGCCCTACGACCAGCGCGAAAAATGCCGGCTGCGCGCCGTGCTGTCGAATGGCGACGAGGTGGCCGTGTTCACCGTGCGCGGCACGGTGCTGCGCGACGGCGAGCGCATGACGGGACCGGATGGCCAGGTGGTGCAAATCGTCGCCGCGCGCGAACCGACCTACCTGGTGCGCTGCGCGGATGCGCATACCCTGCTGCGCTGTGCTTTTCATTTGGGGAATCGCCACACGCAGGCGCAGGTGGGCGACGGCTTTTTGCGCATCCGCAAGGACGTGGTGTTGAAGGAGATGCTGCAAGGCTTGCAGGCGACTGTGACGGAAGAAAGCGCGCCGTTCGAACCGGAGGCGGGCGCGTATGGCGGCGGCCATGGCCACCATGACGGCCACGGCCAGCATTTGCTGGCGCCCGTGCCGCTGCGGCAGAAAATCCACCGTCCCGGTGACACTGCATGATGCAGGCCTCGGCCCTGCTGCATTTGCTGCAGTTCGCCAGCCCGGCCTTGCCGATTGGCGCCTACAGCTATTCGCAGGGACTGGAAGCGGCGCTCGAATCGGGCCTGGTGCACGACGCGGCCACGGCGCGCGAGTGGATCGCGCAGCATCTGGCGCTGGTGGTGGCGCGCTGGGAAGCGCCGCTGTGCTGGCGTTTGATGCAGGCGTTCGAGGCGCAGGACGTGGGCGCCGTGCAGTGCTGGAGCGAGCGTTTCATCGCTTCGCGCGACACGGCGGAGTTTCGCGCCGAAACCATCCAGATGGGATACTCATTGACCAAGCTGCTGGCCGAGCTGGGCGTGGCCGACGGCGTGCTGATCGACATGCTGCAGGGGCTGCCGGAAGTGGCACTGCCCACGGCCTATGCCTGCGCCGTGGCGGCGCTGGCCATTCCGCGTGAAGAGGCGCTGCTGGCCATGCTGTTCGCCTGGGCGGAAAACCAGGTGCTCGTCTGCGTGAAATCCGTGCCGCTGGGGCAGGTGGCGGGCCAGCGTCTGCTGCTGTCGCTGCGGCCGGAACTGGAAGCGGCGGCGCTGACGGCGCAAACGTTACAAGACGACGAAATGGGCAACTGGACACCCGGCCTGTCGCTGCTGTCGATGCGGCACGAAGTGCAGTACAGCCGCCTGTACCGTTCCTGAACTATTCAATGAGAGAGCAAACATGACATCGATTACCTCCAATCCGCTGCGCGTGGGCATCGGCGGGCCAGTCGGATCGGGCAAGACGGCCCTGTGCGAAATGCTGTGCAAGGGCATGCGCGAGCGCTACGACATGGCCGTCATCACGAATGACATCTATACCAAAGAAGACATGGAAATCCTGCTGCGCGCGGATGCCTTGCCGGCCGAGCGTTTGATGGGCGTGGAGACGGGCGGCTGCCCGCACACGGCCATCCGCGAAGACGCCTCCATCAACCTGGAAGCCATCGCGCGCATGCAAGCAGATTTTCCCAAGCTGGACTTGATCCTGGTCGAATCGGGCGGCGATAACCTGGCCGCCACCTTCAGCCCGGAACTGTCGGACCTGACGATTTACGTGATCGACGTGGCCGGCGGCGAAAAAATCCCGCGCAAGGGCGGGCCCGGCATCACGCGCTCCGATTTGCTCATTATCAACAAGACGGACCTGGCACCGTATGTGGGCGCCAATCTGGACGTGATGGCGCAGGATGCCAAGCGCATGCGCGGCGAACGCCCCTTCGTGTTTACCAATCTGCGCAGCGGCGACGGTGTGCAGGTCGTCATCGATTTTATCCGCGAGCAAGGTTTGCTCGACCAACCAGGCAAGGAGCTGCAATGAGCGCAAGACTGATGAAGAAAACAGCCGCGGTGGCGGCCCTGTGCCTGCTGGCGCTGCCCGCCGTGGCCCACCCCGGTCATGGCGAGAGCGTGGGCTTCCTGGCCGGTTTCGCCCATCCGTTCACGGGCATCGACCATTTGCTGGCCATGCTGGGCGTGGGCCTCTGGGGCGGCCAGCAGCGCCGCGGCCTGGCCCAGCCGGCCGCTTTCCTGGGCATGATGCTGCTCGGTGCGCTGGCCGGCATGGCGGGCTTGACGGTGCCCGGTCTGGAAACGGGCATCGCCGCCACGGTGGCGCTGGTCGGGCTGGTCATCGCGCTGGCGCTGGCTCTGCCGAACTGGCTCGGTATGGGATTGGTGGGCATGTTTGCGCTGGCGCATGGTAATGCGCATGGCCAGGAATTGCCGGCTGCCTCGGCCGCGTGCGGCTTCATGCTGGCTTCGGCCATTCTGCTGTGTGCGGGACGTTTCGCCGGCCAGGTGATGGCCGAGCGCGTGCTGCGCGTGGCCGGCGTGGCCTTGACGGCCGCCGGCGTGGTGCTGATGGGAATGAATTAGGCGCCGGGGCGCTTCTCGGACAGCACGATGGGCGCCGCCTTTTCCGGGTGCAAGCCCTGGTGGCCCGCATACACGGCGGCGATGGCGGCCATGTCGGCTTCCTTGTCGCCCGTCAGATAGATATGGTCGACGACGCCCAGCACCTTGTTCGGGTAGTCGATATACACCAGCAACAGCGGCACCTTGGCGGCCAGGGCCAGGTGATAAAAGCCGCTTTTCCAGTTCGGACGGTAGCTGCGCGTCGCTTCCGGCGTGATGGCCAGCCAGTACCAGTCGGCGGCCAGCATGCGCTCGGCCTGGCGGCCGATGGTGCCGCTGGTGGTGCTGCGGTCGACGGGTTCGCCGCCTAGGTAGCGCAGCACCTTGCCCATCGGGCCGCGGAACAGGGAATCCTTGGCCAGCCAGCGGAACGGCAGGGACAGCGCCCATTTGCCGAACAGGCCCACCATGAAATCCCAGTTCGACGTGTGCGGGTAGACGACGACGATGCCGCGCGGCCCCGGCAGGGGACGGAAGCGCATGCGCCAGCCAAACAGCTGCAGCACGCGCAACGCGCAGCGCTGGTGCCAAGTCGGCAAGTCGCCCGCTTGTACAAATAAATCGTCCATTGATACCCTTCAGTGACACTATTCTTAATGGGATGGCGCTGCTGGCCATTTTCCTTGAAGCAAAAATTCTGCGCAGGCATTCTATACGGGGCTGGCGGTGGCGACAAGCAGCCGAGGCCGCAATTCATGCGGCGCCGGGGCCGTTGTCGCTGCTATTTTAACGATGCTTTGCGACTCTGGCGGGCACTAAATGCGCACAATGTGGTCAAAACTTGATGTAGCGTTGATCCACCCGACAGGGAGCCATGGCATGAAAAACAGTATCGATGATGTACCTGGGGAGCATGTCCGAACGGACAAAGTGATGGCCGAGCTCGTTGAGCGTGGCGTGGCGTTTCATCACACCCTGGGCCGGACGGTGGCGACAGCCTATTTGCGCGAGCACGCGGTGCCGGCCGAGGTGATACGCCGTGTGTTCAGCAGCGTGCATGCGCGCCGCCCGGCCCGGCCGGCACGGCGCCGATGGCGCTGAAGGTGGGGGGAACTGCGGCGAAAGTAAGGCGGCGGAGCGGCGAAGGGCCGCTGAGGGTGTTGCGCTGAGGGCGCTGTTTAAGCCAGTGCCGCCAGTGCCGGGTAATCCGTGTAGCCGGCAGCGTCCGGTGCGTACAGGGTGTCCGCATTCAGCGGATTCAATGGCGCGTCGCTGTGCAGCCGGATGGGCAGGTCGGGATTGGCGATGAACCACAGGCCGAAGGCCACGGCATCGGCTTCGCCCTTGGCCAGCAAGGCTTCGGCCGCCGCCTTGTCCATTTTCTCGTTGGCAATATACACGCCGCCAAATTCCTGTTTCAGGTACGGGCCCAGGCGGTCTTCACCGAGCGCTTCGCGCGCGCAGATGAAGGCGATGCCGCGCTTGCCCAGCTCGCGCGCCACATAGCCGAAGGTGGCGCGCGGGTTCGAGTCGCCCATGTCGTGCGCGTCGCGGCGCGGCGCCAAATGCATGCCCACCTTGTCAGCGCCCCATACCTCGATGCACGCATCCGTCACTTCCAGCATCAGGCGGGCGCGGTTTTCAATCGAGCCGCCGTAGTTGTCGGTGCGCAAGTTGGTGCTGTCTTGCAGGAACTGGTCGAGCAAATAACCATTCGCGCCGTGGATTTCCACGCCGTCGAAACCGGCTTTTTTCGCATTCTCGGCGCCCAGGCGGTAAGCCGCCACGATGCCGGGAATCTCTTCCGTATCGAGCGCGCGCGGCGTGACGAATTCCTGTTTCGGGCGCAGCAGGCTGACATGGCCGGCCGGCTTGACGGCGCTGGGCGCCACGGGCAAGTCGCCATCGAGGAAGACGGGCGCAGAAATGCGGCCCACATGCCACAGTTGCAGCACGATCAGGCCGCCTGCCTCATGCACGGCCCGGGTGATGTGTTTCCAGCCTTCCACCTGTTCTTCGGACCAGATGCCCGGCGTGTCGGCATAGCCCACACCCTGCGGCGTGACGGCCGTCGCTTCCGAGATGATCATGCCGGCCGAAGCGCGCTGCGCATAGTACTCGGCCATCAAGGCGTTGGGCACGCGGCCCGGATTGCCAGCGCGCGAACGCGTCAGCGGCGCCATGATGATGCGGTTTTTCAGTTGCAGACTGCCCATGGTGATGGGGTTGAATAAGGTTGCCATGATTGCTATCTTTCCTGTCGAGAGTGCCGCGGACGGCGATATGGTTGGGGCTACGCTTACAAACCTTGCTGCATATGTTCCAGAAAAGCCTGGATGGTGGCTTCATTGCGCTTGAAGAAACTCCACTGCCCGACTTTTCTGGCGGAAATCAAACCGGCCTTTTGCAAGGTGGCCAGGTGGGCCGAGACCGTCGATTGCGACAGGCCCAGGTTGCGGTCGATCAGTCCGGCACAGACGCCGAAGTCGAGCGGATGGTCTTGCTGGGCGAAATGCTGCTCCGGCTCCTTCAGCCATTGCAGGATCTGTCGCCGCACGGGGTTGGCCAGCGCCTTGTGGATGGCGTCGATGTCCATGCTGTTTCTCCTGGTCGATGTTCGTCTGTGGGCGATATATGTATCGTCTTTTGTAAATTTCAATATCGGTATATTGCGATATAAATAAAAAACCTGCTGGCGGCGTGGATTTTTCAAGGAGGGCAGGCGTTGGGCGGCCGCATGGCAGGCCGCCCGGCAGGCATCAGTCGAAGTGGAACAGCAGCAGGGCGATGACGGCGGGCGCCGTTTGCAGGTAGAGGATGCGTGTCATGATGGTCGCCGCGCCCCACACGCCGGCCACGGCGATGCACGCCAGGCCGAAGACGGTGAATGCATGGGCGATGGCCGCGTCCGGGTGAAAAAAGCCCAGCGCCAGCGCCGCGACGAGAAAGCCGTTATAGCAGCCCTGATTCGACATGGCAGGACGCACGAGCTTCGCTTTTTCCTTGGACAGGCCAAATACCTTGCGTCCGCGCGTATCGAACAGCACGGTTTCCAGCAACACGATGTAGACGTGCAGCAGCAGGATGAGGGCGGTAAGAACCTGGGCCAGAATGTGCATCGTCGCTCCTGAATGGTTGAGATGCAGTCATTATGTTGCCACCAGCATGTGTTTTGGCTCCATTTGACTGGAGCGGTCGCGCTGGAAAAAATGTGCTTGCTGCAAGCGTTTTCACCCAATGGTATACTTTTCCTTTTGCTCCTGTGGGGACGACCCCGCTCGATGACGGGGCTGCATGGCGGGGACGGCCCTGCCACCTCGGGAGAAATGATGGCGTGGATCATCCTGGTATTGGCTGGCTTGCTGGAAATTGGCTGGGCCATCGGCCTCAAATATAGCGCCGGCTTTACCCGCCTCGTGCCATCCGTACTGACGGCCATTTCCATGCTGGGCAGCGTGGTGATGCTGGGCCTGGCGCTACGCACCTTGCCGCTAGGCACGGCGTATGCCATCTGGACCGGCATCGGCACCGTTGGGACGGCCATCTTCGGCATCATGGTGCTGGGTGAACCGGCGAGCGCCGCGCGCATTGCCTGCATCGCCTTGATCGTATCGGGTATCCTGGGCTTGAAGCTGCTTAGCCCACAATAATTTCCCTGACGCGCCCTGCGCCGTCGTGCCGCCCTGATCGACCAGGCGGCGGGCGGGCAGGGCGTTGTTGTTTTGATTTACCTTGAAAGGACTGTCGCATGAGCCTCGCCATGACGTATTTCTACCTGGCCATCGCCATCATCGCCGAAGTCATCGCCACCAGCGCCTTGAAGGCGTCCGACGGTTTCAGCCGCTTGTGGCCCAGTGTCATCACCGTGGTCGGCTACAGCATCGCCTTCTGGTGCTTGTCCCTGACCTTGAAGGTGATTCCTACCGGCATCGTGTATGCGATCTGGTCGGGCGTGGGCATCGTGCTCATTTCCGCCGTCGGCTGGTTCTGGTTCAAGCAGAGCCTGGATACGCCGGCCTTGATCGGCCTGGGGCTGATCATTGCCGGCGTGCTGGTGATCAATTTGTTTTCGAAGTCCGTCGGACATTAATCAAAAGCTGCTGGCCACCCGCGCCAGGTAATACCACTCCGCATTCGCCGCCGCATTGACGTCCGGGAAGAGGATGTAGGCGTCGAATTCGGCCGTCACGGGCGTGCCGTCCGCGCGCACACCGATTTGCTCGCCCTGTTTGACCTTGTCAAAGCTGGACCAGGTCTTGATGAAGCGGTCGTTCGCGTGCAGTTTGTCGTGCACGACGACCATGTTCAGCGCTTCCATGTCGGCGTCTGCGATCGGCTGCGGTTGCGCTGCATTGATGAAGCCGAGGAAGGCGAGCGTGTTCATGATGGCGCGGTAGGCGACATCCGGCGCGGCCGGGTCTGCGTGCTGGCCGCATTCCAGGGTCAGCGCGTAGCCGCCCGTCGAGCGCATGTATTCGGTCGTGCCCACGCCGTAGCGCAAGACCAGGCCCACCTGGTCGCTATTGCCCAGGCGGCGTTGCACGCCCTGGCCATACGCATGCAGCCAGCCATCGACGAAGCGGCGCACGCCCAGGCGGCGCGCCAGCGCGCGTTCCTTGTCTTCATGTTGAAACGGCTGCAGCGGGCCATCATTGTTGCGCGGCCCTACCATGACGAAGGGCTGGCTGTCGGCATTAAACGAGTGCAAGTCCAGCAGCACGTCGTGCTGGCCCAGCAGCGGGCACAGCCAGTTGGCGATGCGGTCTTCGAAATCCTGCGGATTGTCGTTCGGGAACAGGTTGCGGTTCAGGTTGCGGTCGCCGCTGCGCACGCCCTTGGCGTAAGCGAGTGGATTGGTGATGGGCACGAAGGTGACGCTGCCGGCCACGATGGAGAGGGCGCCGCTGTCGAGTTCAGCCATCACGCGGTGGATGCCCTTGGTGCCGCAGGTTTCATTGCCGTGCACGGCGCCCGTGACGATCAGGCGCGGGCCGCTGCCCTGGCCCGTGTAGTTGATGGATTTGAAATGGAGTGCGCTGCTCATGCTGGACATATCCTATGCTGTTGCGGGAAGGGAAAGCGGGGTCGGCATATTTTAGCGGGATTCGCCGTGGCCGCCTGTAAAAAGTTGGCCATGGCAGTGTGCGGCATGGCATGATCGGCGCCACCGTTGTTTTCCATTGCTGATATCCATGTCGTCTTCGTCTTCCTCCCGCCTGGCTGGTCTCGATACCTTGCGCGCGCTGGCCATCGTGCTGGTGTTCATGAACCATTATTTGCTGTTCGTCAGCGACGGCGGGGCGTTTGGTTTCTGGGGAGAAATCGGCTGGACGGGCGTGGACCTGTTCTTTGCCCTCAGCGGCTACCTGATCGGCAACCAGATCTTTGCGTCCTTGCGCAGCGAACACGGCTTTTCCTTGTCCCGCTTCTATGCGCGGCGCTTCCTGCGTACCTTGCCCAGTTTCTATGCCGTGCTGGCCCTGTATTATTTATGGCCCGCGTTTCGCGGCGATAGCGCGCTGCTGCCGCTGTGGAAATTCCTGACGTTTACGCAGAACATCAATTTGACGCCGGGCACGGCGTTTTCGCACGCGTGGACGCTGTGCGTGGAGGAGCAGTTCTACGTGCTGTTGCCGGCCGTGGCGCTGTTGATCGCCGCCTGCCGCAAGTCGCTGCTGTGGGCATGGCTGGCCGTGGCCGCCAGCTTTATCGTCGGCATGCTGCTGCGCGCGTATCTGTGGGATGAATACGTGCAAGTGCCGCGCGGCGGCCTTGGCTATTACAAATACATTTATTACGCGTCGTGGTGCCGCTTCGACGAGCTGGTGGCGGGCGTGGCGCTCGCGCTGCTGAGAAATTACCATCCGGGCGCGTGGCTGCGCCTGACCTCGTACGGCAACCGTACCTTGCTGGCAGGAATCGCTGGCACGGCGCTGATGTTTTATGTGTTTCTCACCGATCACTATGGCTATAGCGTGACGGTGTTCGGCTATCCGGCCCTGGCGGCCAGTTTTACTTTATTGCTGATTGCCGCGCTGAGTCCCGCCAGCATCCTGTACAAGGTGCGCGTGCCGGGCGCGGCCAGCCTGGCCCTGTGGTCGTATGCAATTTACCTGCTGCACAAGCAGTTGTGCATTTTGCTGCGCCCGCTCTTGCAGGATATGGGTTATGGGCCGGACAGCCTGCCGGCCATGCTGGTGATGATACTGCTCAGCATTGCCACGGGCTGGCTCCTGTATAGATTGGTGGAAACGCCGTTCATGCGCTTGCGGGCGCGCTATGTTCCCGCCAATCACGCCTGATTTACATCTCGTTCACTACATATCGATGACGTCCAGCCCCCGCGGCGTGCCTACCAGCAATTCCAGGATGGCATGCACGCGCAGATTCGTGTCTTCGTGTTCCGTGTTGAAGATCACGGTGCGCAGGCCGGGCACGGCTTCCGTGATGTGGGGGCTGGCGTAGGCATTGATCAATAACAAGACCAGGTCCGTGGCGCCCGCGCCGGGCTGGCGCCGTAGCCGGTCGTGGATCACGTTCAGTAGCGCGCGCTGCATGCGCGGCGTGGGATTGCTGATGTAGGCGAAGACGCTCGGCGTGTTGGCGATGGCCGCGCACAGGCGCCGCTCCATCTCGTCCGGCTTCACGTCGGAAGCGATATCGAAGTACGCGGCATTCCAGCGCGTGCGCGCATACGGGTGGCCGGGCGGGAAGGAATCGGCCGTTTCGAAACCGCAGACGCGGCTCAGGGTTTTCAGCCAGCTGAATATGGTGGAGTTCATGCCGCGATTCTAGCGGCATTCCGCGCGTGCCGGGCCGACTCTGTATAAAGAGGCTGACGCCCGGGAAGCGGATGAAAAACAGATTAAAGTTTCCTGTAAAACAGCCCTTGTCATTCTGGGAAAGCCTCTCTATAATGCTGGTCTTCGGGGCGGTTAGTTCAGCTGGTTAGAATACTTGGTCGACATCCAAGGGGTCGGGGATTCGAATTCCTCACCGCCCACCAGAATTTGGCAGTAGATGGTTTTTTAAGCTGGCGCAAGCCGCAAGCGGTCATTTGAAATAAAATGATCAACAAAAGTTTTACGGGCGGTTAGTTCAGCTGGTTAGAATACTTGGTCGACATCCAAGGGGTCGGGGATTCGAATTCCTCACCGCCCACCAGAATGCAGTGAGAGAGAAAGGTAAAACCGGTTATGACACCGCGAACTACTACCAAGCTTTGGGAGTGACGCTAGTCGAACGGGTTTCCTTTGTCTCAAGAAAGTGAAAAACGCGGCTAGTCCGCGTTTTTTTGCGTCTGCGTTTTCCTTTCAGTTATTTTACCCATTACACCGCAGTTTTACCTGGCGCCAGCGCCGATATGGAGATCAATATGCTTACAATCCGACTTCCCGATGGTTCCGCCCGTCAATTTGACGGCCCGGTCACCGTGGCCCAGGTTGCGGCCAATATTGGTACCGGCCTGGCCAAGGCTGCCCTGGCTGGCAAGGTCGATGGCAAGCTGGTCGACACCTCCTATCTGATCGAGCAAGATGCCGAACTGGCGATTGTCACGGACAAGGATGCCGATGGCCTGGAAGTGATTCGCCACTCGACGGCCCACTTGCTGGCATATGCCGTCAAGGAACTGTTCCCGGACGCGCAAGTGACCATCGGTCCCGTGATCGACAACGGCTTTTACTATGACTTCGCCTACAAGCGCCCGTTCACGCCGGAAGATTTGACGGCGATCGAAAAGAAAATGATGGAACTGGCCAAGAAGGATGAGCAGGTCACGCGCAAGGTGGTGGCGCGTGACGAAGCCATAGCCTACTTCAAGGGTATCGGCGAAGCCTACAAGGCTGAGCTGATCGGCTCGATTCCGGCCGACCAGGAAGTGTCGCTGTATTCTGAAGGCAAGTTCACGGACTTGTGCCGCGGCCCCCACGTGCCATCGACGGGCAAGCTGAAAGTATTCAAGCTGATGAAGCTGGCCGGCGCCTACTGGCGCGGCGACTCGAAAAACGAGATGCTGCAGCGTATCTATGGCACGGCCTGGGCCAAGAAGGAAGACCAGGAACTGTACCTGCATAACCTGGAAGAGGCGGAAAAGCGCGATCACCGCAAGTTGGGCAAGCAGCTCGATTTCTTCCATTTCCAGGAAGAAGCACCAGGCCTGATCTTCTGGCATCCGAAGGGCTGGTCGATCTGGCAGCAAGTCGAGCAATACATGCGCAATGTGTACCAGGTCAACGGCTACCAGGAAGTCAAGGCGCCGCAAATTCTCGACCGTGGCCTGTGGGAAAAAACCGGTCACTGGGACAATTACCGTGAAAACATGTTCATCACGGAATCGGAAAACCGCGCCTATGCGCTGAAACCGATGAATTGCCCTGGCCATATCCAGATTTTCAACAACGGCATGCGCAGCTACCGCGACTTGCCATTGCGCTACGGCGAATTTGGCCAATGCCACCGCAATGAGCCATCGGGTGCCTTGCACGGCATGATGCGCGTGCGCGGCTTTACGCAGGATGATGGTCACATTTTCTGCCTGGAAGAGCAGATCGCCGGCGAAGTGACGGCTTTCCACCAGCAGGCGATGGATGTGTACACGGCCTTCGGCTTTACGAATATCGATGTGAAACTGGCCTTGCGCCCGGATAACCGCATCGGCACCGAAGAGTCGTGGGATTTTGCCGAGGAATCGCTGCGTTCGGCCCTGCGCGCCTGCGGCGTAGAGTGGACGGAATTGCCGGGCGAGGGTGCATTCTACGGTCCGAAGATCGAATACCACTTGAAAGACAGTCTGGGCCGCGCATGGCAGGTGGGCACCGTGCAAATCGACCCGTCGATGCCGGGCCGTTTGGGCGCCGAATATGTGGCAGTAGACAATACGCGCCAGGTACCGATCATGCTGCACCGCGCGATCGTGGGTTCGCTGGAACGTTTCATCGGCATCCTGATCGAACACTATGCGGGCGCCATGCCGTTGTGGTTGGCGCCAGTGCAAGTGTCGGTGTTGAATATTTCCGACGCTCAAGCCGAATATGTACAGGAAGTTACAACAAAACTGCGCAAAGCGGGGCTGCGCGTACAGGCTGATTTGCGTAACGAGAAGATTACCTATAAAATACGTGAACATTCCGTACAAAAATTGCCTTACATCTTAGTAATTGGTGACAAAGAACGGGATGCGAATACAGTGGCCGTGCGGGCGCGGGGCAATATCGATCTGGGTGTCATGTCCGTCGATGCCCTGATTGAGCGACTCAAACATGAAGTCGACACCAAGGCCTGACGAGGAAACTCGCTGCACGACCGTCTTACAAGATTTTTAAAGGAAATTACAATAGCTACTGACAAGTCACATCGCATCAATGGCGAAATCACTGCCCCTGAAATGCGTTTAAGCGGGGTCGATAACGAGCCACTCGGTATCGTAAGTTTGGCTGAAGCCTTCCGCCTGGCGGAAGAGGCAAACGTCGACCTGGTGGAAATTGCGCCTACCGCGCAGCCTCCGGTGTGCCGTTTGATGGACTACGGCAAATTTAAGTATTCGGAGCAAAAGAAAGCTCACGAAGCCAAATTGAAGCAAAAGATCATCCTCGTGAAGGAAGTCAAATTCCGTCCGGGAACTGATGATGGTGACTACAATATCAAGTTGCGCAATCTCATCAAGTTCCTCGATGAAGGCGATAAAACCAAAATCACGCTGCGTTTCCGCGGTCGTGAGATGGCGCATCAGGATATTGGCTTCCGTATGCTGGAACGTCTGAAGGCCGATCTGGAACCGTACGGCCAGGTCGAGCAGTTCCCGAAGATGGAAGGCCGCCAAATGATCATGGTTCTTTCGCCTAAGAAGAAGAAGTAAGCTACAATAGCGTTTTACTGTGGATCGACGTGGTTTGTGCCAGCATTGGTGCGACACACGATTCCAGGCAGAATTTGCGCGGCCCGTTCAGCAATGTCCGGGCCGCGCGAACTGTAGCGGACTTGCATCCGCTGCACCGCATGTGAAAGCAGGCATCTAAGCGCAGCGTCGTGTTGCCACCTGCAATCCTGTGATAAATGGAGCTGTCCGTAAGAGGACAGATTGCTATGCCTAAAATGAAGACCAAAAGCTCTGCGAAAAAACGTTTTCGCGTGCGTCCGGGTGGTACTGTTAAATGTGGTCATGCGTTCAAACGCCACATCTTGACCAAGAAAACCACCAAGCTGAAACGCGCTCTGCGCGGTACCACCAATGTCGCTGCGTCTGACGTGAAATCCGTCTACCGCATGATGCCGACTGCTTAATCTCACACTCAATATAAGGAGTTACTATGCCTAGAGTAAAACGTGGGGTTACAGCTCGTGCCCGTCATAAAAAGATTCTTGTTCAAGCTAAAGGCTACCGTGGTCGCCGCAGCCGCGTATACCGTGTTGCCAAGCAAGCAGTCATGCGCGCTGGCCAATACGCTTACCGCGATCGCCGCAACAAGAAACGCGTTTTCCGCCGCCTGTGGATCGCCCGTATCAACGCCGCTTCCCGTGAGCATGGCGTAACGTACAGCGTATTCATGAACGGCTTGAAAAAAGCAAATATCGAACTGGACCGTAAAGTCCTGGCCGATATGGCTGTGATGGACAAACCAGCATTCGCTGCGATTGTCAACGCAGTTAAAGCAAAAATCGCTGCGTAAGCATCGGTCATTGCACAACGTCATCCGTAGGGTGACGTCATAAAGAGCGGGGCAGGGGTGTGAACCTTATGCCCCGTTTCCGTTTTTGATTGTTGGACTTTTGATAATCGAGTCCAGAATTGATGTCCAAAACAGGAAATGCCGCATGAACTCCCTAGAAGAACTCGTCGTCTCGGCCCAGGCTGACTTTATCGCCGCCGCAGACGCTGCCGCACTTGAAAACGCCAAAGCCCGCTACCTGGGCAAGACTGGCCAGATTACCGAAATGATGAAGGGCCTGGGCAAGCTGGACCCGGACGCGCGCAAAGCGCAAGGCGCCCTGATCAATGCCGTCAAAGTGCAGATTGAGGACGCGCTGACGGCGCGCCGTGATGCGCTGGCCGATGCCCAAATGCAAGGCCGTCTGAACGCCGAAGCGATCGACGTGACCCTGCCAGGCCGTGGCCGCATGCCCGGCGGCATCCATCCCGTGATGCGCACGTGGGAGCGGGTCGAGGAAATCTTCCGCTCGATCGGCTTCGACGTGGCCGACGGCCCCGAAATCGAGAATGACTGGACCAACTTCACGGCGCTCAACAGCCCGGAAAACCATCCAGCCCGTTCCATGCAAGATACTTTCTACATCGATGGCAACGACACCGATGGCAAGCCCTTGCTGCTGCGCACGCATACGAGCCCCATGCAGGTGCGCTATGCGCGCACGCATACGCCGCCGATCAAGGTCATCGCGCCGGGCCGCACCTACCGCGTCGACAGCGATGCCACCCATTCGCCGATGTTCCACCAAGTCGAAGGCCTGTGGATCGCCGAAGACATCAGCTTTGCCGACTTGAAGGGCGTGTACCTGAACTTCGTCAAGGCCTTTTTCGAGACGGACGACTTGCAAGTGCGCTTCCGCCCATCGTACTTCCCGTTCACGGAACCGTCGGCCGAGATCGATATCGCCTTCGGTTCGGGTCCTTTGAAGGGCCGCTGGCTGGAAGTGTCGGGCGCCGGCCAGGTGCATCCGACCGTGGTGAAGAACTTCGGCCTCGATCCCGAGAAATTCATCGGTTTTGCTTTCGGCTCCGGCCTGGAACGCTTGACGATGCTGCGTTACGGCATCAACGACCTGCGTCTGTTTTACGAGGGCGACTTGCGCTTCCTCAAGCAGTTTAACTAAGGCGTTTCATTATTCCATGTCACTCGATGCGCTGGAGCGTGCCCTTGCATGCTCGCGTATTGAACATTTGAAGGCTTGATTATGCAATTTTCCGAAAACTGGCTCCGTACCATGGTCGATCCGAAGATGACTTCGGACGAACTGGCCCATCTGCTGACCATGTCCGGTCTCGAAGTCGAGGACGTCGATCCTGTCGCCCCGCCGTTCTCGAACGTGGTGGTAGGCCTGGTCCTGGAGATGGAAAAACATCCGAACGCGGACCGCCTGAATGTGTGCCAGGTCGACGTCGGCACGGGCACCATGCTCAATATCGTCTGCGGCGCACCGAACGTGCGCCCGGGCTTGAAAGTCGTCTGCGCGATGGCGGGCGCCGTGCTGCCTCCCGGCGCCGATGGCAAGCCGTTTGAAATCAAGGTGGGCCAGCTGCGCGGCGTCGAGTCGCAAGGCATGCTGTGCTCCGCGCGCGAATTGAAATTGTCGGAAGAAAACGCCGGCTTGATGGAATTGCCGGACGACGCACCGATCGGCCAGAATTTCCGCGACTACTTTGCGCTGAATGACTTGAAATTCACCATCAAGTTGACGCCAAACAAGGCGGACTGTCTGTCGGTGCTGGGCGTGGCGCGCGAAGTGTCGGCTCTCACGGGCGTGCCCCTGAATGTGCCGCAGTTCCGCACCGTGCCTGTTTCCAGCGACGAAGTCTTGCCCGTGAAAGTCAGCGCGCCGGACCTGTGCGGCCGTTTCACGGGGCGTGTCATCCGCGGCTTGAACGCCCGTGCGGCCACCCCGGACTGGATGAAGCAGCGCCTCGAGCGCAGCGGCCAGCGTCCGCTGTCGGCCCTGGTCGACATTTCCAACTATGTCATGCTGGAACTGGGTCGTCCTAGCCACGTGTTTGACCTGGCAAAGATCCACGGCAGCCTCGACGTGCGTTGGGGCAAGGCGGGTGAATCCGTCAAGTTGTTGAATGGCAACACCATTGCCGTCGACGAGTGGATCGGTGTCATTGCCGATGAGCAGCAAATCGAATCGCTGGCCGGCATCATGGGCGGCGACGCCAGTTCGGTATCGGACGATACGGACAGCATCTACCTGGAAGCGGCATTCTGGTGGCCAAATGCCATCCAAGGCCGCGCGCGCCGTTTGAATTTCTCCACCGATGCGGCGCACCGCTTCGAACGCGGCGTCGATTTCGCCACCACCGTCGAGCACATCGAGCGCATCACGGCCCTGATCGTGGAAATCTGCGGCACGCCGACGACGACCATCGGCCCCGTCGACGACCACGTGGTGAACTTGCCGCAGCGTCAGCCCGTGACGATGCGCACGGCGCGCGCGCAAAAGGTCATCGGCGTGCCGCTCAATGATGCGTTGATCGCCGATATCTTCACGCGTCTGGCCCTGCCATTCACCCTGGCGGACGGCGTGTTTTCCGTGACCTCGCCCAGCTACCGTTTCGACATCGAGATCGAGGAAGACTTGATCGAGGAAGTGGCGCGCGTGTACGGCTTTGAAAACATCCCGACCTTGCCGCCCGTGGCTGCGAACGTGATGCAGATTGCACCAGAAAATACCCGCTCCCTGTTTGCGGTACGTCATGAGCTGGCCGACCTGGGCTTCCAGGAAGTGGTTAATATGAGCTTTGTCGATACGGCATGGGAGCGCGATTTCTCGGGCAACACGCATCCGATCAAATTGCAGAACCCGATCGCCAGCCAGATGAGCGTGATGCGTTCCTCGCTGATCGGCAGCCTGATCGCCAATGTGCGCTATAACCTGAACCGCAAGACGAACCGCGTGCGCATCTTCGAAGTGGGCGCCATTTACCAGCGCGACGACAGCGTGGAAAACGGTCCCTTGTCAGTGGCCGGCTACGCCCAGCCAAAACGCGTGGCGGCCATGGCCTACGGCGCGGTGGCGGACGAGCAGTGGGGCCAGGTTACACGCACGGTCAACTTCTTTGACGTGAAGGCGGACCTGGAAGCGCTGTTCGCGCCGCTGGTCTTGCGTTTTAGCAAGGCGGAACACCCAGCCCTGCATCCGGGTCGCTCGGCCAACGTGGAACTCGATGGCAAGGTCATCGGTTTCATCGGCGAATTGCACCCGCGCTGGATGCAAAAGTATGACTTGCCGCTGGCGCCCGTGCTGTTCGAAGTCGACGCCGCTGCCCTGACGCAAAGAGTCGTGCCCGTGTACCAGGAAATCTCGAAATTCCCTGGCGCCAGCCGCGATCTGGCCGTGGTCGTCAAGCAATCGGTGGCGGTGCAGGATCTGCTCGACAGTTTCGATGCTGCCGCCAAGGCAAGCCCTGCAGCGCGTGTCGTGCAAGCCATTGTTTTATTTGATGAATATCGTGGAAAAGGGCTGGAAACGGATGAAAAAAGCCTTGCTTTCCGGATTAGCTTGCAAGATACTCAAAACACTCTGCAAGACGATGTCGTCGATGGCCTGATGGCTGTCCTGATCGACGCAGCCAAGCAGGGACACGACGCGAAACTGCGTTCGTAATTACCGGACTGGTCGTCGCCTAGCGTGACGGCCTTTCCGTCGTCAACCGTAGACGAGCTTGCCATGTGGCAGGCTCTGGCGCACAGAAAAGGCAGGGCAGGAAAATTAATAACAGCGACGTTGATTCCGCCGTACTGCAATCCGCACTGGCCGCCGATCTGCATCGGGCCATGCTGGTTGCCAAAGTGCGCCAGGAGGCGGAAAAAGATTTACCCACCTTGACCAAGGCTGAGCTGGCTGAACTGTTGTTCGAGCAAGTGGGCCTGAACAAGCGCGAGGCGAAGGATATGGTCGAGACCTTTTTCGACGAGATCCGCAATGCGCTCGAGCGGGGCGAGGCCGTCAAGTTGTCCGGTTTCGGCAATTTCCAGTTGCGCGACAAGCCGCAGCGGCCGGGCCGCAATCCGAAGACGGGCGAAGAGATCCCCATCACGGCGCGCCGTGTCGTGACCTTTCATGCGAGCCAGAAGCTGAAAAGCATGGTCGAAGAGACCAGTCCGCTGGCACGTGCTGCCTGAGTGAGTGGCGATGAACGAGCGCATCAGTAAAACCGAGTTGATCGCCTTGCCGCCCATTCCGGCGAAACGCTATTTCACGATCGGCGAGGTGAGCGAATTGTGCGGCGTCAAACCGCACGTACTGCGCTACTGGGAGCAGGAGTTTTCCCAGCTCAAACCGGTCAAACGACGTGGCAACCGCCGTTATTATCAGCACCATGAGGTGCTGCTGATACGCCGCATCCGCGAATTGTTGTATGAGCAAGGCTTTACCATCAGCGGCGCGCGCAACAAGCTCGATAGCCGTGGCGCATCGCATGCCGTCCTCGATGAGCTGCCTGTGCTGCCGGCCGTGCCTGTCGTGCCGCAGGAAGCACCGCTGGACCGCGTGTGGATACGCAATGAATTAATTGCGATTTTAAACTTGCTAAAATAAGATTTGTACCAA
This sequence comes from Janthinobacterium lyxosi, assembly GCF_051380665.1. Taxonomy (NCBI): domain Bacteria; kingdom Pseudomonadati; phylum Pseudomonadota; class Betaproteobacteria; order Burkholderiales; family Oxalobacteraceae; genus Janthinobacterium; species Janthinobacterium lyxosi. Next base: position 212,846 of record NZ_JBNYXM010000005.1, read on the forward strand.
TATAGGTGGGGTTGTCCGATACCGCTTGACTATACTGCATGGTACAAGCCTTGGCGCTGCAGGTATCGTACGGCACGCCATATTTTGAATATAATGTTAATGTTGCGTTTTTGTTAGTGACGCTAAGCCGGAGCAGCGTTCAGGTTCCGGTAGTCTTTCCCAGGCCAGGAAAATTTAAGGGGAAACAATGATACGCGTTGCCATTTGTGATGATCACCAAATAGTACGAGCTGGATTCAAACAGATTTTTTCGTCGTCAAGCGATTTCAGTGTGGTGGCGGAAGCCGGTACCGGGCGTGAAGCGCTCGATATCGCCCGCCGCGAAATTTGCGATGTGCTGTTGCTCGACATCGCCATGCCCGACCAGAGCGGCATCGATACCTTGCGCACGATCCGCCAGGGCCAGCCGGAATTGCCCGTGTTGATCCTCAGCGGCTATCCGGCGCAGCAATATGCGCTGAACCTGTTCAAGATGGGCGCGAATGGCTATCTGAACAAGGAATGCGAAGCCGACGAGTTGATGACGGCCGTGCGCACCGTGTTCCAGGGACGCCGCTACGTCAGTTCCACCGTGGGCGAATTGCTGGCGCAGTCGTTCGACCGCGATACGAATGCCGCCCTGCATACGGAATTGTCGGACCGCGAATTCCAGGTCTTCCTGCGCCTGGCGCGTGGCGCCACCGTGTCCGATATCGGCGTGGCCTTGTCGTTGAGCATCAAGACGGTGAGTACCTACCGTACGCGCATCATGGAAAAAATGGGCTTGCAATCGAACAGCGACTTGACCTATTACGCAATGAAAAACAATTTGCTTGACTAGCGCAGCGGTGCGATCATGGAAACATGATCGCTCAGCCAGCTACGCAGCACGATTTGTGCAGTGCAGCAGTCTGTGGCGAGGGCTATAATTGGCCGGCGCCGGCGCTCTCTCCCGCGCCGAACCTTGCTAAGGATGCACATCAGGATGTATTTCACCGTTGAACCGGCCCCGCATCACCGCCTGCCCCTCTACAAGACGATCCTTTGCGTGGCTTGCGCCTTGTTGCTTGTACTCAATGGTTTCAGTCTCTTTCATAATCTGCAATCGTTGAAGGGCACGAACGCCTTGCTCAGCCAGAGCGCCCGCGTGGCGGACCGGCTGCAGTATTTGAACGTGCTCGTGCTGGACGCGGAAAGCAGCTTGCGCGGCTATTTCATTTCCGGCTCGGAAACGTATCTGGGGCCGTCGAAGACGGCTTCCACCGAGATCGACAACGAATTCAACGAGCTGCAAACCTTGCTCGCGGGCAGTCCTACGCAGTTGAAAAACCTGGGTCAATTAAAAAGCTTGATCCGTCGCAAGATGTCGATGCTACAAGAGTCGATCGAAGTCTACAAGCAGGGCGGGCTGGCCGAAATCGTCAATATCTCGCGCGTGACCGACGACCGAGCCACCATGGATGAAATCCGCCTGCAGGTGGTGATCATGACGCGCGAACAGAATGAAGCGCTGTCGTCCGGCAGCGCCGCCTTTTATCATGAGTACCAAAAAGCCGTGCTGCTCGGCATTGGCATCAATGCCCTGGCCATCCTCGTGCTGATCATGTTTTACCAGCTGGTGCGGCGCAGCTTCCAGAATCGTGCGGCCGTCGAGTATGCGCTGCAAAATGCCAACGACACCCTGGAATCGACGGTCAGCAAGCGCACGGAGCAGTTATCCGTGCTGTCGCGCCATTTGATCAGTGTCAATGAAGTGGAGAAGGCGCGCCTGGCGCGTGAGCTGCACGATGAGCTGGGCGCCAATTTGACGTCGATCAGCATGGACCTGGGCGCCGTCACGCAGCAACTGGCGCACACGCAGCCGGCACTGGCCGCACAATTGCGGCGTGCCAAGGCCACCCTGCTGGAAACGGTGGAACTGAAGCGCCGCATCGTCGAGGATTTGCGCCCCAGCCTGCTGGACAACCTGGGCCTGTGCGCCGCCATCGAAAGCTATTGCGAAGATTTTACGCGCATGAGCTCGGTTCGCTGCGAAACGGATGTGGCCATCAATATCGACAACCGCGAAGCCACCCTGACGATCGCCCTGTTCCGCATCGTGCAGGAATCGCTGACGAATATTCTCAAATATGCGCGCGCCGGCATGGTCAGCGTGACCTTGAAACGCAATGAACACGGTCTGGTACTGCGCGTCATCGATGACGGCATCGGCATTAGCGAAGATGCGCTGCAAAAACCCATGTCGCACGGCTTGCTGGGCATGCGCGAGCGGGCCTTGCTGCTGGGCGGCACCCTCACCGTGCGCCAGGGGCCGGAAGGCAAGGGCACGTGCGTGGAAGCCGTGATTCCGTTGCCGCTGACGCCGGAACCGGAAGAGATCGACGAAGACGCCAGCGTTTGAGTGTGCCGGGATGAAAAAATGGCCGGGCATGCAGCCCGGCCATTTTTTTGATCATGCTCACCGTCGATCAGCAGCGGATCAGCAGCGCGATACGTCGCGCAGCAAACGGTCGTATTCCGTCTTGGCCACCTTGTAGCACTCGCCCGCATAGCATTCCAGGCCGGCGCGGTCCAGCACCGTGATATTGCCGCGGCGATAGTGGATCAAGCCTTCATCCTGCAGCTTGCCGGCGGCGGCCGTGATGCTTTCGCGGCGCACACCCAGCATGATGGAAATGAGCTCTTGCGTCACTTTGAGTTCGTTCGATGGCGAACGGTCCAGGCGGTCCAGCAGCCAGCGGCACAGCTTTTGCTCGATCGAGCTGTGGCGGCCGCCGACGGCGTTTTGCGCCATTTGCGCAAACAGGGCGTTGGTATAGCGCATCAGCAACTGGGGCAGGGCGCCGCCCTGGTTGAACGCATTGCGCAAGCTTTGGGTTTTGAGGCGGTAGCCGTAACCGGCGCTTTGCACGACGGCCGTGCACATGGCGCGCTCGCCTGCCAGCAGCGAAGCACCGGCCACGCCTTCATGGCCGACCACGGCGATTTCCGTCGTGGCGCCATCTTCCATCACATACAGCAGGGAAATGATGGCGGTGGTGGGGAAATAGCTGTATTCCATGTTATTGCCGTAGGCATACAGTTCCTTGCCGAACGGCAGTTCCACCAATTCCAGGTCTTCGAACAGCGATTCGAGCGCGGCGCGCGGCAGGGCGGCCAGCAATTCATTCTGTTGGGCACTGCTGAGGCTAACCCGCGACGCAAGCTTGATTTCCCGTCCGGCTGCCGGCATGGCGCGCGGCAGCAACTGGTTCTTCTGGACCGGGGTGATAAGTTGAGTATGGTTCATAGTATTCCTCACAGGCTTTTTACATCGAAGTGCGACTGCCGCGTTGCCGGTCAAAAAATTTGCCATAGCCACGTGGTAACAGCATTTTTATCGACCGCGCGGTGCAGATCGCGATGTAGCTACTTTAAAAGCTTATGTAAGTGGCGAACATAAGATTAGCAGTCGCCACTTTGTAGTCTCTTTTGAGGCGGAATTGTAGTCCTTGTCCTACGTGCACACTTTTGACTAGCTAGCCTTGCGCCGTTCTGCGCGATTTTGTGATATGACGCGCGGTTTATTGGCGCTCCACAGGCCGGCCGGACGCACGCTGGGCAAGCCGTCGCGCACGCTCGTGGTGCTCGGCTGGCGCGCGCCAGGCGCATCGTGCTCGCCCAGGCGGAAGCGGCTGACGGCCTGCGTCAGCGCCTCGCCTTCCTGGTGCAGGCGCTGCGAACCGGCGCGCGCCTCGTCGACCAGGCCCGCGTTCTGGCGTGTCATGTCGTCGATTTGCGCCAGCGCCTGGTTGATGCGGGCGATCTCGCCATTCTGCTCGGCGCCGGCGCTGCTGATGCGTCCGATCACCACGGCCACTTGCTGCACCGCATCGACGACTTGCCGCATGGTGTTGCCGGCGGCATTGACCAGGTCGCCACCCGCATCCACGGTGGCCACGGAATCGCCGATCAGGCGCTTGATTTCCAGCGCCGCCTCGTTCGAGCGCTGCGCCAGGCTGCGCACTTCGGACGCGACGACGGCAAAGCCCCGTCCTTGCTCGCCCGCGCGTGCCGCTTCCACGGCCGCGTTCAAGGCCAGGATATTCGTCTGGAAGGCGATGCCGTTGATGACGCCGATGATGTCGACGATCTTGTGCGAGCTGGCCTTGATCGAGGCCATGGTCTCGACCACGGCGCCCACCGTCTGGCCGCCGCGCAGGGCCACGTCGGCCGCTGTGGCCACCAGGGTGCGCCCCTGTCCTACATGGGCTTCATTGCGGCCCACGGTAGCCGTCAGCTCGCGCATCGAGTCGACGGTGGCGCCCAGCGCGCCCGCTTGCGTGGCCGTGTGGCCGGACAGGGCGGCGTTGCCCTGGGCGATGTCGGCGCCGGCGGCGGCGATGACGGCTGCGCCGCCACGGATTTCCTGCACCAGGGTGGCCAGGCCGTGCGTCATGGCACCGAAGTCGCGTACCAGGTCGCCGATTTCGTCGTGCGCCTGCGAGGTGATGCGCTGCGACAGGTCGCCCGCCGCCGCCGCGCCGACGGCCACGCGCAATTGCGTCACGTCGCGCGCGAAGGCGGCATAGAAGCCAGCGCACAGGTAGGCGGCGGCCAGCAGCACCAGCAGCATGGCGGCCAGGATCAGGCCACGGCGCGCCTCGTCGCGGGCAATGCGCTGCGCCAGCAGGCTGTCCAGGGCGGTGGCCGAGGCGATCGAGAGCGCGTGCAAGGTGTCGATGGCTTGCATGCCGGCCGCGTGGAATTGCGCGCCCGAGGTCTGGTCGTAGGAATTCGTCACCTCATTTTTGCTGCGTTCGAGGAAGGCCAGCGCGGCCGGCACGGCTTTCAGGGCTGCTTGCAGGCTGGCGCGCAATGCCGGCTTGGCGGCGATGATTTCGTCGAAGCGGGCCGGCAGGCGTTCCAGTTCGTGGCGCGCGATCAGGGCGTTGGCGTTGACGAGTTGGTCTTCGTTTGCTTCGAACAGGCCCGTGTCGATGTAGGCGGCGCCGCGCCCGGCGATGTCGGACAGGCTCTCGGCCAGGTCGGGCAGGGTGGCCGTGAAGACGGCGCTCAGGTGGTTGGCGCCCGCGTCCGGGTCCAGGCTCAGGTGCGAGCGGTCGGCCACCAGCTGGCCCAGTTTGGCCGCCTGGCGCAGCAGCGCCGTGTGCGCCGCGTAGCTGTCGCGCGCCGCGAGGCCCGCCTGCCGGCCCAGCAGGGCTTGCCACTGCTTCGCCAGCTCGGCCGCCTGGGGCAGGCCCGCGCCTGCCGGTAAGCGCGCCAGGGCCGCCAGCGTGGCCGTGATGCGCGCATTCAGGGCCGTGTTGTCCATGCCCGCCTTGCCGCTCAGGCGCAGGTGCTCCAGGCCGCGCCGCTGCTGCAGCAGCCGCGTGCCTTCGTGCAGCTGGCGCACATACGCCACGCCCCGCTGCGCATCCTGCGCCTGGGCCAGCGATTTGCCCAGCTCCGAGATCAGCAGGGTGGTCGCCAGCGCCAGCGGCAGCAGGAAGACCAGGCAGACAAGCATGAATTTGGGCAGCAGGCGCAAGCGCTGCATGAGTCGGATGGCGGGGGTGAGGAGCATTTTCATCGGGTTTCCAGGGTAGGGTGACAACATTTCTGCAGTGCAATGTTGCCTGCGGATTGTGACCCCTTGATGAAGCGCGCGGCGGCGGCGTCAATTTTGCCGTTCGCCAGAGTGAAGCAGTTCACACGGAAGGCCGATCCTTCTGTAAAATCGAGGGTTTTTTGCGAGGGCCATATTATGGTCACCAATATGGCCAACGAGAACGACATCAACACCCCCGATTCCAGCGACAATGCGGACAATGCCGCAGCGTCAGCCAGCAGCAAGGCGCCTGCCGTGATCGCGCGCGAAGTGCAGCGCCGCCGCACCTTCGGCATCATTTCCCACCCGGATGCGGGTAAAACCACGCTGACGGAAAAACTGCTGCTGTTCTCGGGCGCGATCCAGATGGCCGGTACCGTCAAGGCGCGTAAATCGGGGCGCCACGCGACGTCGGACTGGATGGAGATCGAGAAGCAGCGCGGTATTTCCGTCGCGTCCTCGGTGATGCAGTTCGAATTCCGCGGCCACGTCGTCAACCTGCTCGACACCCCGGGCCACCAGGACTTCTCGGAAGATACCTACCGCGTGCTGACGGCGGTCGACTCGGCGCTGATGGTGATCGATGCGGCCAAGGGCGTGGAAGCGCAGACGATCAAGCTGCTGGCAGTCTGCCGCATGCGCAATACGCCCATCGTCACGTTCATGAACAAGATGGACCGCGAGACGCGCGATCCGCTGGACCTGCTCGACGAACTCGAATCGGTGCTGAAGATCCAGTGCGCGCCCGTCACCTGGCCTATCGGCATGGGCAAGAACTTCCGCGGCGTGTATCACCTGCTGAACGACGAGATCATGCTGTTCAAGGCCGGCGAAGAAAAAGCTGACGGCGCCTTCGAAATCATCAAGGGCATCGACAACCCGCGCCTGCAAGAGATGTTCCCGCTGGAGATGGACCAGTTGCGCATGGAAGTGGAACTGGTGCACGGCGCATCGAACCCGTTCAACCTGGAGGAATTCCTCTCCGGCGTGCAGACGCCCGTGTTCTTCGGTTCGGCCATCAACAACTTCGGCGTGCGCGAGATTCTCTCCGCGCTGGTCGACTGGGCGCCAGCACCGCGCGAGCGCGACGCGACCGTGCGGTCGGTGGCGCCGTCCGAGCAACCGTTCACGGGCTTCGTCTTCAAGATCCAGGCGAATATGGATCCGGCGCACCGCGACCGCATCGCCTTCTTGCGCGTGTGCTCGGGACGTTTCGAGCGCGGCATGAAGGTCAAGCACTTGCGCCTGGGGCGCGAAATCAAGGTGTCGAACGTGGTGACCTTCATGGCATCGTCGCGCGAACAGGTGGAAGAGGCGTACGCGGGCGACATCATCGGCTTGCCGAACCACGGTAACATGCAGATTGGCGACAGTTTTTCCGAAGGCGAGATGCTGACCTTTACGGGTATTCCGTACTTCGCGCCAGACTTCTTCCGCTCCGTGCGCATCCGTAATCCCTTGAAAATCAAGCAGTTGCACAAGGGCTTGCAACAGCTGGGCGAAGAGGGCGCGGTACAGGTCTTCAAGCCGGTGCAGGGTGGCGAACTGGTACTGGGCGCCGTCGGCGTGCTGCAGTTTGAAGTGGTCGCCAGCCGCCTGCTCAACGAGTATGGCGTCGACGCCGTGTTCGAGGGCACCAGCATCAGCAGCGCGCGCTGGGTCAGCTGTGACGACAAGCGCGTCCTGCAGGATTTCGAAAACGCGCTGGGCCACAACGTGGCCTACGATGCGGCCGGCAACATGGCTTACCTGGCCACGTCGGGCGTGAACCTGCGTTTGACGGAAGAGCGCTGGCCGAAGCTGACGTTCCACGCGACGCGCGAGCATTCGGCCAAGCTGGCTTGATGCATCTGGAGTAAGTGTTAGAGGCAGAGCCAGCGGTTCTGCCTTTTTTACGCCGGCAGGATGGTGCGCGTACTCCAGTCGCGCCGCTCCAGCAGCAGCGCCGTCAGCTGCGCCGCCGTCATCGGGCGCGCAAAGAAGTAGCCCTGCACGTTGTCGCAGCCGGCTTTTCTCAAAAACTCCACCTGCTGCACTGTTTCCACGCCTTCGGCCACGACTTTCAGATGCAGGCTGTGCGCCATGGCGATGATGGCCGTGACGATGGCTTCGCCTTCTCCGGGCAGGTCGTGCACGAAGCTGCGGTCGATTTTCAGCTGGTCGATGGGCAGGCGCTTCAGGTAGGACATCGAGGAATAGCCGGTGCCGAAATCGTCGATCGACAGGTGGATGCCCGTTTCCTGCAGGCGCCGCATCAGTTCCACGTTGGCGTGGACGTTGTCCATCAATACGCCTTCCGTGATTTCCAGCTCCAGCAAGCCATGCGGCAGCTGCGTCTCGTGCAGGATGGCGCGGATATCGTCCATCAATCCCGGGTCGCGCGCCTGGCAGGCCGATAGGTTGACGGCCACGTGTTCCAGCGAATCGAGCAGGCCGGCCTTGCACCAGAGGGCCGCCTGGCGGCAGGCGCTTTGCAGCACCCAGCGTCCCAGGTCGACGATGATGCCGCTTTCCTCGGCCACGGGAATGAATTCGCTGGGGCTGAGCTGCCCCAGCTCGCGGCAATGCCAGCGTATCAGCGCTTCCACGCCGACGATACGCCCGCTGCGCAAGTCGATTTGCGGCTGGTAGTGCAGATACAGTTCCTCGTTTTGCAGGGCCTTGCGCAGGTTCGCTTCCATGCGCAGGCGGCGCTGGGCGCGCAATTCCATTTCGGCCTTGAACACGGCGTAGCGGTTCTTGCCCTGGTGCTTGGCGTGGTACATGGCCGTATCGGCATTGCGCGTCAGGGTCGCCACGTCCTGCGCATCGAACGGATACAGGCTCACGCCGATGCTGGCGCTGACATACAGCTGGTGGCCTTCCAGCGCGAACGGCGCGGCCAGCACGGCAAGGATTTTGCGCGCCACGCTGGCCATTTCCGAGGCGTCGTCGGCCGGTTCGACGATGACGACGAATTCGTCGCCGCCGATGCGGCAGATGATGTCGGTGCCGCGCAGGATCGCCACCAGGCGCTCGGCAACAAGTTTCAGCAACTGGTCGCCGCAGTGGTGGCCCAGCGTATCGTTGACCACCTTGAAGTTGTCCAGGTCCAGCAGCAGCAGTCCCACGCTGCTGTCCTGGCGGTCGGCGCGCGCCAGCGCGTAGGCCAGGGCACCGTTGAATTCATGGCGGTTCGGCAGTTGCGTGACGGGGTCGACGTGGGCCAGGTAGTGCAAATGGCTTTCCGCATGCTGGGCGGCGGTGCGCGTGCGGCGCACCATCAGGACCGTCAGGCCGAACGCGCACAGGCAGACCAGCAGGGTGAAGGCGGCAAATTGCGCCAGGCTGGCATACAGCGGCGCCAGGCTGGCGCGCAGGTACAGCGCGCCGCCGCCGGGCAAGGTCTTCAGGATGGCGGCGCTGCCGTCCAGGTAAACGATTTGCTGGCCGTTGCGCGGTGCCGTGGGCGCGACATCGGCGCTGCTGCGCCCGTAGCGGGCAAACGGCGTGCCATAGGGGCTGTAGAGCAGTGCTTGCTGGACATGCGGCGCGGCGGCGAGGGTAGCGAGGACCTGTTGCGCCGCAAGGCGATTGTCCTGGCGCATGGCCTGGGCAGCGGCTGGCGCCAGCATGTCGGCCTGGATGCGCAGGTTGCGCTGGAAAGATGCCTGGAGGGAAAACAACTGGAAGAGGATCAGCAGCAGGCTGGCCGTGGCCAGCATGGCCGCTGCGGCCAGCAGGTTCAGCCTGGCTATCCGGTCACCGCGCAACTGCACCGAGGGCAGCATCAATGGCGCCATCATGACGCATTCTCCTGCCGGCCCCGCTTGCCGCCGCCCCTTGTGATCCCGCCTCGCCCTGCCATACTTTACGTTCCAGTCTGATGAAAACCGAAGTGAGCCGGAACTCTCAACGTGTTGTTAAGGCCGACATATTGTCATTTCGCAGCGTGAAAGTACAGGGCGCGCGGCAATTTTGTGTGCATGCCACGGGCCGGTGGCGGCAGGCAAGGCGACAAGTCAGGCGGAAAAGGCGGGGCGTGTCTTTCTAATAATAATGTAAACTGAATTTTAATCCTTTTTTTGCCGGCGGGTTTTTTCCCCTGAAAACATGCTGACGGTAAACAAAATGTCATGAAGAATAACTTGATTGCCTCCAGCCATCCCGGTACGGATTAACTTTTTGTCTGTATGGGCCATTGCAAGTCATTGATTTTAATAAATTTTAATGAAGAATGCGAGAACGCTATGGCCTTGCTCCGCGAGTTCGTCCATAATCCGCTGATGATGGACGTTCTGATGCTGTTTGTTTTGTCTGCCGCGGCCAAGTAAACAGCCGCCAGCAAAACCGGACGTCGCCCTAATGATCAATAGTGAGGATATCTTGGAAAAAAAGCCAAAAATTATTTTGTCGTCACAAGACCTGGAACGACTGGAAGCGTTGTTGTATGCCTTGGGAAATAACTTGTCGCCGGACAAGGCCGCCTTGCTCGATGAGCTGGGCCGTGCCGAGGTGCTCGAGCCGCAAGAAATACCCCCGACCGTCGTGACCATGAATTCCACCGTGCGCTTCACGGTGGAAAACAAGGAGGAATTTTGCCTGACGCTCGTGTATCCAAAGGATGTGGAGGGCCAGGCCGACCGCATTTCCGTGCTGGCGCCCGTCGGCAGTGCACTGCTGGGCCTGTCCGTCGGCGACAGCATCGCCTGGCCCATGCCCGGCGGCGTGGTGAAGGTGAAGATCGAGGAAATCGTTTATCAGCCTGAACGGGCCGGCGAATACCACCGTTAAGTTGTGATGGCGGACGGCGCCTGCCGTTCGCCTGCCTGGCCGTGTTTCCAGTAATCAACTATTGCGTTGCACGCGCACCACCAGCCATCCTGCCACGACGGTAAACGTGACGATGATGGCAACGATGATCCAGAAGCCCTGCGGGTGCTGGGCCAGCGGAATCCCCCCTACATTCATGCCCAGCATGCCGGCGATGATATTGATCGGCAAGGCCAGCACGGTGACGATGGTCAGCACGAACAGGCTGCGGCTGTTTTCCTCGTTGACCCTGGCGGCAATCTCTTCCTGCAGCAGCTTGATACGTTCCTGCAAGGACGACATATCGCTGAGCACCACGGAAAATTCCTCCGTTGATTGGCGCAATTCCAGGCTGTCCAGTTCCGATACCCACGCAGGCGGGCGTTGCAGCAGGCGGAACAGGGCTGCCGGTTCCGGCGCCAGCAGGCGCTGCAGCCGCACCAGCACGCGCCGCATGGCGCCCAGGTCTTCGCGCTTGGGCACCAGGCGCCCCGCCAGCAAGTGGTCTTCGATATCGTCGACCCGCGCCACGGCATCGCGCACGATGTTGACCAGCACGTCGGCCTGGTCGCGCAGCAAATGGACCAGCAGTTCCACCGACGAGCGGATCGGCTCGTGGTTCTTGATGACGGCCTGGCGCAGGCGCTCGATCGATTGCAGCGGCGCGCGGCGCGCCGTGATGACGAGGTTTTGCGCCACGCTGGCCCACATGGTGGAAATGTCGGATGCTTCGAACGAGAAATTGTGCACCACATCGTTGACCACGGCGATCAGGGTGTTTTCCGCCTGTTCGATGCGCGTCGAACGGGAACCCTGGTGCAGGGTCTCATAGAATTCACCGGCCAGTTGCGTATGCGTCATCAGCCATTTTTCGCTGGCCGCATGCGATAAATTGAAATGCAGCCAGACAAATTCCTGCGCCGGCCTGGCTGCGCCATCGGCCAGCCAGGCCAGTGCGGCCGTCGAGTCGAGCGCCAGCGGCTGCGCCCCGCGGCCAAACAGGAAGCCCCAGACCAGGCCCGAGGTATCCGAGCCGTAGGTAAAACCGGCAGTTTCCATCGCCATCGTGAATCTTTCTCGCGCAGTGTAATTGATCGTCGCGCGATTTTAATACACAGATATGTCCGGAAAATGACAAGGCCACCGCGATGGGTGGCCCTGGTGGGACTATAGCCGCGTGTTAGCTGCGACGGGGGTTGTCTGGACGGTGATCGTCGCGGTTCGGTACGCCATCGCCGTCGCGGTCGTGGCGGTTGCCATTGTCGCGGTCATAGCGGTTGGGGATGCCGTCGCGGTCGCGGTCGCCGTTCGGGCCACGCGGCGACCAGCGGCCTTGCTCCATCTGCCAGCGTCCATCGCGCTGGTTCCAGGCGGGCGGCGCATACACATAGCCGGGGCGTTCGGCGATCCACACGCCAGGGGTCCAGGCGTAGCGCTGGCTGCGCCATTCCCAGTGGCCGGGCGCCCACAGGTAGCCGTGGCGGGAGCGCGGGATGGCTTCGCGGCGTGGCGGTGGCGGGGCGATGCGGACCTCGTCATAGCGCACGGGCTGCACTTGCGCGGCGACCCAGCCGCCGCGGTCCAGGCGCCAGTGCTTGTTCTCTTGTATCCAGGCGGCGCGGCGGTACTGGTTGCCGCCGCGTTCGCGCAGCCATTCGCCGCTGTTCCAGACATGGCGCTGGCCGTCCCAGTTCCAGTAGCCGGGCGCCCAGACATAGCCGGTGCGTGGCGCCGGCGCGCTTTCAAACCGTGGCGGAGGCGGGGCGTTGCCGACGACAATGCTGACGCCGAGCTGATTCTGTGCCATCGCCTGCACGGGCAGGAAGGCCGCGGTGCTGATGGCAAGCATGGCTGCTGCGTAGAGTGTGATGGGTTTCATGGTGTGCTCCATTTCGGTGATTGCGTGAAATGGACTATAGGCGCTTGCCGGCGGTTTTTCGCCTTTGATTCAACTTATTACAATTGACACAATGCTGTGTGTCCGTGTATCCGTGGCGGATACAAATGGCGGCCTGGCGCGGCATTAGCCGTGGTGCGCCAGGCGGCATGGCGTCAGCATGGATGGCTCACAGGGTGCTGGCGGTGGCGTTGCCCAGCAAGGCTTGCCGTTCCTCGATCAGCGAGATTTTCTTTTCCTGTTCCGTCAGGCGCTTGGCGCTGACCACCACCACGGGGATGGCGCTCGCTTGTGCCACATCGGCCGTCCTGGCTGCCGATGGCTGCATGAAGCTGACATAGCTGGCGCCGCAGGCGATGGCGACGGCGACGGTGAAGATGGCTTCCATGTTTTTCAAGGCGTTTTTTGGCGTGTTCATGATCGTTCCTTTCGGGTGGTAGGTGGGTATGCATGCACTGTAGCCAGGCACGCGCCGGTGCGCCATGCAGATGCGACCAGCCGTGGTTTTGGCGGGATGGCCTGCAAAAAAACGGCGCTGAAATGCCTGCGTACGGCGCTGGCGGGCGACCGCTTGAATTGAGGCCTAATTAGCCCTGTATCCCTGCATATGAATGCACTTGCCCTATGGCATTATTTGACACTGCACAGTGTTGTGCGCCTGTTGTGAGCCGTGTTGTGCACGCGTGGCGCGCGGCAGGTGCTGCGCCAGCTGTCCTGCTAGAATCGGCATGGCAGCCGTGTTGCGCACACTTGCGCACACGATCATTCTCATCAGGAGTCACACATGTTCCAATTGTTTGGTTTTGGCGGCGCCCGCTGCCCGCGCTGCGAGCACAAGAACGGCGCTGCCGCCGGCTATTGCGCGCAATGCGGCTTGTCGCTGGGCGTCCCCGACAGCGACGCGGTGCTGCATGCCAATCAATGGCATCTTGCTGACGGGCAACTAGCCCTGTTCTTTGGCGTGCGTGAACTATCCTCGCTGTTCGGCGGCGCGGCGCGCCGCCTGCAGGTGCCCGCCGAGTCGTGCGCCTGGATCGTGCAATCGGACGCTTTCACCTTGATACCGGCCGGCGACTACGACAGCGCCACCTTCTTTGCGCGCCTGCCCGCGCTGTTGCCGGCGCGCCCGGCCGAAGTGCTGATCGCGCGCGCCGATGCAGTCAGCCTGGAATTCGACTTGCCCGGCCTGGCCAGCACGGAGCTGCTGGGCATCGCCGCATCGCTGCGCGTGGATATCGCGCTGGGCCAGCCCGATGCGTTCGCGCGCCAGTTCATGCGCGCGCCGGGCGCCGTCACGCGCGCCCACCTGCACGCCTTGCTGCTGCCGTCCGTGCGCCAGATTGCGCTGGAATTCATCGGCAGCCGCGCGTTGCGCGAAATGGACGCGAATGCCGACTTGCGGCCCGAATTGAACGAACGCCTGCAATCGGCCCTGACGCAGCGCCTGGCGCCCAGCGGCCTTGCCGTGGCGCGCGTGGAAACGCTCAGCCTGCGGCACGACAAGCGCGAGGGCAACGCCGACGCTGCCATCGGCACCCTGTGGCTGGGTGGCTTGCCGGTGCAGGAATTGGAACAGCACAGCCTGGAACGCATGAAGCAGCTCGACCAGCTGTATGACGAGCAAGAGTGGCAGCGCATCCGCCGCGAAGAACTGGCGGCGCGCCATGCGCACCGGCGCGCCGAACTGCAGCAGGATGCGACACTGGAAAAAGCGGAGCTGGGCCACCAGGAAGCGGAGCGCCTGCAAGCGCTGCGCGGGCGCCAGATCGACCTGTATGGCCGCATCCTGGAAGCGAAATCGCGGCGCCAGGCGCTCGACCATGGTGCCGCGCTGGCGCTGGGCGAGCTGGAACAGGAACTGGCGCAAAAGGGCGCGCAGCGCGCCGATGAAGCGACCAACTGGGAGCACGTGCGCGCGCTGGCCGCCATCAAGATGCGCAGCGAGCTGGAATTGTCGCAGCTGCATGGGCGCGAGCAGATCCAGCTGGCGCAGCAGCGCTTTACCCATCAAGTCCACTTGCAGTCGATCGCGCAGCAGATTGAAAGTGCGCTGCTGATTGATGACGAGACCGGGCGCCGCACCCAGCTGGCGCGACTGCGCCAGGCGCAAGCGGATGCGGCCCAGCGCGAGGCGCAGCTGGAAGCGGAGCAGCACCAGGCCGCCTGGCAGGGCCTGATGCTGGCGAATGCGGCGCGCAAGCGCGAGGCCGAGCGGGTGCAGGAGTGGGAAGACCAGATGCAGCTGGCGCGCCAGCGCGAATTGCTGCGCGCCGAGGCGCACAAGGATGAAGCGGCCCAGGTGCAGGCGGCGGAGATTGCGGAAAAAGTGGCGGCGCTGCGGCGCGGTGGCGCGCGCGAGGACGCCATCGCGCAGCAGGAAAAGCTGCTGCGCACCATCGAGGCCGATGGCGTGCACGCGCGCCAGCTGCAGCAGCAAACGCAACTGGCGCAGCTCGACGCGCTGGCCATCGAGGAACAGCGCCAGCAACTGCGCCAGCTGGAACAGGAAGCGCAATGGCAGCGCGACTTGCTGGCCATGGCGCAGCAGCGCGAAAGCGATTACGCGCGCTGGAAGGGCGAATACGAAGCCCTGCTGGCGCAACAGGCACATGCGGCCGAACTGGCGCGCATCGACATCGACCGCATCGAGAAAATGGGCTCCCTGAGCGACACGGGCAAGGTGGCCATGGCCGCCGGGCAGAACGCGGCCGCGCTGGCGCAAGTGCTCAAGGTGCAACTGCAGGCGGGCATGAGCGCCGAGCAGCTACATGCGCTGGCGGCGCTGGCGGCAGCCGAAAACAGCGTCGCGCCGCTGGAGGCCATGCGCATGGCGCAGGATAGCGTGGCGCAGGAGCGCAGCTACCTGGAAGGCCAGGCCGAGCGCGAACGGCGCCAGCAGCTGGACCTGATCAACTTGCAGAACGCGGCGCATGCGCATGGCCTGTCGGCACAGGCGCAGCTGGGCGTAGCCGTGGCGCAGGCGCTGCAGCCTGGCGCGGCTTCTGCCGCTGCAGCGCTGGCCCGCTGCAAGAACGGCCATGCGCAGCGCGCGGGCCATCCGGAAGATAAATTCTGCGCCGCCTGTGGCGTCGCCCTGCAGCCTTGATGGAAGCGTTTCACCCCAGATGATGCAAAAAGCACGAGACAAACTGCGGGAACTGCGCGCCCTCCACGACGACGGGCTGCTCAGCGAGCAGGACTTTGAACGCCGCAAGAACGCCATCCTCGACGCTGAATACGCGCCGCCGGGCGTCGCCCCTGTGGCCGTGCCGCTGCCCGTACGCCAGGGCACGGAACTGGGCTTCATGACAGGCCAGGAAATCGGCCCGCAAAATCGCCGTTACCGCCTCGAACGGCTGATCGGCACGGGCGGCATGGGGCAGGTGTGGCAAGCGACGGACCTGGCCACGCACGCGGAGCTGGGCAGCAGCGAAATGGTGGCGCTGAAGATCTTGCCGCCGCAACTGACGCAGAGCGCCACGCATGCCAAGCTGCTGATCGAGGAAGCCACCCAGGCGCGCAAACTCGCGCATGAAAACATCGTGCGCGTCTACGAATGGGCGCAGGACCCGGCTACGGCCAGCTATTTCATCATCATGGAATGCCTCGATGGCGAAGATCTCGAGCACTACCTGGGCCGCCAGGGCGCACTGCCGCTCTCCAGGGTGCAGCAATTGCTGCAGCCGGTGGCCGACGCCCTGTCGTATGCGTGGGAAAAGCACAAGCTGGTGCACCGCGATATCAAGCCGGGCAATGTCTTCCTGACGGCGAAGGGCGACGTCAAGCTGCTCGATTACGGCATCGCTACACGCGTGCGCAATGCGGACAGCAGCCTGGCGCTGGACATGCCGAATGCGGGCACGCACGGGTATCGGGCGCCCGAGGCCGGCGCCAACCAGCGCCAGCCCAGCCCGCGCCTGGACGTGTATGCGGTGGCCGTGATGATTTACCAGATGCTCGAAGGGCGCATGCCCTTCGACGATGCGCGCAGCGCCAGCCATCTGCCCTCGCCCCCGCGGGCGCTCAATGCAGCGCAGTGGCAGGTGCTGCAGAACGGCTTTTCGCTGACGGCGGAACTGCGCCCGCAATCGGTGCAAGCCTTGCTGGAAGGGCTGGAGCGCGCTGCCGGGCCGTCGCCCGAAGAATTGGCGGAACAGGCGCGCCAGCAGCAGGCGCGCGCGGCGCAGCAGCAAAAGCAGGCGGCACTGGCCGCCGAACAGGCCCGCGAGGTGGCGCTCAAGGAGGCGCGTGCGCACCAGGAAGAACTGGACCAGCGCCGCAAGGCAGAAATCCAGGCGGCGGCGCTGGAAAAGCAGCGGCAAGACAAACTGCGCCGCGAACAGGAGACGCAGCGCCATTTCGAAGCGGAAGAGGCGCGCAAGCTGCGCAAGGAAGCGCTGCGCGGCCAGTTGCGCGCGCGCCGCGAAGCCGATGCCGCCACCGCCTTGCAGGAGCATCAGGAATTGCAGCGCAAGGCCATCGTCGCCAAGGCTGAAGCGGCTTACCGCGCCGAGCAGGAACGCGCGCGCAGGGAAGAGGCCAGCCGCGCCACCGCATCTGTCCCTGCGCCGGCGCCGTCGCCAGAACCGGAACAGGTGGAAGCGGTGGCCAATGCCGAAGGCATCTTGCGCGATGATTTCCTCGATGGCTCGGGGCAGGGGCCGGAACTGGTGCTCATTCCCAGTGGCCGCTTCCAGATGGGTGCACACGAGACGGAACACAAGGCCGCCATCCAGGCCGGCTCGCAACAGGCCTGGCTGGAGCGCGAAACGCCGCAGCACTGGGTCGGCATCGCGCGCCCGTTCGCGCTGGCACGCCATCCCGTCAGCGTGGGTGAATGGCGCGCTTTCGTCAAGGCGACCGACTGGGCGGGTGGATCCGAAACGGACTGGGACAATCCCGGTTTCGTGCAGAACGACCAGCACCCGGTGGTCGGCGTGAGCTGGAATGACGCGCAGCTGTACCTGGCGTGGCTCAGCGAGCGCACGGGCCGGCAGTACCGCTTGCCCAGCGAAGCGGAATGGGAATACGCCTGCCGCGCCGGCACGCGCACGGCCTTCAACGTGGGCGACACGATCAGCACCGAGCAAGCCAACTACGACGGCCTGTATGTCTACAACGGCGGTCCACGCGGTGTGTACCGGGGCGGCACCAGCCCGCTGGGCAGCTTCGCGCCGAATCCCTGGGGCCTGTTCGACATGCATGGCAATGTGTGGGAATGGGTGCAGGACGTGGTGCACGACAATTATGAAGGCGCGCCCGTCGATGGCAGCGCGTGGGAAGAGGGCAGCGACAGCAGCCGGCGCATCCTGCGCGGCGGCTCCTGGCTATACCACCCGCGCTACCTGCGCTCGGCCCTGCGCAACGGTTTTTCCACCGTGCTGTCGAACGACATCGTGGGATTCCGGGTAGCGCGCACGCTCGATTAACTTATTGTTAAATATGTCATCTTGGCGGATACTTCATGCATCTTAACTGTGCCGGAGTGTCCGTGTTCAAACGCCGCCTGCTGTCCATCGTGTTCGTCTGCCTGCCCATCTCCGCCCTGGCCGGCGATTTGCCCGGCTACCCCTTCATCCACGCGACGGGCACGGCGTTCAGCTTTGTCACGCCTGATCTGGGCGAGATCGATTTCGATGTCAGCGCCTTCGACCCGGCGCCGGACGTGGCCACGGCCCTCGTGCAGACGCGCATTACGGAAATCAAGGCGCTGCTGGTGGCGCAGGGCTTGCCCGAGGCGGCTGCCGGCATCGAGGTGCGCGACGTGCGCAAGGAAATGCGCAAGGGCGCCGAGCAAGACCCCGCCAACCCGCAGTACCTGATCAAGGCCAGCGTGCATATCAATGTGGCCGATTTATCGAAGTGGCCCGCCGTCATGCGTCCGCTGCTGGCCATGCCCAACCTCGATGCGTTTGCCGTCACCTTCGGCGCCACCGAACGCATCCGCCTGGAAGAAGAACTGATGGGCGAAGCCGTCAAGGATGCGCAGCGCAAGGCCGATTCCATGGCGCGCGGCTTCGGCAAGCGCGTGGGCGCCGTGGCCGGCATCTCGTCGGACCAGCTGAAAAACCTGGGTAATGCGGTGGGCCTGGTGCCGTCCGACCGCTACCAGCGCGCGAACAGCCGCCAGCGGCAAAATCCCGACGACATGCTGATGGTGACCAGCCTGAAGATGGGGCAGACGGTCGACGCCGTGTTCCGTATCAAATAGCCTGGCGCCCGGGGAGCGGGCTGCGCAAAGCGGGCAAACGGTGTAAATTGTGGCTTTCCAAACGCACCAAGGAACGCCATGACTATCAAAGCCATCCGCGACCAGTCGCAAGCCATGCGCCACATCGTGCATGTGCGCGATCACATCATTTCCGCCGACGCCTCGGTGGAAGAGGGCGGCGGCGATGCCGGCCCGTCGCCGCACGACCTGTATGACGCGGCCCTGTCGGCCTGCAAGGCGCTCACCGTCGTCTGGTACGCCAAACACAAGGGCATTCCGCTGGAACATGTGGAAGTGTCGACCGAGCGCGATGCCAGCGAAGAGCGCAAGGGCGTGTACCGCCTGGCCGCCACCCTGCACCTGACGGGTGACTTGAGTGACGCGCAGCGCCAGGAATTGCTGGCCGCAGCCGGCAAATGCCCGCTGCATAAATTGATGACGTTTGTTACCACCGAAGTGACGACGGTGCTGGCATGAGCGCGGCCATCCTGAAAAGCCATGAAAAGGACCTCGGTGGCGGCTTCGTCGTGCGGCGTTTGCTGCCCTCGGCCGTCAAGCAGGCCGTCGGTCCCTTCATTTTCTTTGACCATTTCGGCCCCATCGATGTGGCGCCCGACGCCAACCACGACGTGCGTCCCCATCCGCATATCGGCCTGGCCACCGTCACCTATCTGTTCGAGGGCGCTATCGACCACCGCGACAGCATTGGCTCTTGCCAGCGCATCGAACCGGGCGCCATCAACTGGATGACGGCCGGGCGCGGCATCGTGCATTCGGAACGCACGCCGCACGACTTGGCGGGACAACCGCACCGCACGCACGGCTTGCAGCTATGGGCCGCGCTGCCGAAGGCGCATGAAGAGGATGAACCGAGTTTCACGCACACGCCGCAAGCCGACATTCCCGTTGTGCCACTCGATGGCGCCGTGGTCAAAGTCTTGATCGGCACGGCCTTTGGCCGGACCTCGCCCGTGCGCACCTACATGCAGACCTTGTACCTGGACGTGGCGCTGCAGGCGGGCACGGAGCTGCGCCTGGAGGGTTTGCCGGCGGAAGCGGCGGTGTATCCAATCAGCGGGGACGTGCTGGTCGATGGCATGGCGCTCGTGCCGCACACCATGGCCTTGCTGGAAGCGGGCGCCGCGCCTGTCGTCACCGCAGGCAGCGGCGCCGCACAATTTGTCGTCATCGGCGGCGAGCCGCTGGACGGCCACCGCTTCCTGTTCTGGAACTTCGTCTCGTCGAGCAAGGAGCGATTGTCGCAGGCGGCCGACGACTGGAGCGCCCAGCGCATGGGGCAAGTGCCGGGCGAGACGGAATTTATTCCGCTGCCGAAGGCGCCCCTGCGCCCGGCGACCTGACAGCGTTTAGAACCGCGCGCGCAAAGTCAGTTGCGCCTTGCGCGGCTCGCCATAGAAATTGCCCCAGGCCGGCGCGCCCACAGTCTGGTAGTAGCGCTTGTCGAGCAAGTTCGTCACGGACAGCGACGCCGTCCAGTTGCGGTCGATCTGGTAGGCGGCGCGCGCGCTCCACAGTGCATACGCGCCTTGCGCCACCGTCACGTCGCGCGTGATGCGCGAGCTCTCCGTCTGGAAGTTCACGCCGCCGCCCACGCTCCACGCACGCAGGGCGCCGGGCAGGCGGTAGTCGCTCCACGCGCGCAGCATATGGCGCGGCGAGTAGGTACTGGCGAACATCACGCCCGCATTCGAGGTCTGTTCCAGGTACTTGAAATTGTTCAGGGTATAGCCGGCGAACAGTTGCCAGCCCGGCGCCACTTCGCCGCTGATTTCCGCATCGACGCCTGCACTGCGCACCTTGCCCGTCGAGAAATAGCATTCCGTGCCGCTGGAACAGGTATTGACCAGGTCGAGCTCGGCGCGGTTGCGCTGCTCGATGCGGAACAGCGCCAGCGAGGTATTCACCTTGCCGTCGAACAGTTCACCTTTCACGCCCACTTCCAGGTTGCGGCCTTTCAGCGGGTCGAGCAGGGCGCCGTCCGCCGTGCGCTGGTTTTGCGGCTGGAAGATGTCGGAGACGCTGGCGTAGCCGGACCAGCGCTTGTCAAACGCGTAAATGACGCCGCCATACGGCGTGACAACGCCGTTTTCGCGGTAGGGATCGATATACACCTCGCCCGTGTCGCGGTACACGCTGCTCGATTTGTAGCTCGACACGCGCGCGCCGGCCACCACGGTGAGCGGGTCGCTGACGCTGAAGCGGACCACGCCGTAGGCGCCCGTTTGCGTCATCTTCGTCACGCTGGGATCGCCCCGGTAGCTGTGTTCACGGAACCAGGCGTCGCTCGGCTCGGCCACGCCGTGATTTGGCCGCAGCGGATTATTCGCTTGCTGCAGCAGGGCCAGGCTGAAATCGCTGTCGCTTTCCAGGCGGTTCGTGTTGATGCCGGCGCTGAAGCCGTGGCGGCGGCCGAAGGCGTTGAATTTGCCATCGAGCGACAGGTCGACACCGTTGTTGGTGCTGCCGTAGTCGAATACGCCGCCATACATCATCATGCCGGCCAGGGTGGCGGGATCCATCGCGCCCTGGCTGAACATGTATTTCACGTCATGCCGCTCGCGCGTGTAGTTGGCGCTGGCCTTGAGCGACCAGTCGGCATCGAAGCGGTGCTCGAATTCGGTGAAGACGGCCGTTTGCTTGCTATTCCACCGGTTCCAGTCGGCGCCGAGGAAGGTTTCGCGAGGAAGTTTCTGGTCGCTGCCATTGCGGTACCGGGCCATGCCGGAAAAGAAGGGCGTCGAGTGCAGTTTTTCGTAGCTGGCGCCCGTCGTCAGCTTGCTGCCCGGCGCCAGGTCGAATTCCAGCACGCCGTACAGCACGTCGGTGCGGCTGTCGGCCACGTCATAGAAATAATCGCGCTGCTCATGCGCGGCCACGGCGCGGCCGCGGATGCTGCCCGACTCGTTCAATGGGCCGGTGACATCGATTTCGCCGCGCACGTCGTTCCAGCGGCCCGCGCCGAGCGCCAGCTGTACCTGCTTTTCCGCCAGCGGGCGCTTGCGCACCATGTTGATGGCGGCCCCCGGCGACCCCGTGCCTTGCAGCAGTCCCGTGGCGCCGCGCACGATTTCCACCCTGTCCAGCATGGCCGTATTGCTGGTAAAGCTGTTCGCCTGCGGGTAGTACATGGCGCGGTTTACGCCGTCGAACTGGTACGTTTCGACCATGAAGCCGCGCGAATACACGTAGCGTCCGCCCATGGGGCTGTCGTACATGGTGATGCCGGTGGTATTGGCCAGCACGGCGTCGATGGTGTTGAGGTTCTGGTCGTCCATTTTCTGGCGCGTGACGACGCTGACGGATTGCGGGATTTCGCGCAGTGTTTGCACACCCTTGCCGACGGTGATGGCGCGCGCCGCGTACGAGTTGCTGTGTTCACTGACAGGGTCGCGCTCCATGCTGGCGCTGACCGTCACGGGCGCCATGGTCTTTTCCACGCCAGTCGCCGAGGCGGAGGATGGCGCCGCCTGGCGCAGCACGTAGGCGCCGTTGGGCAGTTGCGCGGCTTCCAGGCCGCTGCCGGCCAGTACCTGGGCAAAACCCTGCGCCACGTTGAAGCTGCCACGCACGCCGGGCGAGCGCAGGCCGCGCGTCTGCGCGGGATCGGTCGACAGGCTGACGCCGGCGGCGACGGCAAAATCGTTGAGGGTGGTGGCCAGCGGGCCGGCTGGCACGGCGTAGGCTTGCGGCGCTGCGGTTGAAGCGGCAGCCTGGCCTTGCGCCAGCGCGGGTGCCGCGATGAAGGCGGCGGGGGCGGTGCAAGCCATGGCGATGACGGCCAGGCGGATGGCGCGCGCGGCGGGATGGAGGATGGGGGTGCTCAGCTGCATGCTCGGTCTTTCTGCTCAGAGGGATAAGAAAATGGCGGATGAATTGGCTTCTTATCTATCAAGCCGAAGCAGTGCATCGAAACACCAACCCCTGGCGCAAAAAAACTGAAAATAATTAGGCCTGCCGGGCCGACACGGTGGCCCAGTAGCGTGTGAAGTACGTCACTTGCAGGCCGTGCGAGGCACACAGGCTTTCCAGCACGGCGTCGATATCGTCGAGGCGGTAGGTGCCAGTGACGGGGCGCTGCGCCACCTTGGCGTCGCAAACGAGGCGTCCGCGCCGGTAGCGCGCCAGCTCCTGCAGCAGTTGCTGCAGGGGCCAGTCGGTGGCCACCAGCATGCCGCGCAGCCAGCTATCCTGGTGCGCTTGCGTGGCCTGCACATTGTCCGCGCCAGTGTCGCCAAAGTGCAGCTGCTGTCCCGCTTCCAGGCGGCGCACGGCATCCGGGTGCGCAGCGCAGCGCACTTCCACCGCGTGTTCGAAGACGCTAACGACGCTGCCATCTTCATCGCAGCGCACGCCGAAGCGCGTGCCCAGCGCGCGGATCACGCCGTGCGGGGTGGCGACCAGGAAGGGGCGCGGATCGGGCGCCGTCGTGATCATGATTTCGCCATGGTGCAGGCGGATGCGGCGCTGCGTGGCGCTGTAGTCGACGTCGGAGGCACTGTCTGTATTCATCTCCATGCGCCCGCCATCGGCCAGCATGACGTGGCGGCGCTCGCCGTGGGTCGTGCGCAAGGATGCCGTCAGGGCTTGCCATGGGCCGGACTGCAAGCCCGCCTGACCCAGCGCGATGCCGCCGCCAGCCGCGACCAGCAGGGCGAGTATCTTGGCGGCGGCGCGCCGGCGCTGCTGCGCCGCCTGTAGCGCGGGAATCGCCAGCGCTGCAGGTATCGTGCCCAACTGGCCGTCCATGCGCTGCAACAGGCCCCAGGCCCGTTCATGCTCGGCGCTGGCGTCGCGCCATGCCTGCAGGGCGGCCGGGTCGGCGCTGCCGCATTGGAGCTCCACATGCCAGTGGGCGGCGGCGGCCAGTATGCTGCGGGCGATGGGAGTGGAAGGGGATGGGCCGAACATCAGCCGGCCGCCAGCATCAGGCATTCCGTGTAGGCGCGCACCAGGTGCTTCTTGACGGTCGGCAAGGATACGCCCAGGCGCTGGCTGATGTCCACATAGCTGAGTTCCTCGATTTGCGCCAGCAGGAAGATGGCCCGCGTGCGCGCGCCCAGGCGGTCGAGCAGGCGGTCGATGGCCAGCAGGGTTTCGATGATGATGGCGTGCGTTTCGGCGCAGATCGTTGTCGGTTCGGTTTGCTGCGCCAGCGCTTCCAGGTAGGCGTCTTCCAGCGCCTGGCGCCGATAGCGGTCGATCAGCAAGCCGCGCGCGATGGTCGCCAGGTAGCCGCGCGGCTCGCGCAGGGGCGCCGCGTCGCGCTTGCCCAGCAGGCGCAAAAAGGTGTCTTGCGCCAGGTCGGCCGCCTCGGCCCGGTTGCCCAGCTTGCCGCGCAGCCAGCCATACAGCCAGCCGTGGTGTTCGCTGTACAGGGTGGTCAGGGGGATGGCATGGGTGGGACTGACGGCGCTCACTGCGTTCTCCAGGCAAGGGAAGAGCTGGGCTGACGGAACGCGGGGTGCCGGCTGGCTGGGCTTTTTGAGAATGATACTCATTATCACATTGCCACGGCGCCGGCGTCAATTGGCGTCAGGTACCCAGGCGCCAGCGCTCCTGCCACTGTTGCAGATCCGTCCAGGCCGTCTGGAGTGCGCCGGCGGACCAGTGCAGCAGGCCGTCGAGCGCCAGCAGGGTGCGCCGCAGGTGGATGCCGTCAAAATATACATGGTCGGCCACGACGGTGGCGGCCAGCCAGGCGGCGATGATGACGATGATGTCGTGGCGGCCGCTTTTCCACCAGCGCAGCGAGTGGCGGCGGAAAATCCACGGCACGCCCAATGGATTGGGCCAGTCGGCCAGCAAATGCATGATGCCGCCCGCTGCAAAACCGAACAGGGGCGGCGCCCAGAAGTGGTGCGGCAATTGCAGATAGGTGTAGACGAGCAGGGCGATCCAGGCCAGGCCCCAGTGGGTCCACGTGCGGTGCGTGATCCACAGCCGGTGCGTGCGCGCCCACCAGGCCACTTCCAGCCAGTCCGGCGCCGTGCCGCCCAGCGCCCCCATGACAAAGGCGAGCATGCTCAGCACTTGATAGGGGCCACCGGCGCCAGCGTGCGCGACGAGGGCCGCGGCGATCACGCCGGCAGCCCAACCGGTCGCATGATGCGCTTTATTGGAAGCCATAGAAAATGTAAAACGCCCTGCGGGCATTTTGTGAAATGCAAGAGATTTTAACTGGATGAATATACAGTATTCAGGGGCGTGGAGGAGTGCTATTTGCAGAATATCTGCGGATAATTTGTTAAATTGTGTGTCGCGGTGGCCTTGCCAGCGAACTCGGCAACTCATGCTGGCCAGTCAAGTGTGTTGTGCCGCTGATAATGCAATTGGCGCAGGGCGCGCTATGCTGAAGGTAGTCTTATGTTTTGAAGAGGTCTCGCCATGAAAATCCCACGCGAATTGCAGATTCCCGCCATCGTGTTTACGCTGGAAGCGGTGTTTATTCTGGGGTTGTCGATGATTTTTCTCGTACTGGTACCGCGCTAGGATCAGGTGGCAGGAGGAGTTGTCAGACGGTCAGCGCGCCGCTATCGCAAAGAGCAGCACCCTCGGTGCGGATGATCCAGCATTCCGGATACGGTTCGCTGGCGAAGCGGTTGTGCCGCGCGAAGCCGCTGAGCTTGTCGAGGGGCGTGGCGGGCGCCAGCGGCGTCTCTTTGCCACTGGTTGTGTCCAGGTGCCAGAATCCGCCATTGCGGTGGAAAAGTACGGGAAGGCAGCTGGCCTGCGGCGTGGCAAGGTGGCTTGCCGGCGTGGGCTGGGTGTCGGGCAGCAGCAAATAAAAGCATTCGGCGCGGGCGCCGTGGTCGATGCGGTGCAGGATCACGCCGTGCGCGAGCAGGGCCGTGACGCTGAGCACGACGATGCCTTTGATGCTGGCAGACAATTCGATGCGCATGCCCAGGCGCAGGGCGACGGGCTTGTGCTTGCCGGGCCACACGCCGTCGAGTAGCACGCCATAGCGCGACACATCCTCGATTTCAAAGCCTTGCTGGCTGCGCCGGATGATGGCATGGCGGCCCGACAGGCGGCGCGTCAAGCCGTTGTTGTCCTGGCCATCGGAATTGAAATGGCTGAGCAGCACGTCGGCTTCCGGGTCCACCAGTTCGAAGCGGCCCAGCATGCATTCTTCCAGCGCGAACAGGCGAATCTGGCGTTGTTCGCCCGCTTCCGGCGCCGCATTGACGAGACAGGCCGCCTGGCTGGGGTGCGGATGGCAGTGGCTGGCGGCGGGCAGGTCGACTTCGATCAACTCCTCGTCCCAGGCGATAGTGGTAAAACCCATGTCGATCTTGCCTTGCGGCGCAGATAAATCCACGTGGGCAATGCCGGCATTGCGCGCCGTTACGTCGAGGTTGCAGCCGTCACCACCCGTGACGCGGGCGATCGATGCGTCGTCGGCCATCACGCGCACGTTCTTGTGCGTGCTGAGGAAGATCTGGTGGATTTCCGTCAGGGTGGCGTCCCGGCGCGGCACCAGGATGACGAAGGTGCACACCCATTTCTGCGCCACGGCACCATCGAGGTGGCTGTGCACTTCCACCTCGATCTGGTATTGCCCGTGTTCCTTGTTGCGCGAGGAGAACTCGACAAACACGGGCCGCCAGTCGCCGCGCGTGGTGCGCACGAAATCATGCTGCACCTGGCCGCGGGGGATCAGGTCCGAGCGCAGGCGCAAGGTCAGCTGCGGCGCGCAGGCGGCGCTCATGCCGCGCAATTCCATTTTCAATGTCTGGCGTCCGCCTGCCGCACGGGGATCGAAGCCGCTGATGTGCAGATGCGTTTGCACCGGCTGGTAGGCGGGGGGAACTGCTGCCGAGGCAACGGGGGCTGGCGTGAACGCCGGACGCGCGGCGGAGATCGGCACAGGGTTGCTCACGGCTTGAAAGACAGCGTCATGGGCCGGGGCGTGCGGAAGCGCCGTTGCCGATGGCTCGGAACGGGTGCTGCGCAGTGCGGCCAACAGGTCGTAGCTGCTGGGAGCAGTCATCGCTTGCGGGTGGTTGCCCGCGCAGACTGTATCCCCAGGCAAGACCCAGAACGTACAGTGCGGGTGCTCCGGGTTGCTGCATTTTTTCATGACATTCTGACTCGAATCGAGTGGGGACATCTTGCCCTCTGTTCTCCATGAGAGCTTACGCGCTTTTGCGCCTGCTTGGCAACTTTCGCAGCGCAGGAATGCGCTCTTTTTGCCCAAATTCATGTCCCTGGTCACACCTCGCCATACATGTCATGGAAACTATTGCTAAAAAACATATATTATGTCTTTCTGGATATGTTTTTTTGATATTGCATGAAATTGCTCTCCCATCAACGCGCGTGCGCGCCGGCTACGCATTTTTACGTCCGCGATGCGAGCCTGGAGGCGTTTTGCATTATGCTGGCACAGCCGTTTCCCCCCACGCCGCCTGACGCCGAGAGATGACCATGCCTGCCCAACGCCCGCTCCAGCATGCCATCGCCTATGGCGCCACCTTGTCTGTGTTTCTGGCCATCGATGCTTTGTGGCTGGCGGTACTGATGAAGCCCGTGTACGCCGCGGCGCTGGCGCCGTTGCTGGCGGACACGCCCCGCTGGGCGCCGGCCACGCTGTTTTATCTGCTGTACGTGGCGGGGCTGCTGGTCTTTGCCATCCTGCCCGGACTGCGGGCGCGCCGCTGGCGCACGGCGGCAGCACTGGGCGCGCTGCTGGGCTTGCTTGCCTATGGCACCTATGATCTGAGTAACTATGCGACCTTGCGTGACTGGCCGCTGGCCTTGACGGTGATCGACATGGCCTGGGGCAGCGTGCTGTCAGCCGTGTCGGCGACGGCCGGTTATCTGGCCGCTAGCCGATCGGGCCGATAAATTCCGCATCGAAGCGCAGCACCAGGATGGTAATGTTGTCGCTATGCAAGCCTTTTGGCGGTTGGGCGAGGAAATCGTCGAACAGGGCGCTGACGGCCTGTGCCGCAGTCTTGCCGGCACACAAGGCGGGCCAGCGGCCCGTGAGGGCCAGCGGATCCTCGCAGGCCCAGAAGCCGTCGCTGGCCAGCAAATAATGGGCGCCGGGCCGCACGCGCAGCACGCGGCGGTCGCCCAGGTGCGCCAGGAAAGGCGGCAAGGTGGATGCATCGAGGCCGCGCAGGGGCTTGTCGAGCAGCAAACTGTCGCTGATGGCGTTGCCCAAAATAAATGCCTGCGAGATTTGCGGATGGTGCTCGCCATGCACGGTGGCGCGCCAGCGTGTTTCATCGAGCGCGCCGCGCATGGCGTACACGGTGGCCGGCACGTGGTCGACGGTCAGGATGCTGGCCGCGCCGTCGACCAGTTCATACAGGCGCGAATCACCCACGTGATACAGCAGCGGCGCTTCGCCGGGTGGCACTTCCAGCAAGGTCAGGGTGGTGCCGGGTGGACGCGCCTGGGCTGGCGCGTCCCTGGCGAAACCGTCCTGCAGGCGCGTGTGCAAGGCGTCGAGCCTGGCTGCCAGGCTGGCCGTGTCGATGCAGGCGGGCACGGCCAGCAAGCCTTGCACGGCCGCTTCCGCCGCCTCGCGACCTTGGCCGTGGCCACCCATGCCGTCGAGCACGGCGGCGCGCACATGGCCGGACGGCCAGCCCGGTACCTGGCAGTGGAACGGCGCCTGCCGCGACAGGCAGACGGCGTGGCCGCTGGCATCGATCAGCAGGAAGTTATCCTGATTCTCGCGCCGCGGTACGGGGCCGGCGCCCACGCTGCTGCCAGCGGCGGCATCGAGCCAGGGGCCGAAGTCTAGCGCGTCTTTGAGTAAATGCATCGGTTGGAGCGGTCCAGGCGGCCAGCAATGTTGATCATGGGACACAGCTTAGCCGAAATTGTGCGTCGGTGATACCTTGCTTGTCGCACAAAAAAACCTGCGGCAACAGGCTGGCGCAGGTTTTCTATGGTGCAGGGCAGTGCTTAACGGCGATGGCCCCAGCCATGACCGTGGCCGTGGCCGCGGTCATAGTAGTCGCGGCGGCCATGGTCGCGGTAGTAGCCGCGTCCCGGTTGCACGTAGACGACAGCCGGCGGGCCGTAGTAGCGCGGTGGCGGCGCGTAATACACAGGCTGCGGCGCAGGCTGGTAGTAAACGGGCTGAGGCGCAGGCTGATAATAGACGGGCTGTGGTGCGGGCTGATAATACGTTTCACGGTAACCGCCGCGATAGCCGCCACGGTCGTAATAGCGGTCATTCGTGCTGATGCTGTTGCCGACGGCTGCGCCAAGTACGCCACCGACGATCGCGCCGTTACGGCCGCCGGTGCTGTTGCCAATAGCCGCTCCGACGACAGCGCCTGCAACGGTATTGAAGTCGCGGTCACCGGCGACTGCGGCCGAAGACACAGCCACTGCCGCTACCATTACCGCACCCAGGAGTTTCTTGTTCAACATGGCATTTCCTTCCATTCCGGCGAGATCACGATGATCTGCATGAACTGGACTATATCTGCTGCTCCCCGCTTGTTCCACGTCTAATACAACTTATTACAATCCTGCCCAGACGGTAACAAGTCAGCGCAGGCGCGCCTGCCATTCGGGACGCAGCAGACTGTACATTTTGACATCGCGCATCACTCCGTTGATAAAGAAAGCCTGGCGCATCAAGCCTTCCTGGGTAAAACCGTTCTTTTGCGCGATGCGCTCGGAGCCGATGTTGAGTGGATCCATCAGCAGTTCCAGCCGGTGATACGGATAGGCGTTGAACAGGTAGTCGATTACCAGGCGCGTCGCTTCGCTGATGTAGCCCTGTCCGTCCCGCTGCCGGTCGAACAGGCGGTAACCGATCTCGCGCGAAGCTGGCGTGCGACTCTTGAAGTGCGTGATCGTGCCGATGATATGCTGGGCATGATCTTCGATGAGGAACAATTCGCTGTCCTCGGTGACAAAGCCCGATTGCAGGAAGTCGCGCCGCATGGCCTCGGGCGACTTGAACTGCATCGAAAAAAACTCGCCGCGCGAGGGCAGGTCGTTGACGAGAGAAATATAGGTATTCAGGTCGGCGGCCTGCAAATGCCGGATGGTACAGAGTGTTCCCTTGAGCATGGCGGTTTCCGGTAGCGATCACGATCTTGATGGTAATCGACTCTTGGGGAAAGAGGCAATCGATCCCGTAAAAGTTGCTGCAATGACAGAATAAATACGCTATCGTAGAAAAAGTCGCGCCTTGCCCATGGCCACGGCGTACCCGCTTCGACCTTGTTGACTGGAACTGAAATCACATGCATACCATTCTGACTGGCGCGCCACTGCGCCGTTCTTCTTTGCCCATCGCCATTGGCATCGCCCTCGGCTGCGTCACCAGCTCTGGTGCCTTTGCCACCGCGCCAGGCAATGCGCCGCAGGCGCTGGCGCAGGTGCGCGACACGGCGCTGCAAAGCGATTGGGCATATGCCCGCCTGGCCGACATGACGGATTTGATCGGCCCGCGCCTGTCCGGTTCCGCCGGCGCGGCCGCCGCCGTGCAGCAGGTGGCCGAGACCATGCGCCAGCTGGGCGCCAAGGTCACCTTGCAGCCCGTGAAAGTGCCGCACTGGGTGCGTGGCGTGGAAACGGCGGAAATTGTCGACTATGCGGGCCGTCCGCAGGGCGTGTCGCAGCGCGTGGTGCTCACCGCCCTGGGCGGCTCGGGCGCCACGCCGGCCGCCGGCCTGACGGCGCCCGTGATCATCGTCAGGAGCCTGGAAGAACTCAAGGCGCGCGCGTCGGAAGTGAAGGGGGCCATCGTGCTGATCGATACGCCGTTCGACCAGGAGATGGCCGAGCGGGGCCTGGCCGGCGTCACCTATGGCCAGGGTTCGCGCGCGCGTTTCCTCGGCCCCAAGGCGGCGGCCGACCTGGGCGCGGCCGCCGCGCTGGTGCGCTCGATCGGCGGTGCGAACTTCCGCATCCCGCACGCGGGCGCCACGGGACTCGATGACAATAAACGCATTCCAGCGGCCGCCGTCACGGTGGAAGACGCCTTGCTGATCGGCCGCCTGGCCGCGCGCGGCCCGATGAAAATGCACCTGACGTTGACGCCGCAAAACCTGCCCGACGCGGACAGCTACAACGTGATCGCCGACTGGCCGGGCACGGACAAGGCCGATGAAGTGGTGGTGGTCTCGGGCCACCTCGACTCCTGGGACCTGGCGACGGGCGCACACGATGACGGCGCCGGCGTGGTGGCGGCCATGGGTGTGGTGGAAACCTTGAAAAAACTCGACTACCGCCCGCGCCGCACCATCCGCGTGATCGCCTGGATGAACGAGGAAAACGGCGGGCGCGGCGGCCAGGCGTATTTCGACGCCCACAAGCAGGCGCTGGGCAAGCAATATGCGGCCATCGAGATGGACAGCGGCGCCGGTCGCCCGTTCGGCATCCTCGCCAGCGTGGGACCGAAGTCGGAAAAACTGTTCGCCCCGCTGCGTGCCGCCCTGCAGCCGATGGGCGCGCACGCGTTCACGCGACGCGACGCGCTGGGCACGGGCGACTTGCACCGCCTGGAAACGGGCGGCGTGCCCAGTTTCGAGCCGCTGGTCGACAGCCATAGCTATTTTCACTATCACCACACGCCGGCCGACACGCTGGACAAGGTCGACCCGGAGAACCTGAAGCGCAACGTGGCGCTGATGTCGTCGCTGGCCTGGTTCCTGGCCAATATCGATGGCGAGATCGGGCGCGCGCCGGAACAGCCGGAGTAATGGGGCGGCGCCTGCCACCTTATTCCGAGTAACCCTGCATGTCGTCCGCCGCATCGTGGCGGATGCCCCACCACGGCAAGTAGGCATTGTTTTCGCCGCGCGCGCGGAACCATGGCTTGTCGTGGTCGATCGGGCGCACCGTGGCCGGCGGCGAAACCAGCACGCAGGTAGCGCTGTCAGGATCGCTGGTGCCCGTCACCAGCACGGGCTTGCCGAGGTGGTTCGCATGGGCGATACCCAGGGCCACGTTGGTCAGCGCCGTGCCGGCACCCATCTCGCCCAGCAGCGCCGGCGTATTGAAGGTCTGCGGCAGGAAGTCGAAGCCCGGTGCTTCCAGGGTCAGCGCCTGCGCCAGCTGGCCCAGCCGATCGGAGGCGGTGGGCAGGGTCCTGTTGGCGTCGTGGATGACGTAGCCAATATCGGTCTCTGTTTGCCGCCATGGCGCGCCGCCTCGGCAAATACCGCCTGCCAGGCCTGCACGGCGCGTGGCGGCTTGTCCTTGGCCAGTTCAAAATCAGCCACGCTTTTCGTGGCCGGAGAGCCTATCCACTCCAGCACCGCCCGTTCCGTCTTGTAATCGGGGCCGGCCAGCACCAGCAGCACCAGGTTTTCATTGATCTGCATGGTTTTCGGCCGGCTCGGCGCATCCCAGTTCATCACCCATACGGTTGCCTTCGGATGCGCTTCCAGGTAGGCCAGCGCGGCTTGCAGGGAAGTGAAGCCTGCATTGTTGCCGCCCACGGTGATGCGCACGTCGGGTGGCGTGGCGCGGGTCCAGAGGGCGGGGAAATTGGTATTGCCGATGCTGAATAGAAGTGGGTGGGGCTGGAATAGTAAATATCGTGGAAATTGGTCATTAGTTCGCGCAGATATTTATGGTGATAGCCTTTGAACGTTTCCGTGCCATCGAGATCGTGAGCAATGGGGGCGACTGCCTGCAAGGTACTGAAGCCCCTGGGATCCGTCCTGACCATATTGTCATTTTCGTTGGGCTTGGCCAATCCCAACGTCCATAGCAGCTGCCACTCGGTCGGATAGTCGAGCCGCTGCAGCGGCTTGAGCCACTGCAGCCCTAGGACTTGTGCCTGGAATGGAACATGGGCAGTGATTTCGGATAGAGCTTCTTCTTTCTGCGCAGGCTACACGGCGCAGGCTGTCAATAGCGCAAACATGGAGAAAGCGGCGAGCATGGGCAAGGCAAGGAACTGTTTCATGAGGTCTCCAGGTGAATTGACGTGCTGGTGACTGGCATAGCCCGGCAAGGTGAAGCAAAGTGCCAGGAAAATGACGAAGAGAAATGTGGTGAGCGCCCAGGCCAGTCGCTGGCGTGGCGTGGCAATGAACTTACGCACCGTCAGCCCTCAGCGCAAAATTGGTGGAAGTGTCGGCAGGCTTGGCATTCTGGCGTTCGTCAACGATGCTTTTTGGTTTTCTGGCAGGGCTGTCTTTGGCGTTAGCCCATTTGTATAAAGATGTTTTTTTGAATTCTCCGCTGTCGTAATATTCAAAAAACTCGGCGCTATCATCGGTAGCATTGAGAGGCTCTAACAACCTCCAATCCGCCGCAACCCGTAACTTCCGCAATGCCTCCTGCCTGATCGTGCATACCCCCACCGCCACGTCATACGCCAGCGCCTTCTGCGCATGCTCGGGATTGGCCATGATGGTCGAGTGATCGGTGGCGTGGGTGTCGATATTGGCGGCCAGGTAGCTCTGGATTTCGTTCTTGCGCCAGGCATTGAAATCCTTGGAAGCCTCTTCCGGCTTGTCCACCGCCGTCACAGGCTTGCCTTTTTCGACCCAGCCGTCGCGCCTGGCCTGCATGTGCAGCATGCCATTCTGTTCGTAGCGCAGTGCCGCCTCTGCTTGCGCATCGCCCTTGCCCTGGGAACGGTAAGGCGCGTACGCGTCTTCGGCTTCGGCGGCGCGGTCCTTGTGCAGGGAGTCGGCCGGGGCATCGCAGTCTTCGTCAAATTGTTCGCTGGTGTCGGCAAGGCGTGTCGAGCGTGGCAGGAATGCCTCGGGCAGCCTGGGTGCCTTCATCGGCAGCCGCCAGGACTTGGGCGGCAGGGCGTTGATGCGCGTGCCGGCAGTCTTGGCGAGAATGATGACGATGGGGGCGAATTAAAAGGTCAGTATCTTGCGCCCGATGCCTTTGCTGGCCCGCATGTCCTTTGCGATCGAGTATTCGGCGACCAGCGAATGCGGGTGTCAGAAATCGATGCTGTCCGGTGTCAAGGGCTGGCCATTGCGCTGCGAGATATCGTAGTCCTTTTCATTTTCCTGGCCGACAAGGTGATTTTGCGCAAACACGCGCTGGGTGAAGACGCCTTCGCCGCCCGTATCGGCAATTTCCTGTGCCGACATGCCGCGCCAGCCTATGCCCTGCACGGGCGTGGCGGAAATCACGTGGTCGTGCGGATTGAAATACAGGGTGACCCTGCCATAGGTGGAACCATGCAAACCGTAGTCTGCGCGGTCGAACGCGGCCGTATAGCTGTCCTTGCGTTCAGGCTTGCGATTGGCGCTGAACTCGTCGACAAAGGCCGCATCCTGCTGCATTGTCGAACGGGTGCGCAGGATGTTGAAAAACGCCTGCAGGGTTTGCGTGCGCGCTGCGTACTTTTTGCCGGCCCGTGTTGCCATGCTCATCCTTCAAATGGCCGCTGACCCAGTTTTCCGTAAAATTGCTGTCGAGCAAGCTGTAGGGCGGGTTGCACAGCACATAACTGTCGGCCACGGCGGAAGCGCCCAGCGTTTCACCGAGAAAGGCGGCCGCCATGGCCGCCATATTGCCCTGGCTATGGCAGACGATGGTGACGGGTGCGTCGTGCTGGTACGCCCTGATCGATTGCACGAGACGCGCCAGACGCCAGGCGGCGAACACAAAATACGGGCGCGGCGGACAGGCATACACTTGCCGGTCATTCGTCGGGTTCATGTGCTGGATATGCATCCACAGGAACAGTTCCTCGGACAAGCCCTGGCTCCACAGATCCGGCAGGGCGCTGCAGCCGTTGGCGAACGGCCCGCCGCCCCAATAATTTCTTTCGTTGAGATAGATGCCGTCGCCAAATGCCTGCAATTCCTCGCCGTTGGCTTTGTAGCCCTAGCGAAAGCGGATCACGGGCGAATTGGCGTCGCCCGCCTGCAGGAAGGTGGTGGCATTGCGCTTGGGGTTGAGGAAAATGTCATCTGTCAATTCGCGGGTGTAAGTGGCGGCCTTCATCTGCCCGGCGGCCGGGCCAGGGATGACCAGATACTCATCGCGGCGCTTCAGGCGCGCATTCAGGCCGGCGCACAGGCCTTGTTCGGCCTGCTCATACCATTCGCCGTCGGAATTGACGCCATGCACGAAGATGACGATGCCGGGGCGCGGCAAGCGCGTGACGGCCTTGAACAGCGCGTGGCTGAACAGCGTCGTGCCTTCGGCTTCGGCGAGCAGGATGCAATTGGTATCGAGCGTAGGGTCGGGCGACAGGCGGGCGCTCCATCCAGGATGGGAAAGCAGAAACAGCTGCGCCCAAGCAAGCTCAGGCAATCTGCACTGTATGCGGATTGCCTGGGGCGGGACTTGCGTGGTGTCAAGAAAGGAGGCGCGGCGGGCGGGGAGTGCCGAGGGAATCAGATCGCGTTCAGCGGTATCTTCAGGTAGCGCACGCCGTTGTCTTCCGGCTCGGGCAGCTTGCCCGCGTTGATGTTGACCTGGATGGCGGGCAGGATCAGGGTCGGCATGTCGAGGGTGGCGTCGCGGCCCGTGCGCATGGCCACGAATTGTTCTTCCGTGATGCCGTCGCGCAAGTGGATGTTGCTGGCGCGCTGTTCGGCCACCGTCACTTCCCAGCGCGGCGCGCGGCCGTTGGGCGGGTAGTCGTGGCACATGAACAGCCTGGTTTGCGGCGGCAGCGACAGCAGGCGCTGCACGGAGCGGTACAGCAGGGACGCGGAGCCGCCTGGAAAGTCGCAGCGGGCCGAACCCACGTCCGGCATGAACAGGGTGTCGCCCACGAAGACGGCGTCGCCGATCTGGTAGGCCAGGTCGGCCGGCGTATGGCCGGGCACGTGCAGGGCGCGCACTTCCAGCTTGCCAATATGAAACACCTGGTCGGGCGCGAACAGTTGGTCGAACTGCGAGCCGTCGGCCTTGGCGTCATCCTGGTGGTAGACGGCAGCGAAGGCTTGCTGCACCGTCTGGATGGCGGCGCCGATGGCCACGTCGCCGCCCACCTGCTGCTGCAGGTAGGGCGCGGCGGACAGGTGGTCGGCATGCGCATGGGTTTCCAGCAACCAGCGGCATTGCAAGCCATGTTCACGCACGAAGGCGATCACCTTGTCGGCCGACGTAGTCGAGGTACGGCCCGCCTTGGGGTCGTAGTCGAGCACGGAATCGATGATGGCGCAGTCCTGGCCATCCGCTGCGTAGACGACATAGGTGACGGTGGCGGTGGCGGGGTCGAAGAAAGCTTGGATTTGTGGGGTCATCGCGGCGGCAAAGTACGGACAGGGAAGGGCATTATATCGCCAGGGTGCGCTAAAAAATGTTGGAAATTGAGATTAAACATGCGAAAAACAGATAAGCGGGCATGCATGCGCCCGTCGCAGTCGTGCACGCCCTGGCGCTTGCTGCGTGGTAACCTCATTCTGACAAGGAGGAATTCATGAACGATATCACTGCACGCAGCGAAGAGTACCGCGGTTTTACGATTTCGGTGACCCCGCAAAAGGACAACGACGATTTATGGGATTTTACCTACCGCCTGCAGCGCGAAGGCGAGAGCGCGGCGCAAGCGATCACGCGCAGCCGCACCCTGGGCGGCTATGCGGCGCCCGAGACGGCTTGCACGGCCGGCCTGGAAGTGGCCAGGACGGAAGTGGATAATCTGCTGCGTCCTTGAGTCAGCGTAAATCGTTTAGCCCGAAAAGTGAGCCTGACTACGTGTTGGTGCCTGAAACACATCGCTGCCAGTCGCGCTTCATGCTACGATTTCCACTATTGAGTCAGTCACAAGGAGGCACCCCATGGAAAGCAGTTCTAAAATTCACTATAAAGGCTGGGAAATCGTTCCCCTGGTCGTGCCCACCACCGATGGCAAATGGTCGGCAAGTTGCGACATCGAACGCGCCACCGCGGAAGGCCTGGAAGTGTTCGAAGGCTCGACCATGCAGTTCGTGCGCGACGACGAGGATGGCGCCATTGCCGCCGCCTGCGAGGAAGCCGTGCGCCAGATCGACAACATCATCGCCAACCCGCTGGTGCGGCTGGCCTAGTTTTTTTGTTTTTTCAGTTTCATTGTGTTCCTGCAGCCGGCGCCCGCCGGCTGTGTTGCGTTTGGCGCGCTGCAAGGTCTGCGCCCATCCAGCTAAATCCACGGCCTGTTGCATGTTTCAATATGATGTTTCATATGAAATAGTTGAAACGTAATTGAAACATCGCGACTATCGGGCATCACATCCTGTTCCCTTGCGTGACAGCGCGCGCCACGCTGCTGCCTGGCCGTTTCCCTCGTATTGCACTGTGTTGTAGCGCACTTTTTGGGCGAGCGCATGGCCCTGGCACGGCATTTGCAATACTGATACTCATAGCAAGTCCATGAAACATTCGGGACGACCCGAATCCCATAAGGTGAACACATGACTCAATACTCCGCAGGTGCTGCATTCCGCAAGGCCGTCCAGGAAGAATCCCCGTTGCAAGTCGTCGGCGCCATCAATGCCAACCACGCCTTGCTGGCCAAGCGCGCCGGCTATAAAGCCATTTATCTGTCCGGCGGCGGTGTCGCGGCCGGCTCGCTGGGCTTGCCCGATCTGGGTATTTCCAGTCTGGACGACGTGCTGACCGATATCCGTCGCATCACCGACGTGTGCGACCTGCCGCTGCTGGTCGATGCCGACACGGGCTTCGGTTCGTCCGCCTTCAATGTGGCGCGCACGGTGAAATCGATGATCAAGTTCGGCGCCGCCGGCCTGCACATCGAAGATCAGGTGGGCGCCAAGCGCTGCGGCCACCGTCCGGGCAAGGAAATCGTGAGCAAGGAAGAAATGGTCGACCGCATCAAGGCAGCCGTCGATGCGCGCACGGACCCCAACTTCGTCATCATGGCGCGCACCGATGCGCTGGCCGTCGATGGCCTGGAAGCGGCACTGGAACGCGCCGTCGCCTGCGTCGAGGCGGGCGCCGACATGATCTTCCCTGAAGCCATCACGGACCTGGAGATGTACGCCACGTTCGCCAAGGCCGTCAATGTGCCTATCCTGGCCAATATCACGGAATTTGGCGACACGCCGCTGTTCACGCTGGACGAGCTGCGCAGCGCCCACGTGGGCCTGGCCCTGTATCCGCTGTCGGCCTTCCGCGCCATGAACAAGGCTGCCGACAACGTCTACCGTGCCCTGCGCCGCGACGGCACGCAAAAGAATGTCGTCGACACCATGCAGACGCGCATGGAGCTGTATGAATCGATCAATTACCACGACTTCGAGCAAAAGCTCGATGCCCTGTTCGCCGCGCAAAAGAAATAAGTAAAGAAGCAGGGACCGCATGCCGGTCCCGCAGTGACGCACCCGAGACTATTCAATCTGGAGAACACAATGACCGCACCGCAAGTCGCTACTTTCAAGCCTAAAAAATCCGTCGCCCTGTCCGGCGTTACCGCCGGCAACACGGCGCTGTGCTCGGTCGGCAAGACCGGCAACGATTTGCACTACCGCGGCTATGACATCCTGGACGTGGCCGACAGCTGCGAATTCGAGGAAATCGCCTACCTGCTGGTGCACGGCAAGCTGCCCACGGCGGCCGAACTGAAAGGCTACAAGGCCAAGCTGAAATCCCTGCGCGGCCTGCCGTCGGCTGTCAAGTCGGCCCTGGAAGCGCTGCCGGCCGCCGCCCACCCGATGGACGTGATGCGCACGGGCGTGTCGGTGCTGGGCTGTACCTTGCCTGAAAAAGACGACCATAATGCGCCTGGCGCGCGCGACATCGCCGACCGCCTGATGGCGTCGTTCGGCTCCATGCTGCTGTATTGGTACCACTACAGCCATAATGGCAAGCGCATCGAAGTGGAAACGGACGACGACTCGATCGGCGGCCACTTCCTGCACCTGCTGCACGGCGAAAAGCCGTCGGCGTCGTGGGAAAAAGCCATGCACACCTCGCTGATTCTGTACGCGGAACACGAATTCAACGCCTCGACCTTCACCAGCCGCGTCATCGCCGGCACGGGTTCGGACATCCATTCGGCCATCACGGGCGCCATCGGCGCGCTGCGCGGCCCGAAACACGGCGGCGCGAACGAAGTGGCGCTGGACATCCAGAAGCGCTACGACAATGCCGATGAAGCGGAAGCGGACATCCGCGAGCGCGTGTCCAACAAGGAAGTGGTGATCGGCTTCGGCCACCCCGTCTATACGATTTCCGATCCGCGCAACAAGGTCATCAAGGAAGTGGCCCGTTCGCTGTCGCAGGAGGCGGGTTCCACGAAAATGTTCGACATCGCCGAGCGCCTGGAATCGGTCATGTGGGAAATCAAGAATATGTTCCCTAACCTGGACTGGTTCTCGGCCGTGTCCTACCACATGATGGGCGTGCCGACGGCGATGTTTACGCCGCTGTTCGTCATCTCGCGCACCTCGGGCTGGGCCGCCCACATCATCGAGCAGCGCATCGACAATAAGATCATCCGTCCGAGCGCCAACTATGTCGGCCCGGAAGATCTGGAATTTGTGCCGATCAAGGACCGCAAATAATGAGTGCCAACATGAGTATTAATATGAATACGCTGCACCGCAAACCCTTGCCGGGCACCCAGCTAGACTATTTCGACACGCGTGCCGCCGTCGATGCGATCCAGCCAGGCGCCTACGCCACCTTGCCCTACACCTCGCGCGTGCTGGCCGAAAACCTGGTGCGCCGCTGCGACCCGGCCACCTTGAATGCTTCCCTGAGCCAGTTCATCGAACGTCGCCGCGACCTGGACTTTCCATGGTTCCCCGCCCGCGTCGTCTGCCATGACATCCTGGGCCAGACGGCCCTGGTCGACCTGGCAGGCCTGCGCGACGCCATCGCGGCCCAGGGCGGCGACCCGGCCCTGGTCAATCCCGTCGTGCCGACGCAGCTGGTGGTCGACCATTCGCTGGCCGTCGAATGCGGCGGCTTCGATCCTGATGCCTTTGCCAAGAACCGCGCCATCGAAGACCGCCGCAACGAAGACCGTTTCGACTTCATCGACTGGACCAAGAAAGCGTTCAAGAACGTTGACGTGATTCCGCCAGGCAACGGCATCTTGCACCAGATCAATCTGGAGCGCATGTCGCCCGTGATCCAGGTGCAGGATGGCGTAGCCTATCCCGACACCCTGGTGGGCACGGATTCGCATACGCCGATGGTCGATGCGCTGGGCGTGATCGCCATCGGCGTGGGTGGACTGGAAGCGGAAAGCGTGATGCTGGGCCGCGCTTCGTGGATGCGTTTGCCCGACATCATCGGCGTCAAGCTGACGGGCAAGCCGCAGCCGGGCATCACGGCCACGGACACGGTGCTGGCGCTGACGGAATTTTTGCGCAAGCAGAAGGTCGTCTCGTCCTACCTGGAGTTCTTTGGCGAGGGCGCTTCGCACCTGACCCTGGGCGACCGCGCCACGATTTCCAACATGGCGCCGGAATTTGGCGCCACGGCCGCCATGTTCTACATCGACGCGCAAACCATCAAGTATCTGAAGCTGACGGGCCGCGACGACGAGCTGGTGAAGCTGGTGGAGCTGTATGCGAAGGAAACGGGCCTGTGGGCCGACAGCCTGGTCGACGCGCAGTACGAGCGCGTCTTGAGCTTCGACCTGTCATCTGTCGTGCGCAATATCGCCGGGCCGTCGAATCCGCACAACCGCGTGCCGACGTCGGAACTGGCCGCGCGGGGGATTTCCGGCGTGGTGGAAAACGAACCGGGCAAGATGCCGGACGGCGCCGTCATCATCGCGGCCATCACCAGCTGCACCAACACGAACAACCCGCGCAACATGATTGCTGCCGGCCTGATCGCGCGCAATGCGAACCGCCTGGGCCTGACGCGCAAGCCATGGGTCAAATCGTCGCTGGCGCCCGGCTCGAAAACCGTGGAACTGTATCTGCAGGAAGCGGGCTTGCTGCCGGAGCTGGAAACATTGGGCTTTGGCGTGGTGGCGTTTGCCTGCACCTCGTGCAACGGCATGTCGGGCGCGCTCGACCCTGTCATCCAGGATGAAGTGGTGTCGCGCGACCTGTACGCCACGGCTGTCTTGTCGGGCAACCGCAACTTCGACGGCCGCATCCACCCGTACGCGAAACAGGCTTTCCTCGCCTCGCCGCCGCTGGTGGTGGCCTACGCGATTGCCGGCACCATCCGCTTCGACATTGAAAAGGACGTGCTGGGCATCGCCCCGGATGGCAAGCCTGTCCTGCTCAAGGATATCTGGCCGTCGGACGAGGAAATCGACGCCATCGTCGCTTCCAGCGTCAAGCCGGAGCAGTTCCGCAAGGTGTATATCCCCATGTTCGCCGCGCAGGTGGACGATGGTATCAAGGTCAGCCCCCTGTACGACTGGCGTCCGCAGACGACGTACATCCGCCGTCCGCCATACTGGGAAGGCGCGCTGGCTGGCGCACGCCCCTTGAAAGGCATGCGTCCGCTGGCCGTCCTGGGAGACAACATCACCACCGACCATTTGTCGCCATCGAACGCCATCATGCTCGATAGCGCGGCCGGCGAATACCTGGCCAAGATGGGTTTGCCCGAGGAAGACTTCAATTCCTATGCCACGCACCGGGGCGACCATTTGACGGCGCAGCGCGCCACGTTTGCCAACCCGACCCTGAAAAACGAGATGGTGATCGAAGATGGCAAGGTGAAAGCCGGTTCGCTTACGCGCATCGAGCCGGAAGGCACCATTTCGCGCATGTGGGAAGCCATCGAGGTGTACATGGAGCGCAAGCAGCCATTGATCATCATCGCCGGCGCCGACTATGGCCAGGGATCCTCGCGCGACTGGGCCGCCAAGGGCGTGCGCCTGGCCGGCGTGGAAGCCATCGTGGCCGAAGGCTTCGAGCGTATCCACCGCACCAACTTGGTGGGCATGGGCGTCTTGCCGCTGGAATTTTTGCCAGGCGTGAACCGCAAGACCCTGGGCCTCGATGGTAGCGAAACCTACGATGTCGTCGGCGAGCGCACGCCGCGCTCCACCCTGACTTTGCTCATCCACCGCAAGAACGGCGAAACGCTCGAAGTGCCCGTCACCTGCCGCCTCGATACGGCGGAAGAGGTGTCGATCTATGAGGCCGGCGGCGTTCTTCAACGCTTCGCGCAAGATTTCCTCGAGTCGTCCAAGGCAGCGTAAGCAGTTCGTCACTCACCGGGTGGCGCGCAGGTGCGCGCTGCCCGGCTTTTCAGGAAATCTCATGACCCACGTACCCCAAATCAAAATCCCCGCCACCTACATGCGCGGCGGCACCAGCAAGGGCGTGTTCTTCCGCCTGCAGGATTTGCCGCTCAGCGCGCAAGTGCCGGGCGCGGCGCGCGATGCCTTGCTGCTGCGCGTGATCGGCAGCCCCGACGCGTACGGCAAGCAGATTGACGGCATGGGCGGCGCCACCTCCAGCACCAGCAAGACGGTGATCCTGGCAAAAAGCGCCAAGCCCGAGCATGACGTCGACTATCTGTTCGGCCAGGTTTCCATCGACAAGCCGTTTGTCGACTGGAGCGGCAACTGCGGTAACCTGTCGGCTGCCGTCGGCTCGTTCGCCATTGCCAGCGGCCTGGTGGACGCTGCGCGCGTGCCGCGCGACGGCGTGGC
Source organism: Janthinobacterium lyxosi (assembly GCF_051380665.1). Classification (NCBI taxonomy): domain Bacteria; kingdom Pseudomonadati; phylum Pseudomonadota; class Betaproteobacteria; order Burkholderiales; family Oxalobacteraceae; genus Janthinobacterium; species Janthinobacterium lyxosi. The sequence goes on from NZ_JBNYXM010000005.1 coordinate 254,838, forward strand.
CACGGTGCGCATCTGGCAAGCCAATATCGGCAAGACCATCATCGCCCACGTCCCCGTGACGAATGGCGAAGTGCAGGAAACGGGCGACTTCGAGCTCGATGGCGTGACCTTCCCGGCCGCCGAAGTGAAACTGGAATTCCTCGACCCGGCCGCCGAGGAAGAGGGTGGCGGCGGGGCGATGTTCCCTACCGGTAATTTGGTCGATGACCTCGACGTGCCCGGCATCGGCGCCTTGAAAGTCACGATGATCAACGCCGGCATCCCGACGATCTTTGTCGACGCGCATGCCATCGGCTACACGGGCACGGAACTGCAGGATGCCATCAATGGTGATCCTGTCGCGCTGGCCCGTTTCGAGACCATCCGCGCGCATGGCGCGCTGCGCATGGGTTTGATTTCCCACCTGGATGAAGCGGCGAAACGCCAGCACACGCCGAAAGTAGCCTTCGTCGCCAAGCCGGCCAGCTATGTCTCGTCCAGCGGCAAGCGGGTGGAAGCGGGCGAGATCGACTTGCTGGTGCGCGCCATGTCCATGGGCAAGCTGCACCATGCCATGATGGGCACGGCGGCTGTTGCCATCGGCACGGCGGCAGCCATTCCCGGCACCCTGGTGAACCTGGCGGCGGGCGGCGGGCCACGCAACAGCGTGCGCTTCGGCCATCCTTCCGGCACCTTGATGGTGGGTGCGGAAGCGGCGCTGCTCGATGGCCAATGGAGCGTCACCAAGGCCATCATGAGCCGCAGCGCGCGCGTACTGATGGAAGGGTTGGTACGCGTTCCCGGCGACGCGTTTTAGCCTGAACACGACGCTGTCGGGCCAAATGGGCAGAGGCATTGCAGATAAGTTGATATTTCTGCTAGCAATGAAATTGAGCGACAAGGAAAATGGCGAGGCGCCAGCCGCGATGCGCGTCAGCGTGCAGCGTGCGTTGGCGGCCTCCCATCCTTCTGACTGGTGAACTGATGCTATTCAACTCCTACGTCTTCCTGTTTGCCTATTTGCCCATCACGGTGGCCGGATTTTTCATCCTGGGACGGCGTAGCCCGCTAGGGGCGGCCGCCTGGCTGGCGGTGGCATCGCTTTTTTTCTATGGCTGGTGGGATTACCGCTATCTGCCGCTGCTGCTCGGCTCTGTCATCTTCAATTACGGCTGCGCAGCCCTGCTTGGGCCAGGACGCCGCATCCATCGCAAGGGTCTGTTGATGGCGGCCATTGCCGCCAACCTGGGCCTGCTCGCCTATTACAAATATGCGGGGTTCTTTGTTGCCAGCCTGGCGGAGCTGATGGCGCAGCCGCTGCCCGCCCTGCACGTGGTGCTGCCCATCGGGATCTCGTTTTTTACGTTTACCCAGATCGCTTTTCTGGTCGATACCTACCAGGGCAAGGTGCAGGAAAGCCGTTTTGTCCACTATCTGCTGTTTGTCACGTACTTCCCCCATCTGATTGCCGGCCCCGTACTGCACCACAAGGAAATGATGCCGCAGTTCGCGGACCGGCTCATCTTTCGCCTCTCGGCCAGGAATATCGCCATCGGCAGCAGCATCTTTTTCATCGGCCTGGCAAAAAAAGTGTTGATTGCCGACAATATCGGCCCGTATGCGGCGCCGCTGTTCAACGACCCTGCCACACCCTCGCTGCTGCTCGCCTGGGGCGGGGTGTTGGCATACACCTTCCAGCTGTATTTCGACTTCTCCGGCTATTCCGACATGGCCATCGGCTTGTCGCGCCTGTTCGGCGTGCGCCTGCCTTTGAACTTCGATTCGCCGTATAAATCGCGCAATATCGCGCAATTCTGGCGCCGCTGGCACATGACCCTGTCGCGCTTCCTGCGCGACTACCTGTACATTCCGCTCGGCGGCAACCGCTGCGGCCCCGTGCGGCGCTACCTGAACCTGATGATCACCATGGTGCTGGGCGGCTTGTGGCATGGCGCCGGGTGGAATTTTCTCGTTTGGGGGGCGTTGCACGGCGCTTTCCTGGCCATCCACAAGGGCTGGAGCACGGTGGCGCGCAAGCTTCGCCTGCCGTCCGGTACACGTGCCGGGAATGTCGTGGCGACTTTGCTTACTTTTACAGTCGTTTGCATTGCCTGGGTTTTCTTCCGCGCGCCCGATATGGCCAGTGCCCTGACAATATTGAAAGGCATGGCCGGCGGCTTCGGCTTGGCCTTGCCCGATGCACTGGCTCCCTATCTGCTGCCAGTGCAGCCCATGCTGGCTTCGATGGGCGTATCCTTTTATCTGGGAGGCGGCACGGCTTTTATGGAAAGCTGGACGTGGATCGCGATGGCGGCCGTGCTGGTTTTCACCATGCCCAACACGCAGCAAATCATGCGGCGCTTCGGGCCGGCGCTGGATTTCCAGGAAAGCCAGGCCGCGGCAGGGCAGGGCGTCTTGCGCCGGCTGACCTGGCGCGCGTCGCCCGCGTGGGCCGCCGCCATTGCCGCGCTGGCGCTGGCGAGCATGCTGGCCTTGAACCGGCCCGCCGAATTCCTGTACTTTCAGTTTTAAGGGGTGAGCATGACACGTTCCCCGTTCAGGTTTTATCTGCTTACGCTGCTGCTCTTGCTGGTGTCGGGCGCCATCATCGTCTGTGCCTTTGTGCTCATTGTCGATCCTTATGGTGTGTACGGGATCGTGCGCCGCGACCATTTCAATGCCGTCAAGCCGGGACTGACCCGCTACCAAAGCCAGATCAAGCAGGAACATGCGCTGCGCCTGCGGCCGCAATTCATCATCCTGGGGAACTCGCGCGCCGAGATCGGCTTCGATCCGCGCGCCGGCGCTTTTGCCCCGCTGGGCGACGCCGGTTATAACCTGGCGATTCCCGGCACGGGCCTGGCCACGTCCGCCAGCCAGTTCGCGCAATTGCTGCAGGCTGGCGTCAAGCCGCGCACCGTCATCGTGGGCATGGAGTTCATCGATTTTCTCAATCCGGTTGCGGCATTGCCTGCACCTGCGGCGACTGCGGCAGCGCCTGCACAAGGGCGCCCATTCTGGCGCTTCGATACGCTTTTTTCGCTGGCGTCCGTCCGCGATGCTGCGCATACCTTGCGCATCCAGCACGACGGCGAGGCGGCGACGCTGTCGCCTGATGGTTTCAATCCCTTGCTGGAGTATGGCGCGTATGTGCGCCGCGATGGCTACCACAAGCTGTTTCGCCAGCGGGCGCAGGAAAGTGCCGCCAGTTTCAAGAGGAAATCGAAGAGTGGCCTCGCCACTGAAGACTTGCTAGCCTTGCGTACCTTCCTGCTGGCGATGGCGGCCACGCAGGCCGATATCAAGCTGGTGGTCTATCCCTATCACGCGCAGATTCTCGCCATGTTTGAATCGGCTGGCCTGTGGCCCCTGTTCGAGGCGTGGAAACAGCAAGTCGTGCTGGAAGTCGACGCCGTCAAAAAACAAAATCCATCGGCCAGCATCAGCGTGACCGATTTCAGTGGCTTTGGCCCTTACAACTGCGAGCCGATTCCCACGCAACAACAGCGCCACGCCAGCACGCGCTGGTACTGGGAAGCAGGGCACTTCAAGAAGGCACTGGGCGACATTGTGATGCAGCGGGTGATGACGCAAGAGGACAGCGCGCCGGACGACGGCCAGTTCGGCATGCCGCTGACCAGCGCCACGCTGGCCGCGAATCGCGACAGGATTACCGCCGAGCGCAGCGCCTGCATGGCGGCGCAGCCGGAGATGTTCGAGTTCTCGAGAAAACTGTTTGAAAAATCATTGGAGGATGCACCAGTACGCAGATAAAGGAAGAACTACGCAGGCAGATGGTACACAAGGAATACATAAAAGGCGGCGCCCAGGCCAGTTCGCCCAGGCCCGATACAGATTGTACGCATACCGGAGGAGACATGAATTTCGCAGCATTTTATCAACGCTCGATCGACACGCCAGACGCTTTTTGGCGCGAGGAAGCGGAAAAGATCGATTGGCATACCCCGTTTTCGCAAGTGCTTGATTATTCCCGTCCGCCGTTCGCCAAATGGTTCGTCGGCGGCACCACCAATTTGTGCCACAACGCCGTTGACCGTTGGGTAGACAGCCAGGGCGATGCGGCCGCGCTGATCGCCATTTCCACCGAAACCAATACCGAGCGCACTTACAGTTTTCGCGAGCTGCAGCGCGAAGTGGAGCGCTGCGCCGCCATGTTGCAGTCGCTGGGCGTGGTCAAGGGCGACCGCGTCTTGATTTACATGCCGATGATCGCCGAGGCGGCCTTTGCCATGCTCGCTTGCGCCCGCATCGGCGCCGTGCATTCCGTGGTGTTCGGCGGTTTTGCCGCCAACAGCCTGGCCAGCCGCATCGACGATGCGCAGCCCAAACTGGTGTTCTCCGCCGATGCCGGTTCGCGCAATGGCAAGGCGATCGCCTACAAGCCGCTGCTCGACGAAGCTATCCGCATCGCCGCGCACAAGCCGCAGCAGGTGCTGCTGGTCGACCGCCATCTGGTGCCGATGGAACTGACGCCGGGCCGCGACGTCGATTACGCGACCCTGCGCGAGCAGCACCTGGACGCGCAGGTGCCCGTCACCTGGCTCGAATCGAACGAGCCGTCGTATGTACTGTACACCTCGGGCACGACGGGTAAACCCAAGGGCGTGCAGCGCGACGTAGGCGGCTATGCGGTGGCGCTGGCGTCGTCGATGCAGTACAACTTCTGTGGCAAGGCCGGTGAAACTTTCTTTGCCACCTCGGATATCGGCTGGGTGGTAGGCCATTCCTACATCGTGTATGGCCCGCTGATCGCCGGCATGGCCACCATCCTGTACGAGGGTTTGCCGATCTGTCCCGATGCGGGCATCTGGTGGAGCATCGTCGAAAAATACAAGGTCACGCGCATGTTTTCGGCGCCAACGGCCATCCGCGTGCTACGCAAGCACCCGGTGGAACTGATGCGCAAGCACGACCTGTCGTCATTGAAGGCGCTGTATCTGGCGGGCGAGCCGCTCGATGAAACCACTTCGCAATGGATCGCCGATGAACTCAAAGTGGACATCATCGACAACTACTGGCAGACGGAGACGGGCTGGCCGATCTTGTCGGTGGCGAAAGGCGTGGCCGATATGCCGACGCGCCTGGGCAGCCCGGGCCTGGCCATGTACGGCTACCAGGTCAAACTGCTCAACGAAGCGACGGGCGAGGAGTGCGGCGCCAACCAGAAGGGCGTGCTGGTGCTGGAAGGCCCGCTGCCGCCGGGCTGCATGCAGACGGTGTACGGCGATGACGAGCGTTTCGTCGACACCTACTGGTCCACTTTCAGCGGCCGGCAAGTGTATTCCACCTTCGACTGGGGCGTGCGCGATGCGGACGGCTATTACTTCATCCTGGGCCGCACCGATGACGTGATCAACGTGGCCGGCCACCGCCTGGGCACGCGCGAAATCGAGGAAAGCATTTCCAGCCATCCGAACGTGTCGGAAGTGGCGGTGGTGGGCGTGGAAGACAAGCTCAAAGGCCAGGTGGCGATGGCCTTCGTGATCCTGAAAAACCCGCAGGGCTTCGACAGTGCCGAAGCGAAAGCGGTGCTGGAGCGTGAAGTGATGGCCGTGGTTGACCGCCAGCTGGGCGCCGTGGCGCGGCCCGCGCGCGTGCTGTTCGTGCCACAGTTGCCGAAGACGCGTTCAGGCAAGCTGCTGCGCCGCTCGATCCAGGCCATCTGCGAAGGCCGCAGCCCGGGCGACCTGACGTCGATGGACGATCCGGCATCGCTGCAGCAGATCCAGGCGGCGCTGGCTTAAGCGCCATGATACAAGCGAAGTTTATCATTCGATAAACTTCGTTCTCAAATGCGGTCGCTTTCCTTGCGCACGACCCTGCCCACGATCAGACATTCATTGCCGCGGCACAGCTTGCGGTGGTATTTGCGCTGGTCCGGGTTGTCCGAGGTCAGCCACCATTCGCCGATGTCGCGCGCCATGCGCTTGACCACCGGTTCGCCTTCGTAATTGATGGCAAACACAATGCCATCGGCCGGCCGGTTGTCGGCCGTATTGATGATCACCACGTCGTCCTCGTACAGGGCCGGCTCCATGCTCTCGCCCTTGACCTTGATCGCCACCAGTTTTTCAGGGTGGTAGCCATGGCGCTCGACCCAGCTGCGCGGCACGCTGATGGTGCTGCCATCGTGCGTTTCCGGTTCGATCGCAAAGCCCGTGATGCCGGCCGACAGGCGCAGTTTCACCTTGCGGATCGGGTAGAAGCGCTCATCTTCTCCATCGACCACCACCACCGGCTGCGCGCCGGCCAGCGCGCGTGCCGCCAGCGCCGCCTGGTCTGGCGCGGCGCCCTGGTCGAAGTACATGCTGTCCAGCTGCAGGTCCGCTTCCAGCTTGCGCGCGATCTTTTCGCTGAAGGCGCGCCCCTCGCGGTAGGTGGGCGAGAGGATTTGCGAGATGCGCGCCTCGCTCCAGCCGCTGACGTCGGAAATTTTCTTGCGCGTGTTGTCGTAATGCTCGCGGATCAGGGCCAGCAGGCGGTCGCGTCTGTATTGATACATATTCATCTCCACATTAAACCTGAAATTTACCGTTTGATAAATTACCAAATGCTTGATTTTAACATTAGCGATTGATAAAGTCCATTCGTTGCCTGTCGCAAACGCACTACAGCGTTTGCCGCTTGGCGACACCATGGGAGATCAGGCAGATGTTGAACAGCAGTCAGTTGGTGGAAAGCAGGGCGGTGTCACGGCAGGGGCGCCAGTTACAGGGACGCAGCAAGAAGTCGCAGCTGCATATCGCCCGCATCGCGCAGTACATTCGCGAGCAGGGCCAGGCCAGCGCGGCACAATTGTCTGCCTTGCTGGGACTCGATGCGGGCACCATGAGCCGCTATTTGCGGCACATGTGCGGCATGGGACAGATTCACCTGGCGCAGCGCCATTGCACGGAACCGGGACGCCAGCGGCCCGCCCTGTACGCGTTCGGAGAACAGGACGACGAGGTCGACGGCTGGGCCGAACTGCCGCCGCAGGTGCGCCGCACGGCCAGCTGGCCACGCGGTGCGGCGCGCCGCGATCCGCTGGTGGCGGCGTTGTTTGGTCCGGCACAAGGATAGGGCAGCAAGCCGCCTTCTCAAATGAATGACAGCAAGCAAGCTGCCAAGCGCAGCTCTTTTTTGCCGCAACTGAAAGCACATCATGCATATCGATATCACCGCCGCAGGGGCTGCCTGGGTCAAGCTGCTGGGCGTCCCCTTGCTGGCAGCCTTCTTTGCCACCTTGCTCAGCTTCATGGTCATGTGGCCACGCAGCTGCAAGGAGGCGCTCATCCGTATTTGCTCCAGCATCATCATTGCCACGTTTGCCGGTCCCGTCCTGGTGTCGGCGGTGCTGGCGTGGTGGCCCGGCTTGTTTGACAGCGCGCAAACGGTGGCGGCGCTGTATGGCTGTGATCCGGCCACGGGCTTCCTGTTCATTGCCGCACCGCTGATGGCGCTCGTCGGTTTGCCTGCGTGGTGGCTGGTGAGTGCCAGCGTGCGCTGGTTCGACCGGCGCCGCGACAAGGATATCGGTGAACTGGCGGCGGATGCGGCCGCAGTCGTCAAGGAGGTGCGGACGCGACGTTGACGGCGCTGGCGTCCTCTTTTAGTGCATGGTCAAAGCGGCGCGCCCGAAATCGGTGCGAAGGGAGGCATCATGCACAGTCATGCCGGTTTGTCGCCACAAACTGTATACAATTCCACCTGGCACGAAGCGTGCATGGCTTGCTGGAGTCGTCCCATCCAAGGAGCTTCGCATGCATCATCGGCCACCGTCGTGTTCCTGTCGTCCCGTTTTTCTCTTGCTTTTCCCTTTCACCTGCGCCCATCCGTGCCGCGGTAACCCAGGAAATGGAGCGTAAATGGCCACTCCCCGTTTGAAATCCATCCACCGCAGCGTGCCCGGCACCACGTCTGCCGCGCCATCGCCCGTCGATGAAATCCTGCCAGCCGGAAAACTGTTCACCCTGGGCTTGCAGCACGTGCTCGTCATGTATGCGGGCGCCATCGCCGTGCCGCTGATCGTCGGCCGTGCCCTCAAGCTGCCGCCCGAACAGGTGGCGGCGTTGATCAGTGCCGACCTGTTCTGTTGCGGCCTGGTGACCTTGATCCAGTCCTTGGGAATAGGCAAGTACTTCGGCATTCGCCTGCCCGTGATGATGGGCGTGACCTTTGCCGCAGTCAGTCCCATGCTGGCCATGGCGAATAACCCGGCCCTGGGGATCACCGGCATCTTTGGCGCCGTGATCGGCGCCGGCGTCGTCTCCATGCTGATCGCGCCTTTCATCAGCCGCCTGCTGGCCCTGTTTCCGCCCGTGGTTACCGGCAGCATCATCGCCGTGATCGGCGTGTCGTTGATGCGCGTGGGCGTGAACTGGGCCATGGGCGGACCTCCCACCATGGCGCAAATTGCCGATCCCGCCTTCCTGAAGATGGCCGCTGCCGCCACGGCGGCCGGCTTGCCCGCACTAGCCGGTCCCGTGCCCCTGATTGCCAACCCCGGCTACGGCGCGTTGGATAACATGGGCATCGCCTTCTTCGTGCTGGCCGTCATCTTGCTGGTGGCCAAGTATGGCCGCGGTTTCCTGTCGAATATCGCCGTGCTGATCGGCATCATCGCCGGCACGGCCCTGTCGTTTGCGCTGGGCAAGGCCGATTTTGCCAAAGTGGCCAGCGCCAAGGCTTTTGCCATCGTCACGCCATTCCAGTTCGGCATGCCGACCTTCGACGTGGTCGCCATCGTCACCATGAGCCTGGTGATGATTGTCGTCATGATCGAATCGCTGGGCATGTTTCTGGCGCTGGCAGAGATGACAGACAAGCGCATCACGCAGGCCGATATCAGCCGCGGCTTGCGCGTCGATGGCCTGGGCACCCTGATCGGCGGCATCTTCAATACCTTCCCGTACACCTCGTTCTCGCAAAACGTGGGCCTGGTGGGCGTGACGGGCGTGCGCAGCCGCTGGGTCTGCGTAGCGGCCGGCCTCATCCTGCTGGTCATGGGGGTGATCCCGAAGATCGCGCAAACGGCCGAGTCCGTGCCGGCGTTCGTGCTGGGCGGGGCAGGGCTGGTGATGTTCGTCATGGTCGCCGCCACCGGCATCCGCATTCTCGCCGGCGTCGACTACAAGAGCAACCGCAACAACCTGTTCATCGTGGCCCTGTCGATCGGCTTCGGCATGCTGCCGCTGGTGGCAGAGCAGTACGCGCAGCACATGCCGAAAGCTCTGTCGCCCCTGCTGCACAGCGGCATCCTGCTGGCCGCTATCGTTGCCGTGCTGCTCAACCTCTTCTTCAACGGCTTGGCGTCGCAGGAAAAGGCTCAGGAGCAGGCGCGCGATAACAGTCATGGCGGCGACTGAGGCGCCGCCCATCGCCTTGAACGCTGCGCGCGGCGTATGCGGATCAGCCAGGCGGTAGAATCCTCAGCACCACGCCATTGCGCCCCGCATCCTTGGCCTGGTACAGCGCGGCATCGGCCAGGCGCAACAGGGCGTCCGGATCGGCGGCGCCCGGCGCCGACTGGACCGCGATGCCGACGCTGATCGTCACCTGCTGCGCCTGCGTGCTCGCGTGGACGATGCCCAGATCTTCGATGGCGCGCCGCAACGCTTCGCCGATCTGGCGCGCCTCGTCTGCGCCCGTGTTCGGCAGCACGATCGAAAACTCTTCGCCGCCGTAGCGCGCCGTCAGGTCGCCCGCGCGCCGCATGCCGGCCGCCAGCGCATGCGCGACACGGATCAGGCATGCGTCGCCGGCAAGGTGGCCATGCCGGTCGTTAAATAGCTTGAAGTAGTCGACATCGAGCATGATGACGGCCAGCGGCTGGCCGACGCGCGTGGCACGCGCACATTCGGTGCGCAGCACGTCGTCGAAATGGCGCCGGTTCGAAAGGCCGGTCAGGCCGTCGGTGATGGACAAGGTTGCCAGTTTGCGATTGGCGTCTTCCAGCTGTTCCGTGCGTTCGGCAACGCGCCGTTCCAGGCTGTCATGCAGCCTGGCGCTGGAGATCGAGATCATCGCCTGTACACCGAGCATGCGCAGGAACGCGACGCGCTCCTGCGTGAACGAGGCTTCTGCAAGCCGGTTCTCGAAGTACAGGATACCGTCGATCTGGCCGCCGTGCCGGATCGGCAGGCACATGACGGCACGCGGCCGCTGCAGCTGCACGTACGGGTCGGCGGCAAAGCGCGAGACGCCCGTGATACTGTCTTCGATCACCTCCGCGCCAGTGCGGATCACGTAGCGCAGCAGCGATAGCGGGAATTGCGGGTCGCTGGCGGCGTTCAGGTCGAGCCGGCGCGCTTGCAGGACAGTGATGCCATCGCCATCGATATTGGCCTCCAGCTGGTAGCTGCCTTCGGACAGCAGCAGCAGACGCGCTACCTGCCCGCCAGCGTTTTCGCACACGATGGAAATCAGGCGCGTCAGGACATTGCGCAAGCCGACTTCGTTCGACAGGATCTGTGCCGCTTTCAGCAGCGACACCAGGTCGAGCGCGGAACTGCCATGCGTGTGTGGCCCCACATGCGATAGCGTGGTGCGGCCATCCATCCGTGACAGCAGCGCGGCGTGGCGCGCCCGCAGTTGCGCCACCTTGCCCTCTGCGCCCCACTGGCCGTAGTGCGCGATGGCGTCCTGGATGAAGACGGTGGCCACACGCGCGTGGCCCTGTTCGGACCAGCATTCGCCGCACAGCTCATTGCCCAGCGCTTGCACGTTGACGTAGCCTGCCAGGCCGGCGGCGTCGATCGCCTGCCGGTAATGGCGCGTGGCCAGCTGCAGATCATCCCGGTAGCGTGCCATTTCGGCCATCACCAGCAGATGTTTGGCGCCGCTATTGTCCGAGCCCTCACTGGCCCAGCCGTCAAGGCTCGCCTGCAGTGCGTCGATCACGGTCAGCACATCGCCCGCGTCGGGGCGCGCCGGGGCGCGCCGCAAGGCGCGGATCCATATCAGCGCAGCGTAGAAGCTCGACTCCGCAACCTTGGCCTGGCCGCGCATGATCTGGGTGACGATGCCGAGCTGGCCGGCCAGCTGCTCGGCGTCGGCGCCGTCGAACAGGTAGGCGTTGCGGATTTTTCCTTGCAAATAGTAGGCGCGGTACAGCTGCGAGTCGCCATACTGTGCGAGGAAACGCGCCTCGCTGAACGTCGCATCATCGTAGCTGTCGTGACGGGGCAGGAGGCCCATCAGGCATTTGATTGGCTGGATCGCGGCGGCGATGCAGCAGTCGGCCATCGCCTGCTGGCCGTTGGCGCGCATCAGCGCCAGGTCGTGCTCGATGTCGTGCATCAGGTGCGGCAGGTAGTCGCCGAGGATCATCCGCTCGGTGGCGCGCACGGCTACCACCACGCCAACCTGCACGAAATCGGCGATTTCCAGTGCCCAGCCAAAGGCTTCTTCGTACAGGGCATCGGAGCTGCGCAGGGGCTGCGTCCAGTGGCTGATGAGCGCACCGAACATCAGGCCCGTGAGTGTGCGCGTCTGCAGATTGGCACGCCGCCTGGCCAGCGCCATCGCCATCGCGCCGAAGTCGTAGCCGCGCGCGACGTCGCCGCCGTACAGCGCAAGCATCATCGCGTAGCCGACATAGGCGACGGCGCTGAAATCGCTGTTCCCCCGTTGCATGGACAGCCGCGTCATCGATACCACCATCAGCGCGCTGAGATCCTGCTGGCCGGCGTAATAGCTGGCCATCCACAGGCCCTGCATCATCTGCATCGCGGCCACCGCGTCCGGCTGGCACATGTCGCCGGCCGTCAGCAAGGTCTCGGGCGCCTGCGCGCCAGGCTGCCGCCCGATGTCGGCGAGGATCTCGTCGAAGCGCGCTTTCATGTGCGCGACATCGTGCGGGATGTCGATGTTCAACTGCGCCAGACCGTCGCGCTGCACGGCGATGGCGTCGAGCAGGCGGCCCTGCAATTGATACTGGTGCGCCTGGATGGCAATGCAGCGTACCTGTAGCAAGGGGCTCAAGGTGCGGGTGCGCACCAGTGGATAGATCGCTTCGGCGGCATCGAACTGGCCGCACAGGTAGGCAGCTTCGGCCGCGCCGAGCTGCAGGTCGAGCCAGAGGTCGGCGTGGATGTTCCACGCCTCTGCCGGCAGCAGGTCGAGACCAATTCGCATGTGCTCCAGCGTGGCCTGGAACGCGGCAGAGCGTCGTGCCTTGACGCCGGCCTGGAGATTGAGCGCCGCCAACTGCACGCGCTCGCCCGCATCGTCGAGTAGCGTACGGCCGGCGTTGAGCTGTTCGACGATTTCAAACAGTGTCCCGTCCTGATGCTCCGGCGTCGCATGCCGCAGGAGCAGGCGGCCGATGCGAAGATGGTTGGCCGCGCGGGTACCGGCATCGGCGACCAGGTAGGCTGCCTGCTGCACGCGGTCGTGCAGGAATCGGTAATTGACGCCGCTTTGGCCGGCGCGGGTGTCGCCGTTGACGTATTTATAGCGTTCGTCGAGCGGCTGGATCAGTCCTGCATGGAGCGCCGGCCACAAGGCTTGCTGCGTGTGCCGGGGCGCGCGGTCCACTGCCAGCGCGAGCGTGTCGAGCGTGAAGCGGTTGCCGCTGGAGGCGGCCAGTTGCAGCAGGTGCTGCGTTGCCGTGGGCAGGCGGCGGATTTTCTCCAGCAGCACCTCGACCACGTTGTCCGTGTACCTGGCCTGTTGTATCGCGGGCAGGTCCCAGTCCCAGCAATCGTCGACGGCCCGGTAGCGCAAATGGCCCGTCTCATTGAGCGAGGCCAGGAACTGGCTGAGGAAAAATGGATTGCCGGCCGTCTTGCGGTAGCAAACGCGGGTCAGGGGCGCGCAGTCAGGTGCCGCCACGCGCACGGTGGCCGACACCATTTGCGCAACCTGCGGCTCGCTCAGGGGGCTCAGTAACAGCGTGGACAGGCGCACCTCGCGCGCGCGCAGCTTGTCGCGCAGCGCGACGAGTGGATGCGTGGCGCCCACTTCGTTGTCGCGGTACGCGCCGATGAACAGCAGGCAGCACTTGTCGCAGGAGAGCATGAGCAGTTCGATCATCCGCAGCGTACCCGCATCGGCCCATTGCAGGTCGTCCAGGAACAGCACCAGCGGATGCCCGGCGCAGGCGAAGACTTCGACGAAGCGGGGGAAAAGCCGGTCCAGGCGGAGCTGGGCCTGTACCGGCGCCGATGTTGGCACCGCGTCGGTGGGGCCGACGACCAACGCCAGCTGGGGAATCAGTTCGACCAGCACGCCGATGCCACTGCCCAGGGCGGCGCGCAGTTTTCCGGACCACTGCCGCAGCGTTTCTTCGGGCTGGCCCAGCAACTGGCGCACCAGTCCCTGGAAGGCCTGGATCAGCGAGGCATAGGGCAGGTCGCGCTGGAGCTGGTCAAACTTGCCAGACAGGAAACAGCCGCGCCGGGCGATGATGGGCTTCTGTACTTCGTTGACGACCGCCGACTTGCCGATGCCCGAGTGGCCGGCCACCAGCAGCATTTCGCAGGTGCCGGCCGCACTGCGTTCAAAGGCCGCCAGCAGCATGGCGATGGCATCCTCGCGTCCGTGCAGCGTTTGTGGCACAAGGAAGCGGCCGTTATGGTCGGACAGCTTGAGCGCCTGCGCCGGCCTGTCTGCGCGGCATGCTTCGAGGTCGCTGCGCAAGCCTTGTAAGCTCTGGTAACGCTGATCGGCATTTTTTTCCAGCAGGCGCTGGATGATAGCCAGCAGCTGGCCAGGCAAGCCTGCGAGCGCCGGATGCGACCAGTCGGGACTGCGGGCAATGTGGCAATGCACGAGTTCCATCTCGTCGCCCGCCTCGAATGGCGCCTGGCCGGTCAGCAGTTCGTACAGGGTGGCACCGAGCGCATAGAAATCGGCGCGCCAGTCGACCCGCCGATTCATGCGCCCGGTCTGTTCCGGCGCCATGTAGCGCAGCGTACCTTCCAATGTCTGGAGATTGACGATGCCATGGCTTTCGTATGGCAGTTCACAAGCAATGCCGAAATCGGTCAGCTGCAGCAGACGCCGATCGGCATTCCACACCAGATTGGAGGGATTGATGTCCTTGTGGATCACGCCATGACGATGGACCTCTTCCAGCGCCGCGCACAGTTGCAGCGCGATGTCGAAAAAATCGTCCAGCGCCAACGCAGGTTGCGCCGGCGTCCTGCGCGCCGCTACCTGCGCGCGCAAGAACTGGTCGAGCGCCTGGCCGCCGCTATCTTCCTGAATCATCGTCCAGCACCCGCCGTGCAGCTGCAGTGCCAGCGGATGCACCACGCCAGGATGGCGGCAGCGGCGCGCGATCGCATACTCGCGCTTGAATTGTGCCAGTTGCTGAAAGGAAGGGAACTGCTGATTGGGCTTCTTGACGATCAGTGCGGTGCCATCGGCAGCCCTGGCGCGATATACCCGCGAGCGGCCACCGTTGTGCAGCTGTTTGATGATCTCGTGGTCGAAAAGAGAGCTCATGGGCTGGGCTAGCGGTACACAGACGGTTGCGGGAGCCTTGAGGCACACATTTCGAAGTATTACTTGATTGTAAGTATTATATCAGTAGAGGGAGGCGCGGGGGAGGGAGCAAAACGATGGGTGTTGTTGCAAAAATGTCGGCGGTGCCGGGCACTGAGGGGGGAGCGATGAGTGGATGCGGCACTGGCGTAACCGAAAAATTCGATAACGAGCGTGACGGCGCACTATGTACGCCATCACGGGGTAACTTGTGAAACCTGAAAGATAGCGGCTGGAGATGCTTTGGTTCGGATTCCTTCCTTCATGCGTGCTCTGGCTCGGTGTGGTCGCGCCCTGCTTACTGGTAAATAGTCAGGTATTTCGCGGGAATGTCGAGCGGGTGGAGCATGCCCGCTAGAGCCAGGTTAATCAGTAGGGCGACCACCAGGCCGACTCCCGCCGGAACGCCAATGGCGAGCCTGCGCACCATTGGCGAGTGCGTTTCGACTTGCCAATATGCGGCACAGCCCAGGTGCGTGAATAGGGCAAACACGGCGAAGAAATAATACGGCGCAAAGAACAATTCATATGGCATCAGCACAAAACCGGCTGCGGCATAGTAAAAATTGGTGTCGAGCTTGAGCGCGACGCGGCCAAACAGGATCGCACCGACATGAAAAAGCAGGAACAGGGCCAGGTAGATCCCTGAGCCGGCCTGCAGCCACGCTACGAACCCGGACCGTACTTTCCATCTGCGCAGCACCATCCATATTCCGCTGCCACATTGAAATAGCACGCACGCCAACAGCACCGGCTCGACAACGGCATTTCGATACAGTGGCCGTGTCGCCTCCATGAAAGTGATGTGCACATTGGCGCCGGCAATGGCCAGCAGGTGATTAACAAGATGCAGCAATATATAGGCTGCCAGGACACATGCCGACAGGCGGTGAAATTTACGAATTGACATATGAGTCCGGGAGTGCGTTTGATTTCCCTGTGTTGCGCTGGCGCTCCCTACCTCATCGAGGGCTACAGATCCTGCACCGAAAATTTTCATTTACTAATAAATCGGCAATCTCGCGCAAGACGGGCATGGCAGCGGTATTCATGAGACTCCCTCGCTTGGCATGTGATGGAGGTAGTATCGTCTGGTCAGTTAAGTAGGTCTTGAACGTTTGCGACACGCTACAAGATTTTCATGACGCTATCTGATGTCATCTGCCCTCCGACTGTCGCCCGCCTCGTTGCCTGCGCGTGCCGCTAGCCTTTTGTGTGCGAGCCTGGTTGGTACGCAAGCACCATCCACTCTGCACCGTTGCCGCCAGCGCAGCGTCTTAATCGTTTTCCAGCGACCCCGTTGTGCGCCATTACATGGATGATCGTGGGAGACGCCATGCTGGTGGAGCCAGCCACCGGTGAAAAGGCGGACCCCGGTGACGCGATCTTTTCTGGCCCGCGCACGCAGCCCTGCATGACTGCTCGCGCTGCCCGGATGGTGAAACTGGTAGACACTGGAGACTTAAAATCTCCCGCCTGTAAGGGCGTGCCGGTTCGATTCCGGCTCCGGGCACCAGCGCACAGAATTTGGAAACATCAAAAAAGCCATTAAACCCAATACAATCAACGGGTTAGTGGCTCTTTTACGCCTTGATATTTTTATTAATCCATATTAAACCCGACGAAAACCAGTGGCGATTACGCCAGATTGACGCCATGATTACGCCTCAGCAAGGGAGATGCATGGCGTCATTCAGGAAACGGGTTGGCGGCGGGCGGGGACTGACCTTCCACGACAGCTGGCATGCGGCCATCACGCTCACTGTGCTGTTCTTCGCCAACGTGCTGCATCGGCTTACCGGGATTGACATGTCCACTCAGATCAACAATATGGCCGAACTTGGCGCTGCGCTCAGTGAAGGATGGCGGGCTCTGTCGGCAGTGACTTTGCGTTCCCCGGTCATGCGCTGATCGCGCCAGGCGCCGAGCAGTTCAGGTGTCACGTTGGCGAGTTTAATATCTTTAATTTTCTGGCCGTCAATGACCACTTCGCCGTTGGCGTAGAGGCACAGCCTTTCCCAGCGCTTGCCGCGCTTGTGGATGGAGACTTCTTCCAGGTACCTGTTGAATGCGTCGCCGCAGCTTTTTCCGATGGCGATGCCACTGTCGGAGCCGTGCCGGATTTCGGTCTCGCGTTCCGACGCCCAAGCTGCAGCCTAGGTCTAGGTGCTGAATGATTCAGATTCCCGTGTGCCGAGGATGCCGATCTCTGCCCGCCAACCGCCAACCCGTTTCCTGAATGACGCCATGCTTCCCTCTCGTTGAGGCGTAAATTTGGCGTAATCGCTACAGGTTTTTGTCGGGTTTAATATGGATTAATAGAAAGAGCCACTAACCCGTTGATTGTATTGGGTTTAATGGCTTTTTTGATGTTTCCAAATTCTGTGCGCTGGTGCCCGGAGCCGGAATCGAACCGGCACGCCCTTACAGGCGGGAGATTTTAAGTCTCCAGTGTCTACCAGTTTCACCATCCGGGCAGCGCGGCGAGATTCTAGCACAGGTGATGCCCGTAATGCCATCTTGTGCCTGAGCGATGCTCTCGCATCCACCGCCCGGTATCAGCCGTGGTGGGAGAAAAATGCTGTCCGGTTTGCGCCGAACAGCCTGGTTTTATCTACCCGCCATCAAAACGTCGCCTTGAACTGCACCCCATACGTGCGTGGTTCGTTGATGATGCCCGTCAGGTTGTCGAAATCGATGGCGCCCAGCGACTGGATCTGGTTGGTGATGTTGCGGCCGTACGCGGAAAGTTCATAGCGGTCCCATTTGTAGCCGACGCGCAAGCCGCCTTCGAGCAGTTCCTTGGCCTTGTATTCCTTCGCTTCATACAGGAAGAAGTTGTAGCTGGTGCGGTAGGACCAGTCCGTGTAGGCGTAGAACTCGCCATTGGCGACGGGAATGCTGTATTTCAGGGTGAAATTGGTTTGCCATTCCGGCGCGCGCGGCAGCGGGTTGCCGTCGATGTAGGCCGTGCCCTTGAACGGGCCCAGCGGGTCGGTGACGGTGCAGCCGCTGGCCGGGTTGTTTTGCGCGTTGCCGCAGCTTTGCACGAACAGCTTCTTGTCCTGGATCTCCGTATGGTTGTAGCTGCCACCGAGGGTCATGCTGAGCGAATCGCTGAGGTTCGCCTGGAAATCGAGTTCCACGCCCCGGCCCGTGGCCTTGTCTGCGTTAATCAGCTGGTTCATGTTGACGGCGCCGCTACCGGCCGTCAGTTGCTTGTCTTTGACACGGTACTGGAACACGGCCAGGCTGAGGCGCGCGCGCTTGTCGAACAGGTCTTGCTTGATGCCGGCTTCGACGGACAGCGCCTTTTCGGCGCCCGCAAACGAAGGGCGGTCGGACAGGCCGTTCAGGCGTCCCTGCATCGATGGCGCGCGGTAGCCGGTGGCGATGCGCGCGTAAGCATTGGTTTCCGGCGTCAGCACGTATGTGCCGCTCAGGTCCCAGCTGACGTTGTGCGAGGTGTCGTGCAGCTTGAACGGGCCGGCGGTGGTCGCTTCCACGCGCTTGGCCGAGAAATCTTTCTTGTCGCTCGTGTAGCGCAGCCCGGCGCGCAGTTTCAGGGCGTCCGAGACCGTGTAGTTCAGCGAGCCGAAGGCCGCGTACGACTTCGAGCTCTGGTTTTGCGTGGCGTACGCGCTGTTTTGCGGATTGCCGGGCGCCAGGCTGTCAAAGCTGATGCTGTCGATCTGGATATCTTCCTTGAAGTAGAACAGGCCGCCTATCCATTGCAGCGGGCCCTTGGCGCTCGATTCGGCGCGGAATTCCTGCGAAATCTGCTTGTGGTTGGGGATCACGTCGGCCGTTTCCACGACGAAAGGAATGAAGCCGGGGCCCATCGGCGGCGCGTACACGGCGCCATAGCCGCCGTCGACGTCGGCGCGGCTGAAGAAATCGAGCTTTTCGTAGCCGGTGATGGAATGCAGGGTGACACCGGGCAAGTCCCATTTCAGGCGCATGCTGCCACCCTTGGTTTTCAGGTGCTGGCGGTTGATGCCATCGGTAGGGTAGGAGCCATAATCGAAATTGTCGACCAGGTCATTCGTGCCCTGTTTCAGGATGTTGGCGCGGAACAGCGTGGCCGTGCCATCGAGGTTGCGCGCATGCACGTTGAACAGGGCGCTGAAGTCGCGCGTGGGCTTGACCAGCACTTGCAGGCGGGCGGCGCTGTCTTCATAGCCTTCGAAGTCGCGCGTGCCGGTGGGGCGCGGGTTGTGTACGCGGTCGTCGCGGCGCTGCGTCTGGCCGGAAAAGCGCAGGGCCACGGTGTCGCTGACGGGCACGTTGAAGGCGCCTTCCAGGTTCTTCATGCCATCCTTGCCGAAGCCGCCGCTCAGGTAGCCTTCCGTCTTGAAGACGGGCTTGGCGGAATCGAACTTGATCACGCCGGCCGGCGAGTTGCGGCCGAACAGGGTGCCTTGCGGGCCGCGCAGCACCTCGACCTGGTCCACGTCAAACACGGGAAAACCCTTGAGCATGGCGTTTTCCTGCACCACGTCATCCATCACCAGGCCCACGGGCTGCGAGGCGTTCAGGTCGAAGTCGGTATTGCCCAGGCCTCGAATGTAGAAGCGAGGGAAGGTGCGGCCATAATCCGATTCGACGGAGACACTGGGCGAGCGGCTGTTGAGGAAGCGGATGTCGGCGCCGCCGGCTGTCAGGGTGTCGAGCTTGTCGCCTTTCAGGGTGGCGATGGACATGGGCACGTCCTTGATGTTTTCCGCGCGCCGCTGTGCCGTCACGATCACCGTTTCCAGCTGGCCAGGGCCGGCCTGTGCTGCCGGAGCGGCAGGCGCGTCGGCGGCAGGGGCCTGGATGCTGTCTTGCGCCATCGCTTGCAGGGGAAAGGCGGCAGTGATTGCCAGGGCAATCAGGGTGTGGCGTATTGTGCTGGCATGCGGTGTCATCATGAAACGGCTCCTGTCGGTCAAGGTTGTTCGTAAGGTCCAGGCTGGCGCTAGTCCGCTAGACGAAAAATCATGCTAGCACGGAAAGTTTTGGTATTCATGCCATTTTCCAGGCGAGGCTATTCATATCTGTTTCGACTGAATACGTGAATAAAATCGTATTTGTCGTCAATATCGGGCGGGTGCATAGTGGGGTGCCGGCAGGCCTGTGCGAACGCAAAAGAGGCCGGGCATGGCGATGGTGTTTCCTGCGGTAGCGCAAAAAAGGCGGGTGCATTTTGTCGTAGTGCCGGGATCAGGGCGCAGGAAATACAACAGTTGCCGTGGATTTTTTTCGTGAGGGGCTTGTTGTTGCAACGCGACAGGGGCGTACCGCTTGCGGTTTTCCCCTGCGCGTGTGACGCAAGGCATGCGTGGACGCATGCCCGTACCTGCTTAAAACTCTTCCCAATCGCCTGCCGTCGCCGCTGCCGTTGGCATCGGACGATGCTTTGCAGGCGCGGCCTGGCGCTTGACGGTGCCGCTGGCCGGCACCAGGCGCAGCGGCTTGGCGCTGGCGCGTGCTGGTGCAGGCGCGCGCGCGGGTGCCGCCACCTGGCCGTCGTGCGTCTTGAAGATGCTCACGGTTTGCACCAGGTGGCTGGCCTGGTCGCGCAGCGATTCGGCCGCCGCCGCCGCTTCTTCCACCAGCGACGCGTTTTGTTGCGTGACGCTATCCATCTGCGCCACCGCCTGATTGATTTGCTCGATACCGGCGGACTGTTCCTGGCTGGCCATCGTGATTTCAGCGATGATATTGCTGACGCGGGCGACACTGGCGACTACCTCGGACATCGTCGCGCCCGCCTGCGCCGCCAGCCTGGCGCCCGCATCGACGCGGCTCACGGAGTCGTCGATCAGCGTCTTGATTTCCTTGGCCGCGCTGGCGCTGCGCTGGGCCAGGCCGCGCACCTCGGTCGCCACGACGGCGAAACCGCGGCCCTGTTCGCCGGCCCGCGCCGCTTCCACGGCGGCATTCAGGGCCAGTATATTGGTCTGAAAGGCGATGCCGTCAATGACGCTGATGATGTCGACAATCTTGCGCGACGATTCGCTGATCAGGTCCATGGTGCCCATCACTTGTCCTACCACGGCGCCGCCCTTGCTGGCGACGTCCGCTGCCGTGCTGGCCAGCACATTGGCTTCGCGGGCATTGTCCGCATTCTTGCGCACGGTGCTGGTGAGCTCTTCCATTGAGGAAGCGGTTTCTTCCAGTGAACTGGCTTGTTGTTCCGTGCGCATGGAAAGATCGTTATTGCCTGTGGAAATCTCTGCGGCGGCCAGAGACACGGTGTCGGAATCCTGGCGGACGGATGAGACTACCGAAGTCAGCGATACCTGCATGCGTTGCAGCGCCGACAGCACGCTGGTGGTATCGTTCAGCGCGACGCTGAGTTTGCCTGTCAGGTCGCCGCCGGCAAGCAGGCTGACGGTGTCGCACAGCTGGCGCGGTTCGGCGCCCAGCGCCTTGAGCAAGTGACGCGTGATGAGCCAGCCCGCCAGGGCCGCCAGTACGATGGATAGTAAGCTGGCGCCGATGAGGATATTCCGGTTGCTAATATAGCGTTCTTTATATTCCTGCAGGATGATGGCGGAGCGCTGCTCCGTCAGCGCGAAATATTCATCGCTGGCAGCGACGAGGGCGGCCAGCAGCGGACGGCATTCCTCGTTCATCTTGACGATGGCTTGCTCGTTTTTCTTTTGCAGCGCCAGGTCCACGATGGCCAGCGCCACGGGAGCATAGCGTTTTTCGATGCTGTCGATCTTGTTGATGATGACGCGCACCTCGTCCGATACCCCGGGCTCCTGCGACAGCTCTAGCAGGCGCTGCATGTTCTTGACGACATCGGCCTGCGCCTGCAAGACCTGTTTGCGTTCGATTTCCATGTCTTCCGGCTTGGAGACCAGCACCAGGTTCCTGGCCGCCACGGCACGCATGTCGATCGCGTCACGCACGCGGTGCGCCGTATTGGCACGCGCCATGATGCCGTCGACATACTGCTCAAAGCCTGCGTTGAAGTTGGAAAAACTCCGCACGGACAGGGTAGAGATGCCGATGAGGAAGAAGACCAGCAGGCCGAATGCCAGGGTCAGTTGGGCGCGAACAGTTAATTTATGCATGATGCCTCTCCCAAAATACGCGATGATGATTAGAAAGTGTGCTTGCGCTTGACAAGTGGCAACGTGTCGTGCCCTACGCAGTGCTTTTCTATCCAGAACACGGATTCGTGGTGTGAGGATTGTGCTATGTAAAAACCAATTTTAATAATAAAATTCGGTATATGTATTATTCTTTAAAATAATTGTTGCACAAAAATTTTCGTAAATCAATGAGATTTTCGTGCCCAAAAACAACTTTTTAGCACGGACGGCCAGTTCGAGGGGCACTGCCCTGCCGCAGTGGGCGGCGGGCCAGGACTGCGAGACGGTCAGCCGGCAAAGGGCCTTGAAAATAGTGGGCCTTACGGGCCGTGATCAGATGGGAAACGCGCCCGCGCCCGACACATTCAGGCAGGCGACCTTGTCGCTGGCAAAATACTTGATTTGCCCCAGGCCGATGGCATAGCAGCCGTCGCTGAGCGGGAAAATGGGTCCGGTGAGTTTTTCACCGCTGATCAAGGTCACCACCCAGGGTGTGGTGGCCGGCTTGCCCGCGTGGGCCAGTGCGTGTTGTACCAGGTCTGACATGCTGCCTCCGATGGAAATCAAAACCTGATGATAGCAGTGCCGCACAGCCGCTGGTTTGCCGATACGAGGCACTGACGCTTTCACGCGTCGGCCAGCAAGTTCTTTGGCAGCGCCACCGACACCAGCTTCCAGCGCCACAGGCCGTCGCGCGTCAGGGTCAGCTCGCCGATGTGGCTTTTGCTGTGGGCGCGCTGCACGACGACGCTGTCCCAGGAAGTGTAGCGCAGCTTGTAGTCGGGTTTGGCGTTGCGCTTGCGGCCGCTGATGTCGCTGACCTTGGCGATCGGCTTTTCGTAGCGGTCATTGAGCTTCATCAAGGCGACGATGCCTTCGGGCATCAGCATGGTATCGAGCAAGGGGGCGATGACGTCAGGGCTGATGTCGTCGGCCACTTCCGGCGCCGAGAACAGGGCATGCAGTTGCTGCCCCAGGCTGCCGCGCAGCTGCTCCAGGTCGATCTGCGCAGCCAAGGCCTGGCTATCCTCATCCATGGTTGCCGTGCGGATCTTGTTCATGGTGAAATACGGGCTGCCATAGAAGGTGCCGGCCAGCGCGACCAGTACCACTACAGCGAGAAGCATCATTCTTTTCATTGTGCAATCTCTCGGATGCCTGGCGACCCGGTGCGCCTGAAGTGTTGGCATTCTACATAATATTTCCCAGAATCAATATGACGGTTTAAGTAAGTGTTGTTTTGGATCAAGTTTCGTCAGAGTAATTCTGACGGCAAGGTAATATTCGTCAATTTCCAGTCCCAGATGCCATGCCGGCGCAGCAAAAATTGGCTGGCGGCGGGGCCGGCGCCGCTGCGCTGCAGCACCACTTCGTTCCACGAGCGGTAAGCCATGCCGAAGTCGTGGCGCTTGCCATCGGCTCCCTGCTTGCCGTGCAGGATCAGCACCGTGATGCCGGGCGGCGAGACGATGGTGTCGAGCATTTCCTTGAAGTCCTCTTCATTGGCCGTTTCGCCGGCCGCCCGCAACTGGTGCGCCACGCTGGCGCGCACGGCGGGCAGGTCGGCCTGCTGCGCCAGGGTTTCCAGGCGCACGGATTTCGCCGCAATGCTGATGCGGTACATGGCGATGTAGGGGCTGACCCAGGTGAAGCCGATGGCGGCGACGCTAAAAACGATCGCGGTGGCGTACTTTCTTTTCATGGTCTCGGTAGTGTGGTGATCTATTGGGATGATCGGTGCCGCCGTGATTTTACCCGGCCATGGCGGGCAGATGGTGTAGCATTCGTGCCGGCGCGGACCATCGCGCCGCAATATTGAGGACAACCATGAATATCACTATCAATCAGGTGCTGCAGTCGTATATCGACCCGCTCACCGCCAGCGAATACGCGGCGCTCGAGCGCAGCCTGCTGGCCGAAGGCTGCCGCGACGCGCTGGTGCTGTGGAACGACGTGCTGATCGACGGGCATAACCGCTACGCCATCTGCCGCCAGCACGGCATCGAATTCAAGACCATCCAGAACACCAGCTTTACTTCGCTCGACGATGTCATGCTGTGGATGATCGACAATCACCTGGCGCGCCGCAGCGTATCGGACTTCCAGCGCGGCGTGCTGGCCTTGCGCAAGAAGGAAATCGTCGCCGCGCGCAGCCCGGCCCCGGTCAGTGCCCAGGATGCCCCGGACGGCGAAAACGCGCCAAAACCGCCCATGAGCACGCGCGAAGAGGTGGCCAAGGCGGCGCGCTTGAGCAGCAACCAGATCAGCCAGATCGAGAAGATCCAGAAGGCGGCCTCGCCGGAACTGGTGGAAGCGGTCCGCTCGGGCACGATTTCCATCAATGCGGCGGCCACCGTGGCCTCCCTGCCGCCGGAAGAGCAGGTGGCGGCCGTCGCCGGTGGTAAAAAACTGTTGCGCCAGGCGGCCAAGGAAATCCGCGAACAGCGCGCCGCCACGCGCACGCCGCGCGAGCCGAAGGTGCATGTATCTCAGGACACGCCGGAGACGGGCAATGAGCCGTGGGCGGACAACGCGGCCCAGGCGCCGACCGAAACGGAGCGCCTGCGCGGCGAGATCGCCAGTTTGAAACAGCGCAATGCGCAGCTGCAGGCGGAAAATATCGAATTGAACCAGCGGATTGCCGCCCTGATCGACGCGTCCTGATTTGGAGTTGACCATGCTACGTCGCAGTGCCTTGTTCACCGTCATCGCCTGCGGCGCCGTCGCCGTTCCCCCGGTGCTGGCCGCGCCCGCTGTTTCTGTCACGGACATGGCCCGCTGGCAGGCGCAGGCCGCCCATGTCAGCATCGCGCGCGACAACTGGGGCATTCCCCACGTGGCAGGCAAGAGCGATGCGGATACCGTCTTTGGCCTGATGTATGCGCAGGCCGAGGATGATTTCCCCCGCGTGGAATTGAACTACATCAATGCCATGGGGCGGCTGGCGGAAGTGGAGGGCGAAGGGGAACTGTACCGCGACCTGCGCATGAAGCTCTTCATCGATCCGCAGGAGTTGCAGGTCCAGTACCGTGCCAGCCCGCCATGGCTGCGCAAATTGATGGATGCGTTTGCCGATGGCCTGAATTTTTACCTGGCCACGCACCCGCAGGTCAAACCAAGGCTGATCACGCATTTCGAGCCGTGGATGGCCCTCAGCTTCAGCGAGGGCAGCATTGGCGGCGATATCGAGTCCGTCAACCTGGCGCAGCTCGAAGCGTTTTACGGCCAGCAAGCCAGGCCGGTTGCTGTGGCGCTGGCCAGCCTGGCGACGGGCTTGGACCCCGAACCGGGCGGTTCGAACGGCTTTGCCATCGCGCCCGCCATCACGAAAAATGGCCATGCACTGTTGATGATCAACCCGCACACGTCCTTTTACTTCCGTCCCGAAGTGCAGATGACCAGCGGCGAAGGCTTGAACGCGTATGGCGCCGTCACCTGGGGCCAGTTCTTTGTCTACCAGGGCTTCAACGAGCGTCTCGGCTGGATGCATACCTCGGGCGGCGGCGATGTCATCGACGAATACCTGGAAAGCATCGTCGACCGGGATGGCGCCTGGTTCTACCGCTATGACGGCAGCCTGCGCCCCTTGAAAGCCGTGCCCATCACCTTGCCGTACAAGCTGGCCGGCGGCGGCATGGCATCGAAAACCATCACGGTCTACTATAGCCACCACGGCCCCATCGTGCGCGCGCAGGATGGTAAATGGGTGGCCGTGCGCCTGATGCACTCGCCCTTGAAGGCGCTCATGCAATCGTACACGCGCACCAAGGCGCGCGATTACGCGGCTTTCTACAAGACCATGGAACTGCGCACGAATTCGTCGAACAACACCGTGTATGCGGATGCGGACGGCAATATCGCCTATTTTCACGGCAATTTCATCCCCGTGCGCGACCCGCGCTTCAACTGGAAGCAGCCCGTCGACGGCAGCGACCCGGCCACGGAATGGAAAGGGCTGCACACGGTGGCGCAAACCATCACCCTGTTCAATCCGAAAAATGGCTGGATCCAGAATACGAATAATTGGCCGTACTCGGCGGCCGGCGCCAACAGCCCGCGCCAGCACGATTATCCCGCCTACATGTCCGTGTATGGCGAAAACGCGCGCGGCCTGCATGCCGTCAAAGTCTTCCAGAATAAAACGGGTTTTACCCTGGACAGCCTGATCGCCGCTTCCTACGACAGTGAGTTGACGGCGTTCGAAGCGCTGCTGCCGCCACTGTTCGCGGCTTGGGATGCGCTGCCGGCGGGCGATGCGCAACAGCTGGCGCTGGCCGACAAGGTGGCCTTGCTGCGGTCCTGGGACTGGCGCTATTCGCTGACGTCGACGGCCACCTCGCTGGCCGTGTTCTGGGGCCAGGAACTGGCGGAACTGGCTGGCAAACAGGCGCGCGAGCAGGGCGTGCCCGTGGTCGACTTCATGGTGACAGACAAGGTCACGGCGGTACAACGGCTGGCGGCATTGGCCAGCGCTGCGACCAAGCTGCAGCGCGATTTCGGGAATTGGCAAACGCCGTGGGGCGAGATCAACCGCTACCAGCGCCTGACGGGCGACGTGGCGCAGCCGTTTGACGATGCGCAAGCCAGCTTGCCCGTGCCTTACGCGTCGGGCAACTGGGGCGCGCTGGCCGCGTATGGCCAGAGCAGCAAGAGCACCACGCGCAGAATTTACGGCGAGCGCGGCAACAGCTTTGTGGCGGCCGTGGAATTCGGCCCCCGCATCAAGGCGAAAAGCATCCTGGCGGGCGGCCAGAGTGGCGACCCGCGCTCGCCGCACTTCAAGGACCAGGCAGCCATGTATGCAAGCGGCGCGTTCAAGGACGTGCTGTTTTATCCGGAGCAGGTAGAGCAGCATCTAGAGCGCCGCTACCACCCTGGACAATAAAAGCTGGGCCGATCAAATCGCGCCCAGCGCCGTGCGCAAGTCATGCCGCAGGTCTTCGATGTCTTCGATCCCCACCGACAGCCGGATCAAGCCATCGCCTATGCCCAGCGTTGCCCGCTGCTCGGCCGGGATGCTGGCATGCGTCATCAGGGCCGGATGCTCGATCAGGCTTTCCACACCGCCCAGGCTTTCGGCCAGGGCAAACACCTCGCAGCGCTCGAGGAAGCGGCGCGCGCCGGCCAGGTCGGTATCGAGGTCGATGGAGATGATGCCGCCAAAACCATCCATCTGGCGCTGCGCCAGCGCGTGCTGCGGGTGCGATGCCAGGCCCGGATAAAACACCTTTTTCACTTCCTTCTGCTGCTCCAGCCACTGCGCCAGCGCCAGGGCGCTTTCGCAATGGCGCTGCATGCGAATGGCCAGGGTCTTCACGCCGCGCAAGGCCAGAAAACTGTCGAATGGCCCGGCAATCGCGCCCACCGAGTTTTGCAGGAAGCCCAGCTGCTCGCGCCATTCGGCCTGGCGCGCTTCCGCGCCGACAATGGCGATGCCGCCGATGATGTCCGAGTGGCCGTTCAAGTACTTGGTGGTCGAATGCACGACGATGTCGAAGCCATGTTCCAGCGGGCGCTGCACCAGCGGGCTGGCAAATGTATTGTCGGCCACGGCGATGATGCCCCGTGCGCGGCAGATGTCGGCAATCGCCCGCAGGTCGGCCAGTTTCAGCATGGGGTTGGTGGGCGTTTCCACCCATACCATCCTCGTCTCGGGGCGCAGCGCGGCCAGCAGATTCTCGGGATTGGTCAAATCGACATAGGTAAATTCGTGGCCGGCCGAGCGCCGGCGCACGCGCTCAAATAAACGGTAGGTGCCGCCGTACATGTCGTCGCCGGCGACGATGTGGCTACCGGCGTCCAGCAATTCCAGCACGGACGAGATGGCGGCCAGGCCCGAGGCAAACGCGAAGGCCGCGCTGCCCCCTTCCAGGTCTGCCACGCAGCGTTCCAGCGCCCAGCGCGTGGGATTGTGCGAGCGGCCATAGTCGAGGCCCTTGTGCACGCCGGGGCTGTCCTGCACGAAGGTGGAGGTGGCGTAAATGGGCGGCATGATGGCGCCCGTCGACGGGTCGGGCGACTGGCCGGCGTGGATGACGCGGGTGGCGAGATGGCTCTTGCGGGGAATGTGCTGGCTCAAGATAGTGTCCTGCGTAAGTGGTTAAGAAGGTCGAAGCGGGTGATCAGGCCATAGAAGGCGGTATCGTCGGCGACGACGGCCGTCAAGCCCCGGTCCAGGGTGGCGCGCAAGGCGGGCAAGCCGCTCGATGGCGCCAGCGTTTCGAGCTGCGTCGTCATGGTGGCGCCCACCAGCGATGCGAAATGCGCGGCGTCGCCCGAGACGTGCAGCAGCAAGTCCGATTCGTCGAGGATGCCGACCAGCTGGCCGCCGTCGATGACGGGCAGCTGCGCCAGGTCGCTCGAGCGCATGCGGTTGAAGGCGGTGAGCAAAGTGTCACCGGGCGCCACGCTGACCACGTCGCCCTCGTCGTAGCGGCGCCCGATCAGGTCGCGCAAGTCGCCCGACACGGCCCGCTGCAATAAGCCCTGGTCGCGCATCCAGCCGTCGTTGTAGACTTTCGACAGGTAGCGCGTGCCCGTGTCGCAGACGAACGTGACGACGCGCTTGGGGCTCGTCTGTTCGCGGCAGTATTTGAGGGCCGCGGCCAGCAGGGTGCCGGTGGACGAGCCGCCTAAAATGCCTTCGGCGCGCAAGAGGGCGCGCGCGGAATCAAAACTTTCCTGGTCCGTGATGGTGTACGCCTTTCGCACGCTGGCCATGTCGGCAATCGAGGGAATGAAGTCTTCGCCGATGCCTTCCACGGCCCAGGAGCCGCTCGTGTCCGACACTTTGCCCGTGTCGATGTATTCGGTGAGGATGGAGCCTTGCGGATCGGCCAGCACGAATTCGAGCTGGGGCTGCGCCTTGCGGAAGTAGCGCGTCAGGCCCGTCAGGGTGCCGGACGAGCCGACGCCGACGACGATGGCGTCCACGTCATGGCCGCTTTGCTCCCAGATTTCCGGTCCGGTGGTCGTTTCGTGGGCCAGCGGATTGGCGGGATTGTTGAACTGGTCGGCGAAGAAGGCGCCCGGCAGTTCGCGCGCCAGGCGCGCCGCGTAATCCTGGTAGTACTCGGGATGGCCCTTGCCCACGTCCGAGCGCGTGGTGTGCACTTCCGCGCCCAGGGCTTTCAGGTGCAGCACTTTTTCCGTCGACATCTTGTCGGGCACGACGAGAATCACGCGGTAACCCTTGATGCGGCCGACCAGGGCCAGGCCGATGCCGGTGTTGCCGGCGGTGGCCTCGATGATGGTGCCGCCCGGCTGCAAGCGGCCGTCGGCTTCGGCCGCTTCGATGATGGACAGGCCGATACGGTCCTTGATGGAGCCGCCGGGATTTTGCGATTCCAGTTTCAGGAACAGCTGGCACAGGCCTGTGGCTAGCCTGGTCACTTCGACCAGTGGGGTATTGCCGATCAGCGTGTATAGCGCTGGCGGCTGGGATGGGGATGGCATTCGATCATTCATGGTGGCTCCTGTCAGAGAAACAGCCGCTCCGGATTGTGTCCCGAGCAGCCTTCCGTGCCGCGCAGTGTAGGCGGGTGGACGAGTGCGGCGAACGAATGTTTGCATGCTTGCATATGCGCCCTGCGCATATCGGTTGCAGCGCGCGCGATTCGAGTATGCGCCGTTTTTGGCCCGCTTGCCGCGCCAAAGACACGCGTATTAAGCTGCCGCAAGCTCACCATTGCGATTTATAATCACGCCTCGAAAAGGTACTAAACAGTATCCTGAAAAACCAGACAAACAGGGCAGGCGGCAGTGGCAAAACTTTATTTCCGGTATTCCGCGATGAACGCGGGCAAGTCGACGGCCTTGTTGCAGGTCGCGCACAACTATGAAGAGCAGGGCCAGCAGGTGCGCCTGTACACGGCCGCCATCGACAGCCGCTATGGCGTGGGCCGCGTCACCTCGCGCCTGGGGCCGCAGCGCCAGGTCGATATCTTCCATGCCGACACGAATTTCCTCGACGATATTCCCCAGGTCGCCTGCCTGCTGGTGGACGAAGCGCAATTTCTCAGCACGGCCCAGGTGCAGCAGCTGCACCAGCTGGCGCAAGTGAAGGGCGTGCCCGTCATCTGCTACGGCTTGCGCACGGATTTCAAGGGCGAACCGTTCCCCGGTTCGGCCTATTTGCTGGCGCTGGCCGACGATATCGAGGAATTGAAGAATATTTGTACTTGCGGCAAGAAGGCCACGATGAATATCCGCGTGGATGAGCAGGGCCGCCGCATCAAGGAAGGCGAGCAGATCAGTATTGGCGGCAACGAGAGTTACCGCCAGGCGTGCGGGCGCTGTTTCTACTCGTAAACTTATTCGGCGACGGGCATGCCTACATCGGCATCGTCCGACAGCGCCAAATCGCCCCGTTCGAAGGCGGCGAGGATGTCATTGGCGCGCGCCACATCGTGTTCACGCACCAGCACGCGGGCGCCGCCGATGGCGGCCGCCAGCAGCATGTCGGCCTGCATGTGCTGGTCGTCCGTCAGCAGCACGTCGATGCCGGCCGCTGCCAGGCAGCCGCGGATGACGTGCGCATCCGTGGGTATCATCAGCCGGGCAATCAAAACATAGTCGTCGTGCATGGTGCCTCCTGGCAAGGTGGATTCGTCCCCATCTTAGCATCAGGCTTGCATTTACAGCTTGAACACGCCCACCACCTGGTTCAGCTCCTGCGCCTGCTCCTGCAAGGAGTCTGCCGCCGCGGCCGCTTCTTCCACCAGGGCGGCATTCTGCTGGGTTACCTGGTCCATCTGGGCGATGGCCTGGTTGACTTGCTCGATGCCGCTGCGCTGCTCTTCGCTCGCCTGTGCGATCTCGGCCATGATGGTGCTCACTTGCTGCACGCTGGCCACCACCGTGTCCATGGTGGCGCTGGCCTGGCTCACTTGCGCATGGCCCAGGTCCACCGTGCTGGCGGAGGCCTGGATCAAGTCCTTGATGTCTTTCGCCGCTGCCGTCGAGCGCTGCGCCAGGGTGCGCACTTCGGTGGCGACGACGGCAAAGCCCCGTCCCTGCTCGCCGGCCCGCGCCGCTTCCACAGCCGCGTTCAAGGCCAGGATATTCGTCTGGAAGGCGATGCCGTCGATGACGCCGATGATGTCGGCTATCTTGCCCGACGAGCTACGGATGGCGTCCATGGTGCTGGCCACCTGCGCCACGGCCGCGCCGCCTTCGGCCGCCAGAGTTGACGAATCGCGCGCCAGCTTGCTCGCTTGTTGAGCGTGATCAACATTCTGCCGCACGGTCGAGCTCAGTTCTTCCATCGAGGCGGCCGTTTCTTCCAGCGAACTGGCTTGCTGTTCCGTGCGGCTCGACAGATCCAGGTTGCCGCTGGCGATTTCACCGGACGCCGTGGCGATCTGCCCGGCGCTGCCGCGCACATTGCTGACCACTTGCGAGAGGTTGTCGCTGATGCGGTTCATGGCGCGCAGCAGGCGGCCAATTTCGTCATGGCTGCTGGTGTCGAGGTGCACCGTCAGGTCGCCGGCGGCGATTTGCGCGGCGGCCGTTTCGGCGGCGGCCAGCGGGCGCGACACGAGGGTGCGCACGAGCCAGTACAGCAGCAGGGCGAAGACGAGCAGGGCGATGAAGCCGGAAATGGCCAGCTGGTTGCGCAGCTGGCGCGCTTCAAGAGTGATCTCGTCCGTGAACGTGCCACCCGCGATGATCCAGTGCCAATCCTTGAATTGACGGTAATACAGCTGCTTTTCGCGCGCGAGGGCAGCCGTTTCGCCCGGCGCCGTCCACGTGTAGCGCATGGCGCCGTTTTTCTGCGCCAGCATTTCCTGGATGAACATCCGGCCATCGCT
Source organism: Janthinobacterium lyxosi (assembly GCF_051380665.1). Lineage (NCBI taxonomy): Bacteria > Pseudomonadati > Pseudomonadota > Betaproteobacteria > Burkholderiales > Oxalobacteraceae > Janthinobacterium > Janthinobacterium lyxosi. The sequence continues at coordinate 286,213 of NZ_JBNYXM010000005.1, forward strand.
GGCCTTGAACTCGAGCGCGCTCTTGCCTTCGCTGTTCGGGTGCAGCACCAGGTGGCCGTAATTGGCGCCGGGGGCCGTGTCGACGATATAGATGTAGCCCGTCTGGCCGATCTTGACCTGCCGAATCTTCTCTTTCAACATGGCCAGATTCTTGCTGATATCGAGGCCGATGAACAGCACGCCCACCACCTTGCCGGCCGCATCGCGCACGGGGTCGTACTGGGTGATGTATTGCTTGCCAAACAGTGTTGCCATGCCAATGAAGCGCTGGCTGGCGCGCAGCGGTGCATAGCTGGGGTGGTTGTGGTCGAGCTGGGTGCCGATGGCGCGTTCGCCATCCTGCTTTTTCAGCGAGGTGCTGATGCGCACGAATTCATCGCCGCTGGCGGCAAAGATGGTGGCGATCACGCCCGTTTGCGCCGTGTAGCGGTCGACCAGGGCCGTGTCGAGGTTGAGCACCTTGCTGCCGTTGGCCAGAGCGGGCGTGGTTTTGCCGGCCACGGCCACCATGGCGCCCGTGTCGATGGTGAACGGCCCGGGAAATTCGGCCGCGAACAGGCGCGCAAAGCTGGCCGCCTCGTTGACCATGGCGGTATGAAATACTTCCGTGGTCGTCATGACGCTATTGAGTTCGCTGGTGACGGCCGCTTCGGCGCGCTGTTCCAGGGCAGACGAGGTGCGGATACTGATCAAGGTCGTCAGGCTGGCGAGGATCAGGCTGACCAGGGCAAACGTGAAGGCGGTAATCTTGCCGCCGACACTACAGTGGCGGGATGAGAACGATTTTGTAGGCATAGTTTGAGTCTGGCAAAGGGTAATCAGCTCGGCCATTCCTGGTCATGACATGACACGCGGGGAGGAGATCTGGTGGGGAATGCGCTTTAAGCGGGGGTGTGCCGGCTTGGGGAGTCGCGCACAGGCAAGAAAAATTTCAGGGTGCGATGATATCATGTTGCTTGCGTTTTGTTACTAAGTGTTTCCCGCAGGAATCATTTTTCCGCGTAAAAACATCACCTGCATCAGGATTATCCCAACGTCCCATTGACTTTTTGAATTTTAATGGCGGAGCTTGATATTCATCGCTGACGGGCGATGCGATTTCTTGCGAATGTTTCACTTTGTAATGAATGAGACGCCGCCTTTAATCCGCGTTTAAGCTTCCAGGAAGAAACTGATATTCCATGGGAGCCTGCCAGGCCGTATCCTGTAGAATAATATGCAGACCAGTCGTGTATTCCCCTTACTGTCTTGCTGGCTGGCGCATGTTTATCTGCGCCGCCTGGAATTGATTCAACTAATTTTCGGAGAAGCCGATGAAGAAGCAAATGATGCTGGTCACCCTGGTGCTTGCCCTGTCAGCCCACGCTGGCGCAGCCCAGACGGACAAGAGCGCCGCTCCTCCGCTACCCATGAAGCCGCTGGCCCAGCAAACGCAGGCCGCCTTGTGGGCATCGCGCGTATTGACGCGCGTCCATTACAAGGCCATGCCGCTCGACGACGCCATGTCGGAGAAAATCTTCGACCGTTACTTCAAGTCCCTGGACGCGGAAAAACTGTTTTTCGTGCAGGCCGACGTCGACCGCTTCGCCCCCTTGCGCACCAAGCTCGATGACGCCATCATCAATGAAGACTTGACGGCGCCTTTCGCCATCTACAACTTGTACCAGCAGCGTTTCGACGAGCGCATGGCGTATGCGCGTGAATTGCTCAAAACCAAGTTCGACTTTGCCGCCGACGAGAGCTACCAGCTCGACCGCGAAAAGGCTGCCTGGCCGAAGAGCGACGAGGAAGTGCGCGACCTGTGGCGCAAGCGCGTCAAGAACGACTGGCTGCGCCTGAAGCTGGCGGGCAAGGAAGACAAGGCCATCCGCGAGACCCTGGACAAGCGCTATGAAGGCTACACGACCCGTTCGCGCAAGCTCAACAGCGAAGACGTGTTCCAGATCTTCATGAACGCCTACGCCATGTCGATCGAACCGCACACCAATTACCTGGGCCCGCGCGCTTCGGATAACTTCGACATCGCCATGCGCCTGTCGCTGGAAGGTATCGGCGCGGTGCTGCAGACGCGCGATGAATACACGGTGGTGCGCGAAGTCGTGCCGGGCAGCCCGGCCGGCTTGTCGGGCAAGCTGAAAGTGGGCGACCGCATCGTCGGCGTGGGGCAGGGCGAAAGCGGCCCCATCACCGAAGTGCTGGGCATGCGCATCGACGACGTGGTGCAGTTGATCCGCGGCGCCAAGGATTCCGTGGTGCGCCTCGACATCCTGCCGGCCGACGCCGGCCCGGACGCCAAGCACGTGGTCTTGCCGCTGGTGCGCAAGAAAATCAGCATGGAAGAGCAGGCGGCAAAGAAATCGATCATCGAAGTGCGTGAAAACGGCGTCAAGCGCCGCATCGGCGTGATTGCCTTGCCGACGTTCTACCAGGACTTCGAAGCGCGCCGCCGTGGCGACAAGGATTTCAAGAGCGCCACGCGCGACGTCACCCGTTTGCTGGGCGAGTTGAAGAAGGACAAGGTCGACAACGTCCTGATCGACTTGCGCAACAACGGCGGCGGTTCGCTGAACGAAGCCGTCGAACTGACGGGCCTGTTCATCGACAAGGGGCCTGTCGTGATGCAGCGCAATGCCGAAGGTAAGGTCGACGTGGAGAGTGATACCAGTGCCGGCCTGGCCTGGGATGGCCCGATGGGCGTGCTGATCAACCGCGGCTCGGCTTCCGCCTCTGAAATTTTCGCCGCCGCCGTGCAGGACTACGGCCGTGGCGTCATCATCGGCGAAGGCAGCTTCGGCAAGGGCACGGTGCAGACCCTGTTCAACCTCGACCGTTTCGGCGGCAGCGAGAAAGCCCGTTTCGGCGAGCTGAAAATGACCATCGCCCAGTTCTTCCGCATCAATGGCGGCACCACGCAGTTGCGCGGCGTGACCCCCGACATCAAGCTGCCAGCCATGTCGGACGCGGAAAACTTCGGCGAATCGAGCTATGACAATGCCCTGCCATGGGTGGCCATCAAGCCGGCGCAATACCTGCCGACGGGCGACCTGAAGGACATCGTGCCACTGCTGGACAAGAAGCATGATGCGCGCGTGGCCAAGGACAAGGATTTCCAGTATTTGCTCGATGACATCGCTCTTGTCGTCAAGCAGCGCAAGGAAAACCAGATTTCGCTCAATGAAACCGTGCGCCGCAAGGAGCGCGACGCCCAGGAGGCGCGCGCCAAGGCCCGTGAAAAACGCCTGATCGCGCAGATTTCGAATCCTGCCGACGACCTGGTGGTGATCCCGGATCCGAAAGACGTGTTGAAGGGCGCGAAAGCGGCCAGCAAGACGGCCAGGCAGATCGCCGCCGTGAAGGGCGCCTTGCGCACGGACGACGGCTTGCAGGGCGACGAGCGCGCCCTGAGCGCTGAGCTGGACGCCGAAACGGCCGCCAAGAGCGCCAAGGACGTGCTGCTGAACGAAGCGGCGCGCATCCTGGCCGACGAAGTGGCGCTGATCAAGGCCGATACCCGCATGGCGTCCAAGGTCTTGCCGTATGGCGCGGATACCAAGGCGACGCCGGTGACGGCAGCGAAGTAAGGCTTTTCACGCAGTAAAAAACCGGTTCCTGGCGGAGCCGGTTTTTTTTCGTCCCGATCAGTTATCTGTTTGACGTATTTCTATCATTCCAACAATCAATTGGATCAATATGCCGCGATGCAGCATAATGCACTTGTCTCCTCTATTCTCCTCCAAGAAAATAGATTTAGCCCGCTCTCGTAGCGGGCTTTTTTTTTGGTGCGCCAGGCATGGCGCGACGCGCGCGAGCGCGGCTCGACTGACTGTGGTGGTTAGTTGAGTGACTTGGAGGTGAAAGTCCTCTGCACACCTGGCAAGGGGAAGTGCTAGCTGAACGGCAAGGGTGTCCGTCGCAAGGCGGAATCTGAAGGAAGCCGCAGGCAAAATGCTGGTCTGACGCACAGGAAGCGGATTAGGCGGCGTAGCGGG